>DASXGW010000004.1:328015-656031 GCA_036488875.1 Candidatus Baltobacteraceae bacterium | reverse complement strand
CTCGCGCGCCGGCTCCCAAGCGAGCTGCTGGCGGCCGAGCCGCCGGCCGATTGTGAAGAGATGCTAAAGTTTTAAAACCGCGGCGCCCGGCCGGTAACTTTTTTTCCGGCCTCGGGTAGATGCTGCATATGAAGAATCGCGTTCTGCCCACGCTCATCGTGGGATTGGTGGGCGCCGTTATCGGCAGCTTCCTCATGATGCTCTATGCGAGCAGTCATTTTTTTGGTGCAACCGGCCCGGCCGGCACGCCGCCGGCAATCGCCGCCGTGCCATTGAGCGGGGTTAGCGACCAAGACCGCATCGTCAGCGCCGTGAAGCGCACGAAATCGTCGGTGGTCGCGATTACCGAAGAGGTCAACGGCCAGGAAGTAATTCCGGCCGATCCCTTCTTCCAACAGTTTTTCGGCGGTCAAGGCGGTCCCGGCATCGTGCAGCCATACCACGGCGAAGCGTCGGGATCGGGATTCGTCATTGACTCGCGCGGCGACATCGTGACCAACGCGCACGTGCTCCAGCCGCCGCAGGGCGGCAAGGTGGCCAAGCTGACGGTGGTCTTTGCAAACGGCGATAAAGTGCCGGCGCACGTCGTCGCGTACAACATTGCCGCCGACGTCGGCATTCTACGCGTCGATAACTACGGCAAACTGCCCCCGCCGCTGGACTTGGGCGATTCGAGCCGCCTCGAACAGGGACAGTGGGCGATCGCGATCGGCGAGCCGCTCCAACTACAGCAGACGGTAACGGTCGGCGTCGTCTCGGCATTCAACCGTTCGGAACCGATTCCGACCGAAAACGGCGCCGAGATCGATTTCAAAGGTTTGCTGCAGACCTCCGCACCGATCAACCCCGGCAACTCCGGCGGACCCCTGATCGATATTGACGGCCAAGTAATCGGGATGAATCAATCGACCGTTAAATCGGCCTATGCGCAGGGCATCGGATTTGCGATCCCCTCGAACACCATACGCAGCGTCGTGGCCTCGCTCGAGAAGAATCCCGGCGCTCACCAAGGCACCGACACGGGCTTCCTCGGCATTTACATGGCCGAACTGACCGCCGGCATCAAAAACCAGATCGGTTACAACGGCGGCAGCGGCATCGCGGTGCAGCAGGTCTTCTCCGGCTCGCCCGCCGACCAGGCCGGCATCCAACCGGGCGACGTAATCCTCCAGGCGGACGGCAAGCCGTACGGCGACGTCAAAGGCCTGCACGACTACATCGCCTCAAAGAAACCGGGCGATACGATCCGGCTCAACGTCTGGTCGCAGGGAATGAAAAAGTTCGTCGCGATCAAGCTGGGCGAGACGCCCGCCGCGCAACCTCAGGCACTTCAACAGCAACCTGGGCAGCAACAGCAGCCGCCGCAAGAGCAACAGCCTTAGTTCTTGGTCACCCTTCGACAAGCTCAGGGTGACACGGAAGCTCAGGGCGACACCAGAGAGAGAGAGGGGTTACCTGCAACCTGGGCCCCTCTTTTAGTTGTTTTGAATAGTGAAACAACTTCACAGCCGCATCGTGTATCATGGTGCGGTAACCCAATCCGTTCCATCCGTAAGCGGCAAGGCGCCGCCGTCATCGCATCGGGCTTGTAACCTCGGCCGGAGCGATCGAAGGGTATAGCTGGTCCAGGACGGCTTCGGATATTTTACACAAACGAGGTAGAACGTTAATGGCTAAGACGGTCGGAATCGACCTGGGCACGACCAACTCGGTCGTCGCCGTTATGGAGGGCTCTTCGCCCACCGTTATCCCCAACGCCGAAGGCTCGCGTACGACGCCTTCAGTGGTGGCATTCACAAAAACCGGCGAACGTCTCGTCGGCCAGCTGGCAAAACGCCAGGCAATCACCAATCCCGACCGCACGATCAGCTCGATCAAGCGGCACATGGGTGAGCCCGATTACAACGTCAAGATTGACGGCAAGGATTACACGCCGCAAGAAATTTCGGCGATGATTCTTCAAAAGCTCGTCAACGACGCGAGCAACTATTTGGGCGAACGCGTGACCAAAGCGGTCATCACCGTGCCCGCCTATTTCAACGACGCGCAGCGTCAAGCGACCAAGGACGCGGGTAAGATCGCGGGCCTCGACGTGCTGCGCATCATCAACGAGCCTACCGCAGCGGCGCTCGCATACGGACTCGAAAAGAAGGGCAACGAGACGATCCTCGTGTGGGATCTCGGCGGCGGCACCTTCGACGTTTCGATTTTGGAAGTCGGCGACGGCGTCTTCGAAGTGAAGGCGACCAACGGCGACACGCGTCTGGGCGGCGACGACTACGACCACCGCGTTGTCGAGTGGCTCGTCGAGCAGTTCCGCCGCGATCAAGGCATCGATCTCGCCAAGGATAAGCAGGCGATGCAGCGGCTTACCGAAGCGGCCGAAAAAGCGAAGATCGAGCTGTCGTCGGTCGTGCAGACGAGCATCAACCTGCCGTTCATCACGGCCGATCAGGAAGGCCCCAAGCACCTCGACTACACGCTGACGCGGGCGAAGTTCGAAGAGCTTACCGGCGACCTCACCGATCGCTGTGTGGGACCCTTCCAAAGCGCGATCGCCGACGCGAAGCTCGACGTTTCGAAGATTGACGAAGTGATCATGGTCGGCGGCGCGACGCGCATGCCGGTCATTCAAGAACTCGTGCGCAAGCTCACCGGTAAAGAGCCGAACCTCACCGTAAACCCGGACGAAGTGGTTGCGGTCGGCGCGGCGATCCAAGCCGGCGTGTTGGCGGGCGAAGTTCGCGACGTCGTTCTGCTCGACGTGACCCCGCTCTCGCTGGGTCTTGAAACGCTCGGCGGCGTGATGACGAAGCTGATCGATCGCAACACGACGATTCCGACGAAGAAGTCGCAGGTCTTTACGACGGCCGAAGACGGTCAGACGTCGGTCGACATTCACGTGCTCCAAGGCGAGCGGCCGATGGCGCCCGATAATAAGACGCTGGGAAGATTCCGCTTGGAGGGCATTCCGCCCGCTCCGCGCGGCATTCCGCAGGTCGAGGTCACGTTCAACATCGACGCCAACGGCATCGTGAACGTCGCCGCCAAAGATCTCGGAACCGGCAAGGAGCAGCAGATCACGATTACGGCCTCGACGAATTTGTCGAAAGACGAAGTCGATCGCATGGTCAAGGATGCCGAGCTCCAGGGCGCGGCCGACAAGGCCAAGCGCGAAGAGGCCGAGGTGCGCAACAACGCGTCGAGCCTCATTTACTCGACGGAAAAATCGCTCAAGGAAGTCGGCGACAAACTCGACGCCGGGGCCCGCGGCGACGTCGAGAACGCGCTGTCCGAGCTCAAACGCGTCACCGAAAACGGCACGGTTGCGGAGATCAAGCCCGCGATCGAGCGGCTGCAGCAAGCCAGCTATAAGATGGCCGAGCTGCTCTATAAAGCCGCCGCCCCTGAAGGCGCGCAGGCAACGAACGGCGACGGCACTCAAGCCGGTGCCGGCGCGGGATCCGCAAACGGCAGCACTTCCGAGGAACCCTCGGAAGACGTGATCGACGCCGAATTCAAAGAAGCGAAATAAGCTTCGTGCTGAGGCGCATCGCGCGTTGCGTTGCGCCTCACTTCCACCTTCCGATCGTATTTATTGAAAGATATGTTTGACGACCAAGTTTTAAGAACTGAGGCGGGCGAAGCGTTAATCGACGAACCCGATTCGAACGCGCCCACGCTCCAGGACTCGCTCGAAGAGCAGCTCGCGGCCGAACGGGCGCGCGCCGACGACAACTACAATAAGTTCTTGCTCGCGATGGCCGACTTCGAGAACTATAAGAAGCGGATGCAGCGCGACATCGATTCCATCGTGACCTCGCACCGCCGCATGCTGCTCGAGCGCTTCTTGCCCGTCCTGGATAATCTGGAACGAGCACTGCAGGCCGGCGCCGGCGACGGTTTGCGCGGCGGAATCGAGCAAACCCTCAAAGGCTTTGAAGCGCTGCTCGCCGGCGAAGGCGTTCGCCAGATCGAGGTCAAGGGCAAGCCGTTCGATCCGCGCGTCGCCGAAGCGATCGGTACGACCGCGGCGACCAACGGCACCGACGACGACACGGTCGTCGAAGTCGCTCAAAAGGGATACTCGATCGGCGAGGAGCTCTTGCGTCCCGCTAAGGTCATCGTTGCCAAACACGACGCATGAACTTTAGGGATTACTACACGGTCCTAGGCGTTCCGAAGAATGCGGCTGAGAAAGATATCAAGTCCGCGTACCGTAAGCTCGCGCGCAAGTGGCACCCCGATGCCAATCCGAATAATCAGCACGAGGCCGAAGAGAAGTTCAAGGAAATTTCCGAGGCCTATGAAGTGCTCGGCGATCCCGAGAAGCGCAAAAAGTACGACATGCTCGGCCCGAATTGGCAAGAGGCCGCGCGTCAAGCCGAGCAGCAGCGCCGCTATCGCAGCGCCGGTCAAGAGTTCGAGTTCAACTTTGGACCGGGCGGCGCCGGTGCTCCCGGCGGCCCCAGCGGGTTCTCGGATTTTTTCGACATGTTCTTTTCGGGAATCGGACGGCGTCAAACGACGCAGAGCACCGGCTTCCCGCAGCGCGGCCAAGATCTCGAAACCACCATCGAGCTCGGACTGCGCGACGTGTACGACGGCGGGAAGAAAGCGGTTTCGCTTCAGGTTGAAGACATTTGCACGCGTTGCCGCGGGACCGGTACGGAAAGCGGACACCTGTGCATACAGTGCCACGGCACCGGCCACGTTCTCGTCAATAAGAAATTTGAGGTATCGATTCCCAAAGGCATCGGCGACGGCCAGCGCATCCGGCTCGCGGGACAAGGGGGCGCAGGTCTCAACGGTGGACCGGCCGGTGACCTGTATCTCATCGTAAAGCTGAACGACGATCCCACCTACCGGCGTAAGGGCGACGACCTTTACGTCGACCTGCCCGTGAGCATCTACGATTTGCTGCTCGGCGGCGACGTCAAGGTTCCCACTTTGAGCGGTCAAGTCGCGATGACGATCCCGGAAGGGACGCAGAACAACCGTTTACTGCGTCTGTCGGGCCGCGGTATGCCGCGCGTCAAGGGCGGCGGCACCGGCGATCAGTACGTTCGGCTGATCGGCCAGCTCCCGCAAAATCTCAACGACAAAGAGAAGAAGCTTTTCAAGGAACTTGCGGCGCTTCGTAACGGAAAGCGATAGAAACGCGGTGACACCGTGATGGCCGGCCACGGCCTCATGTGGTCGAACATCTACGGCCCTGAGAAGCCGCAGGTTCATAAACGCATCGATTGGCGCCGCATCGGCGAGCTGTTCGCGCCCTACTGGCGTCAACAATCGGTCGTTCTCGTCTGCATCTTGCTCAGCTCGGCCCTCGGGCTGGTGCCCGGATTCGTAATGGCGCGCATCATCGACTCGGCATTTCCGCACCGCGATTACCGGGAGCTCGTCGCCGACGTGTGCGTCATGCTCGTCGCGGCGCTGGTGTCGGCCGCACTGAGCGTGTTACAGGGATATCTCAACTCGATCGTCGGCGAAGGCATCATGCGGGACATCCGCACGCGTCTAGTCGCCCACTTGCACCGCATGCCGGTCGCCTTCTTCACCGGCACGAAGACCGGCGAGATCATGAACCGCGTCAGCAACGACGTGGACAACATCGACAACGTCGTCACCGGCACGCTCACGACGATCGTCACCAACCTCGCGATCATCGCGACCACGCTCGTGGCGATGTTCGTTTGGAACTGGCGCCTCGCGCTGATCTCGATCGTCGTGGTTCCGCTGATGGTGCTTCCGCTCGGTCCGGTGGGACGCCGCATGTACGACGTACGCAAGCAGACGCGCCAGAAGCGCGACGAGATCGAATCGATCACGCAAGAGACGCTTTCGATCTCGGGCATCACGCTCATCAAATCGTTCGCGCGCGAAGCGTTCGAGCGGTCGAGGTTCTACGAAGCCGGCACGCGGCTCATGCAGCTCGAGATCGATCTTGCAATGGTCGGCCGGTGGTTCATGGCCAGCTTAGGCGCGATGACGATCGTCGGACCGGCGATCGTGTGGCTGGGCGGCGGCTGGTACGCGCTCGCGTCGGGACTTCAAGTCGGCGTGGTGGTGGCATTCGTCGGGTTCATCAATCAACGTCTCTACGGACCCGCTGCCGCGCTTGCCGGCATTCAAGTGCAGATCGTCAGCGCGCTTGCGGTTTTCGAACGCATCTTCGATTATTTGGGAATGCAGCCCGAAGAGTACGAGCCGCCTAACGCCGTCGTGCTTCCGGGCGTGCGCGGTGACATCGAGTTCGAGCACGTTACGTTCGCCTATCCGGGCACCGAGCGCACGGTGCTCGACAACATCTCGTTTCACGTCGAACCGGGGAGAGTGGCGGCTTTCGTCGGCCCGTCGGGAGCGGGCAAGACGACGATAACGCAGCTCGTGCCGCGCTTTTACGATCCGCAAACCGGCATCGTACGCGTCGACGGTCACGACGTCCGCGGCGTCGCGTTGGAATCGCTACGCCGCGATATCGGCATCGTCACGCAGGAGACGTACCTCTTCCACGATACGATCGCCAGCAATCTGCGGTACGGTAAACCCGATGCGAACGACGACGAGCTGCGCGCCGCCGCCACCGCCGCCCATATCGCCGACTTCATCGACACGCTGCCCGACCGCTACGAAACCGTCGTGGGCGAGCGCGGTCACAAGCTCTCCGGCGGGGAGCGTCAGCGTTTGGCGCTGGCCCGCGTGCTGCTCAAGGATCCGCGCATTTTAATTCTCGACGAGGCGACCAGCTCGCTCGATTCCGAAAGCGAAGCCGCGATTCAGGCAGCGCTGGTAACGGTGATGCGCGGACGGACCAGCTTGGTGATCGCGCACCGCCTGTCGACCATCCACGCCGCCGACGTGATCTTCGTCGTCGACGCGGGGCGCATCGTTGAAATGGGCCGCCACGCGGATCTTCTCGCGCGCGGCGGCCTCTATTCACGCCTCTATAGAACCCAGTTTAGAGAGATTTCAGCCTAACGCAGTCTAGTGGGTCGCGGCCCAGTGGATACCGCCGTTGACTTGATTGATTGCCGCATTGACCGAGTTGATCGCGTTGTTGCGATACCCGCCTTTATCCGGAACGGCGGCTTGCAGCTCGTGCAGCGCCGAGTAGAGATATCCGCGCGCGTTGACCATGTGCGGCTGCGCCGCCAGCGCGATGCCCGCCCCGATGCCCATGAATATTCCTGCGAAAACGAGCGCCGCAACGGCTTGACCGATACGAGTACGAATCATGTATACACCTCCAATGGTGCACACGATTGCTATGCGACGCCCGCCGGAACCTCCATCACCATCGGCGCGACCGGAACGTGAAGCTTTGGTTCCGTCGCTGCCCGTATCTCGTCCAACGTAACTCCGGGCGCGAGTTCGCGCAGAACGAGACCCTCGGGCATAACGTCCATCGTTCCCATGTCGGTGATGATGCGGTGAACGACGCGCTTGCCCGTTAGCGGAAGCGAGCACTGCTTGACGATTTTCTGCGCGTTGCCTTTGGCCACGTGTTCCATCATGACGATCACGCGTTTGGCTCCGTGCACCAGATCCATCGCGCCGCCCATGCCCTTGACCATCTTGCCCGGAATCATCCAGTTGGCCAAATCGCCGTGTTCGGAGACCTGCATCGCCCCCAGCACGGCAAGATCGATGTGACCGCCGCGAATCATTCCAAACGATAGGGCCGAATCGAAAAAGGATGCGCCCGAAAGCACCGTTACCGTTTCCTTCCCGGCGTTGATGAGATCGGGGTCTTCGTCACCTTCGTACGGGTACGGACCGAACCCCAGAATACCGTTCTCGCTTTGCAGCGTCACCGTAACGCCGTGGGGCACGTAGTTCGGGATGAGCGTCGGAAGACCGATTCCGAGGTTGACGTATTGCCCGTCGCGCAGCTCTTGGGCGACGCGCGCGGCCAACTGAGTGCGAGTTAAGGGCATCTCAAGCGCCTTTCTTGCGGGTAGTGACGCGCTCGATGCGCTTGCCTTGCGGACCGACGTGCACGATGCGCTGCACGAAGATGCCGGGCAGATGAACGTTCTCGGGATCGATCGCGCCGGGCTCGACCAGTTCCTCGACCTCGGCGACGGTAATCTTTCCCGCCATCGCGCACAGCGGATTGAAGTTCCGCGTCGCCTTGTGGAAGACGAGATTGCCGGCGGTATCGCCGATCGACGCGCGCACGAGCGCAAAGTCGCAGACGATGCCCTGTTCGAGCACGTACTCGCGCCCATTGAAAACGCGCGTCTCCTTCTTCGGCGACGCAATCGCTACGCTGCCGTCGGCATTGTGCTTCCACGGCAGCCCTCCGTCGGCAACGAGCGTACCGTCGCCGGTTGCGGTATAAAACGCGGGAATGCCGCAGCCGCCGGCGCGCAAACGCTCGGCCAAGGTTCCTTGGGGACACAACTCGACCTCAAGTTCGCCGTGGAGATACTGGCGCTCGAACTCCTTGTTCTCGCCGACGTACGATCCCGTCGTCCGCCGAATCCGCCGATGGTCGAGCAGGACGCCTAATCCCCAGCCGTCGACCCCGCAGTTGTTGGAAACCGTCACGAGGCCGGTTGCGCCTTGCTCGAGCAGCGCCTCGATCAAGTTGTGAGGGATGCCGTTGAGCCCGAAGCCGCCGACCGCCAGCGAGGCGCCGCTGGGAATATCGGCAACGGCGTCGGCGCACGAGGCGTAAACCTTCTGCATATCCCGGGGCTTGGATGCGGCAATGTTGAAGCCCTCGATATGACGGCATCCATGCAATCGGCAATCAATGAGGAAGAGGCGCTCATCCTGGCTTCCGTACGGGAGCTCGTCGCCGAGAAGGTCGCGCCGCGTGCGGCCGAGATCGATGAAACGGGCGAGTTTCCGTGGGACATCAAAGACCTTTTTGCACAGAACGATCTGCTCGGAATTCCCATTCCCAGCGAATACGGCGGGCTGGGCGGCACGTTCGTGACGTACGTAAAGGTCGTCGAAGAGATCGCCAAAGCGTGCGCGTCGAGTTCGCTGATCGTCGCCGTCCAAGAGCTCGGAATGCTGCCGATCATGATCGCCGGCAGCGACGAACAAAAGCGCCGCTTCCTGCCGAAGATCGCCTCGGGCGAACATCTCGCCGCGTACGCGCTCACCGAAGTGTCGAGCGGCTCGGACGCGCTCGGTTCGATGCGCACGCGCGCCGTCCGCAAAGGCGACTCGTACTCGCTGAGCGGTCAAAAGATTTGGATTACCAACGGCAGCGTTGCCGACGTCGTGTGCGTCTTCGCGGTCACCGATCCGCAAGCCGGCTCGCGCGGCGTCAGCGCGTTCGTCGTCGAAAAAGGGATGTCCGGATTCTCGGTCGGTAAGAAAGAGAAAAAGATGGGTATTCGGGGATCGCCGACCAACGAGCTGATCTTCGATAACTGCGAAGTACCCGCGGCCAATCGCCTCGGCGAAGAAGGCGAAGGCTTCAAGATCGCCATGCGCGTGCTCGACAAATCGCGCCCCGGCATCGCCGCGCAGGCGCTCGGCATCGCCGCCGGAGCGCTCGACTACGCCACCGGCTACGCCAAGGAACGCATCGCGTTCGGAAAACCGATCGGCCAACATCAAGGGGTGGGATTCATGCTTGCCGACATGAAGACCGAGGTCGAATCGGCGCGCTTGCTGCTCTACGAAGCCGCGCGGCGCTGCGACGAAGGCGCGGCCGACGTCACGCTGTGGGCCGCAATGGCCAAGCTCAAATGCGGCGACGTCGCGATGTCGGTGACGACCGACGCCGTCCAGGTGCTCGGGGGCTTTGGGTACTCGTCCGAGTATCCCGTCGAGCGGATGATGCGAGACGCCAAGATCACGCAGATTTACGAGGGGACGCAGCAGATTCAGCGGCTAGTCATCTCGCGAGGACTCGTCGGCAAGGGGAAGTAGCCAAGTAGAGGGTCGCCTCCCCGCTCGCTCGAACCCACGGCCGTTCGAAACTGAGCGAAAGGAGGTGATCTTTTTGAAGAAGCTTCTTGCAGCTTTGGTAGCTTCGGGTTTCTTGATGACCGGTACGGCGATGGCCGCCACCGGCCCAAGCCCGAGCCCGAAAGCCAGTGCTAAGGCCGCGACCGCGGCGAAGCCGATGGCCAAGTCGACGGCGAAGCCGATGGCCAAGTCGACGGCAAAGCCCGCGGCTAAGCCGATGGCCAAGACCTCGGCCAAGCCGAGCTCGAAACCCCAGTAACACGTCCTTCTCATATCATCATATAGAAAGGCGGCGCGGTGAAAACCGCGCCGCCGCTTTTTGCTGCGTCCGCTTTTACGGCTCGAGCACCTCTAAGTTGTTCTGATTATCGTCGTTGAAATAGAGCTTCGTCGTCGCGGCACTCGTTCCGGTGGCGACCATTCCGAACAGCGAGCCGGCGGCGCCCTTGTCGACGTTTTTTACGTCGAGAAGTTTTCCGCGGGGCGTAATTTCGATCATGAGGTTCTTTCCGTTCGGATCGAGCGTATTGCCGATGACGAGATTTCCGTTGTACAACAGCGCCGAGCTGATCGGTCCGTTGAGCGGTTTGCCGATGTACACAACCTGCGCGTTCTTAGCGTTGCAGCCGGAGAAGTGCACGCCGTCGCTTGCGAGCGCGAGGCAGTTCTGGGGAACCGAAGTTATGTTGGCAAGGGCGTATACGGCGTTGTTCGCTCCATCGACGACGTACAGCGTGTCGTTCTTCGGATTGTAGTTCAATCCCGACGGACCGAGAATGCTTCCGGGCTTGCCGTGATTGACTTTGAAACCTTTGGCGATCACCTGCGCCGTGTTTTTGACGACGTCGAAGCGCACGATCGTACCGTTGCCGGCGTTGCTCTCGTAAAACGCGGTGTCGCCCTTGGTCGGCGCAGCGTATGCCTGTCCGAACGGATGGTCGAGGAACGAGCCCTTGATGTTCATCAACAGTTTCCCGTTCGGCTGGATGATCGGATTGTCGTTGGCAACGAAATCCGCCGCCCAGATAAAGTTGCCCGGCGCAAGCGCAAGTGCGTTACAACCTCGCAAGATCTTCTTATTGCCGTAAACCAGCGTCGGCTTCGACCCCGGCGTGGGATGCAGCGCAACGATCGTGAAGCCGGTCCCCTGGATGTTGCTTTTGGCGTTGAAGTTGCAAACCGCAAGGTCGCCTGCCGTAAAAAGTCCGGCGGTTGAAGGCGCGACGGTGAGCCCGTAAGGATTGAGTTGGCCGAACTTCGGATCGATCGTCGACCCGATGACGACCTTCTTCTTTAGGCGTTTGATTACGGAATCGGTACTGATAACCGTGTCGCTCGTCATCGGCCCATTCGTGACCTCCGGGGGTGTGCCCGAAGACCCATTATGCCCTCCGCAGCCGGCCGCTGCCAGCGCGAGAAGGGAAAGGGTGAATGGGAGGAAGCGCTTGCGGAGATTCATCGTGACACCTCGAAGCTTTTACAAACGTGAAAGGTCCGTTTAGCGTGGGCGTACTGCATGAAGAAAGTCTGAAAATTGCGAAGGCTCCGATATGCCCGATCCCATGGATCCCAAGTTCACCGCGCAGAACCCCATTGTCGCCGCCGCGCAAAAACTGCGCACACGTCGCGAGGTCGATAAAGCCATTGACGAAGCGAGCGGGAAAGCCGTCGAGCGCATGCCCGAAGATGCCGAGGAGTCGCTCCGTCTTTTTGCCGAGCACCTCGCCACCGGCATCAAACGCCTCAACGCGATTATCGGCGAGCGCAACGGCGTCAAGCTGATACGTCTCGAACGCCCGCTTCGCCTACGCTTGCGCTTTGCCGACCACCGCGTATCGCTCGAGCTCGACGACGTCAATCAGCTGGTTTTGATCAAGGGACTCGACCTCGACGGTGATTACCAGTTCGATCCCAACGCGAACGCGCCGGCACTGGTCAACCTCTCAAAGATTTCGACCGAGTCCGGTTACGGCGACGACCTTACCGCTTCTTCGCTTTTGAAACAGCTGGCTTCCGACGCCGAGTTGGAACCGCCGAGCCACTTGCACGGACCCGGGCCGTTAACGTTCGACTGATAATCGCGGGCGTTGGACACAGGGCGTTCACCGGACAGCGCGCGCACTGCGGCGTCGGGGCTTTGCAGATCGCGCGTCCGTGCATGATCAGCCAGTGCGTGGCATCCCCCCACTTCGATTTGGGAAGCAGCGCCGTAAGATCGTCCTCGACCTGACGCGGCGTCTTGCCGAGCGTAATTCCCAGTCGATGCGAGACGCGAAAGACGTGCGTGTCGACCGCGAGCGCGGCTTCCTCGAAAGCCGCCGCCATGACGACGCTCGCCGTCTTTCGGCCGACGCCGGCCAGCGATTCCAAATCCTCGCGGTCGCGAGGAACTTCACCCCCGAAACGCTCGACCAGGTCGCGGGCGCAGTTGATGATGTTGCGAGCCTTCATTCGAAAGAAGCCGCACGATTTGATGATCTTCTCGACCTCGGACTGATCGGCTGCCGCCAGCTTCTGCGGCGTCGGATACTTCGCAAAGAGCGCCGGCGTCGTCATATTCACTCGTGCGTCGGTGCATTGAGCGGAGAGGATGACCGCAACGAGGAGTTGGAAATCGCTTTCGTAGTTCAGTGCCGTAACGGCGTGCGGGTAGGTGCGCTCGAGAACGGCAAGCTGCTCGACCGCGGTCTCTCGCGGCACTTTTTTCTTGGGAAACGGAATGGAAGGCATCGCTAGGGAGCTTCAGGAGCGTCCGCGTAAACTCCCCGCATGGCCGAATCGATCCAATCGCTCAACGAAAAGGCGGTCGCGCTGCGCGCGCAGGGACGGATGCGCGAAGCCGTCGCGGCGTTCTCGGAAGCAATCGTGCAGTTTCCAGGGGCAGCCGTTCTCTACAACAATCTCGCCATGACGCTCGACGAACTCGGCGCGCCCAAAGAAGCGATGCTGGCGTACGATTCGGCGCTGGCTCGCGCTCCGAAGTTCGTCGCGTCGTTAATCGGGAAAGCCGGTCTGGTCTTGCGCGAGGGCCGCATCGACGAGGCTCGGCGGCTGTTCGACGAAGCTCTCGAGGTCGAACCCTCGTCGGTTGCCGCGAACTTGGGCATGTACGAGCTGCTGCAGATCAAAGGCGAACTCGGCGAAGCCGTCGCCCACCAAAAACGCGCACTCTCGCATCAGCGCGCCTTCGCGCACCGCGCACCCAACGAAAAGCGCAGTTTGCTGGTGCTTTGCACCCCCGGCGATTGGCAAGCCAACGTTCCGGTCGACTTTTTGTTCGACCGCAGGACGACGAGTTTTTGCAAGTTGTATTTGCTCGACGATGCGCAGGCCTCGCACGAAAGGTTGCCGCCGTACGACGTCGTGCTCAACGCCATCGCCGAATCCGACGAGGCCGTTGGAGCGCTGCGCTTGGCGCGAACGTTTCTGGACGCGCAAGACCGGCCGTCGCTCAACGCGCCCGAACGCGTCCTGGGGGTGGGACGACGCCGCTTGGGCGAAACGCTGGCGCGAGTCGATTGCACCGTCGCGGCGGTTGCGCAGGCCGGCGCCGAGTCGTTGGCGGCCGGTGAGTCGCCGTTTGCCTATCCGATCATCGCACGTCCCGTCGGTTCGCATGCCGGTCACGATCTCGCGCGTCTCGTCAGCACTCGGGAGCTGCGCGAGTACGCCGCGCGCGTCGGAGCGCCGGCGTACTTCGTGAGCCCCTTCATCGACTACGTCAGCGGTGACGGAAACTATCGCAAGTACCGCATCGTTTTCGTCGACGGCGAGCCCTATCCGGTGCATCTAGCGATCTCGCCCAGCTGGATGATTCACTACTACAACGCGCCTATGGGCGAACACCAGTGGATGCGCGACGAGGAGGCCGCGTTCATGATCGACATGGGATCGATCTTTACAAACGGTTTGCAAAGCGTTTTACGAAACGTCGCCGGCGCTGTCGGCCTAGAGTATTTCGGGATCGATTGCGCGATCGGGCAAGACGGAAGGCTCATCGTATTTGAAGCCGATCCGGCAATGCTCGTTCACACGAGCGACCCCGTCGAGATCTATCCTTACAAGCACGAGTACGTTCCGCGCATCTATCGCGCCATCGAAGCAATGATCGACAGAAGAAAAGAGAGCGGGGGAGCCTAGATTTCGTTCAGGCCTAGGAGGCGACGGTCGAAGTTTACTCCGGTAAACGAGACCCGAGCCGACAACGGCATGAGCGAAATGTAGGCTCCCCCGGCCGATAATAATTGGGCCATGGATTCAGGCCAGCTCTTCGACGCAGTCATCGTCGGCGGAGGTCTTGCCGGAACGACGGTCGCCGCAGAGCTCGCGCTGATGGCCCCGCCGGACTTCCGCGCGCTTTTGATCGATGCGGGAGAACCGGGGCCCGGAAGCGCGTACGCCCCGGCATCGGAGCGGCTGTACATGAACGGTACGGCGCGCGCGATGAGTGCCGTTGCCGGCGACAAACGGCATCTCGTAAACTGGTTGCGAACCGAGCCGGAATCGGCGTTGATCTCGCGCCGTCGTTTCGGCGCATATCTTCGCGAGCGTTTGCGCGAAACACTCGAGCACCGGCCCGAATTCGAAACGCTGCGCGCCGAAGTCGTCGACGTCGTAGCCGGCGCCGAACACTTTACCGTCGTCGACGCGCACGGCGGCGAACGCATCGCGCGGCACGTCGTGTTGGCTCTTGGAAACTTTCCGCCGGATTACGCTTTTCTGCCGCAGGTGCTCCACCGTCATCCGGGATTCGTCGCCGATCCGTGGCGCTTCGACCCGGCGCCGGCGCACCTTCGCGGCGACGTGCTGATCGTCGGGAGCGGGTTGACCGCGATGGATACCGTGGCGATGCTCGACGAGCGGGAGTTCGAGGGATGCGTGCACGTCGTCTCGCGCCGCGGTCTCATGCCGTGCGTCGAGAATCCGTTTGCGCGTGCGCTCGATCCCCGGCAGCTCGCCCTGCAAACGAACACGCCGTACGATCTCCTGCGCTCGCTGCGAGCGGCGGCTCGCAACCATTGCGCCGCGGGCGGCGATTGGCGCGACGTCGTCGAGGCGATTCGTGACGTTAGTCCCGCCATCTGGATGTCGTGGACGCCGCGAGATCGCGCGCGCTTTCTCCGCCATCTCGAAGTTTTTTGGGCCGTTCACCGGTATCGCGTTCCACCGAAGACCGCCGCCGCGTGCGAGCGGCTTCACCGCGATGGGCGGCTCGTCCGGCATCGGGGGCGTGTGTCGCAGGCAACCCAGACGCCCGACGGGCGCATTCTAGTGGGAGTCGAAGGCCCGGCGGGAAAAAACCGCTTTGTGGTTTCCTGCGCGGTGAACTGTACCGGACCAAACGGCAACTACGAGCGGGTGCGGCATCCGCTCGTGCAGAGCCTCATGCGCCGCGGAACCATTCGGGCCGACCGGCTGCGTCTCGGCGTCGAGGCGACGCCGGATCTGCACGTCGTCGACGCCGGCGGCAATAAGGTCGATCGCCTGTTCACCTTGGGACCGCCGCTGCGCGGCATGCTGTACGAAACGACTGCGGTCCCCGAGACGCGCGAACAGGCGGCTGCAATTGCTCGAGCCGTCGTGGCGGAAAGCTCGCGGGCGGCACTCGAGGCCGCTTCGTGACGGCCGGCATGGATCGGCTCGCGCAAGCGATGGGCGACGACGAGTTTCTCGATGCGATGCAACGCTACGCACAACGCTTCGCAAGCTATCGCGACCGTCTACCGCTGATTCCCTACGCATACACGCGCACGCAGCTTTTGCGCTTGCCGCGTTACGAGATCGTCGTCATGCGCTGGTCGCCCGGATCGATCAGCCCGATTCACGATCACGGCAGCTCCGACTGCTGGGTGTTGATGATGGAGGGCGCGCTCGAGGTGGAAAACTTCAATCGCGACGACGACGCAGGCAGCGCCGTCGTCGAGCTGCGCCCGGCCGAGAAAATCTCGCTGGGTTTAGGTGACGTCGATCACCGCGGCGGTCCCAAGGAGCTGCACCGCGTGCGCAACGCGACCGAAGTTATGGCCTATACGCTGCAGCTCTATTCCGAGCCGATCCACAGCTACACGGTCGTCGACGTTCACTCGCGCCAAAGCCGCATCGTCACGGCTACGTGCGACCTGGAGCTTCTCGAGCTATAGTCTTCGCGGCGACGCCCATCAGCGCTACGCCGAAGAACGTCGCAAGCACAAACGTCAGCGCGAGCGCATCGCGTAGCGGCGTTCCCAATCGGGTCGCGGCCGCGATCGGTATGCCGCAGATCGACGTACCCACGAGAAGGCCGACGACCGCGGAGAGCGCCATGGCCGACGAGACGATGCCTTCGCGCCCTTCCAACGCGCCGCCGAACACGCCGGCCGAAATCGTCGGATAAGCAAAGCCGATTCCCGCGCCGCCGACGACCCAGGCCACGTACGCGAGCCAAATCGGCGCGCCTAGCGCAATGGCCACGAACGCCGCCGTTGCGACGACGCATCCCGCGGCTCCGCTTACGACGACGGCCGCACTTCCCCAGCGCTCTTGCATCGACGGCGAGATCAATGCCGTTGCCGACCAGCCTAGCACCGCAACCGTGATGCAGATGCTCGCCGCCTCGAGCGAGAGTCCGCGCACTCCGACGAGGGCGAGTGCGACGTATGCGTCGGCACCGAAGAACGCGGCATGCAGCAGCGCAAACGCAAATAGCGACGCGTGCATCGAACCGCGAGCAAAGAGCGTCGCGCGCGAAAACAGCACTCGCAGCGCTCCGAGCGGATCGGTGCGCTCCGAACTCGGCCGCTGTTCGACGGCCGGCAAAATCAGCACCGCCGCGATGACGATCAGCGGCAGCAGGCCCGCGAAGGCCCACCGCCAGCCGAACTGCGTTGCGACGAACGCGCCTAGCCCCGGTGCGACCAGCCCCGGGACCACCCACATCGTCGCGTTGAACGACATCATGCGCGTACGCAAATTATCCGGAAACGATTTCGCGATCGCCGTAAGCGACATCGCATAATCGAGCCCATCGCCGACACCTTCGACGAAGCGCGCTCCCAAGAATGCGGGCATATTCGGCGCGACCGCGACCAACGCCAATCCCGCGCCGAGCAGCGCGAGTGCGATCGCGAGCACGCGACGCAGCCCATAGCGATCCGCCCACGGTCCCGCAAACGGTAGAAAGAGGAAGAACGCCACAAAGAACGCGGTGTACGCGAGCGCGTATTCACCGAGCCCGTGCAGATCGGCGACGACGCGCGGCATGATAGCGGCAACGACCAGTCCTTGCGTCGCCGCAACGAACTCCGAAACCAGCAAGCCCGCGGCGACGCGGCCGCGGCGCCCTTCGAAAAGCTCGCGTACGGACATGGCTTATTCCGCCAGCGCTACGGACTCGCCGTCACGGGCGATCAGACCGTCGCGCTCGAGCGCGCGAACGAACGCGCGAACCTCTTCGACCGTACGCCCGGGTAGTAACGGCTCGAGATCGCGGTGCAGATCGAGAAATGAAATTCGTTTTCCGGGCGGCAGCTCGCGCAGCCGGTCGATGACGCGGCCGCGCGCGTACCGTGCGGTTTTTTCGAAGGGAACCGTATCGCCGCGTTTACGCGGAGCCGGCACGCACGCGCTCGGCGAAAGCGGCGCCGACGCGCACTCGCTCTGCAGCGGGCAAAGCAAACATTTGGGAACGCGAGCCTTACAAATCGTCGCGCCCAAATCCATGAGCGCGGAAGCCCAGTCGTGGGCCTTTCCGCCCGGTGGTTCGAGCGGTTGTCCGACGCGCTCGACGATGCGCCGCACGTTCGTATCGACCGGCAAGTCGTCGACGTCGAACGCGAACGCACGAATCGCGCTGGCCGTGTAAGGTCCGATTCCAGGCAAGTCGAGGAGCGCGCTCGCGGATTCGGGCATGCGGCCGCCGTGGCGCTCGACGACCGCTTCGGCAACGCGCTTGAGCCGCACGGCACGCGAGTTATATCCCAGCCCCTTCCACTCGCGCAGCACGTCGGCCACCGACGCTGCGGCTAACGTCTCGATCGTCGGAAAGCGTTGGACGAACGTGCGGAACTTCGGCACCACTCGATCGACTTGCGTTTGCTGCAGCATGAACTCGCTCACGAGCGTATAGTACGGATCGCGCACGACGCGCCACGGCAAGTCCGCGCGCCCGTGCACCCCGTACCACTCCAGCAAGCGGCTTTCGATCGGCTTCACGCGCGTAAGCTCTTGAACGCTTCGCCGATACGGCGAATACCTTCGCCGATTTCCTTTCGCGTAACGGCCGTCAGCGCCAAGCGGAAGTGATGGTCGCCGCCGGAGCTCGCGAAAAACGCTTCGCCGAAGAGAAACGACGCGCCGCGCCGTTCGGCGGCGTCGAGCAGCGCGCGCGCCCGCACCTCGCGCGGCGTCGTTACCCAGAGATAGAATCCACCTGCCGGACTGCTCGCCTTCAGCGATGCCGGCCAGTGACGCGCGATCGCTTCGTCGGCAAGCTTGCGCCGCAGCTGCAGCTCTTCGCGCAGCTGCTCGACGTGCGCGTCGTAGCCGCGTTCCAAGTAATCGGTCACGGCGGCCTGTACGTAGAGACTCGTCGCCATGTCGTAGGCTTGTTTGCGCAGAAGCAGCCGCTCGAGAATCGTTCGCGGCGCGGCCAGCCAACCCACGCGCAAGCTGGGCGCGATGGTTTTCGAAAACGTCGACAAGTAGACGACGTAATCGGGAGCGAGCGCGACGAGCGGCGGACCGGCGTCGAGCGCGAGCGGCCCGTACGGATCGTCCTCGACGATCGGAACGCCCGCGCGTTTGGCGATGGTGGCTAAGCGTTCGCGGCGATCGGCGTTCATGGTCGCACTGGTCGGGTTGTGCAGCGACGGCATCGTGTAGATGAAACGCGGACGGCGCGTGCGCAAGATCGCCTCGACGTGGTCGACGCGCATGCCCTCGTCGTCGACCTGCACCGGAATCGCGCGCAAACCGTTGATCTGAAAGACTTGCAGCGCGCCCGGATACGACGGCGATTCAACGATGATCTCGTCGCCCGCCTCGGCCAAACTTTGCGCTACGATCGCGATCCCTTGCGTCGAGCCGGTGAGCACGATAATGCCGTTGCGCGTAACGGTCGTCGCGCCGCGTGCGTTCATTCGCGCCGCAATCGCCGCACGCAGCGGTTCGTAGCCTTCCGAATCGCCGTAGGAAAGCACGAAGCGCGGATCGCGCGCGACGTGTCCGAACGACTTGGCCAACTCGCCCAGCGGCGACGGCTCGTCGGGCGCGACGCCCTGTACGAACGAGATCCGTCCGCTCTCTTGCTTTGCCGCCAGCTCGCCGAGCACGTTGGGAAACTCGCCGACGCGCCACGGCGGCAGGGTCACCCACCACGGCACTGCCGCCGAGCGCTCCGGCTGGCCGCGCAGTTGGGGAATGACGCGAGAGCCGGAGCCCACGCGCTGCTCGATCAGCCCTTCCCTTACCAGCTCCCGGTAGGCGTGCACCACCGTGCTGCGATTGACGTTGAGCTTTTCGGCCATGTTCCGCTCGGGCGGGAGACGGGTCGACTCCGGCAAGGTGCCGGTCAAAATCGCCTCGCGCAAGTGCTCGTAGATTTGCCGGTATAGCGGAACGATCGAATCGCGGTCGAGCTCCGGCAGCAGTCCAACGGTCGCCATGGATGAGGCCAGTTTAACAGGCGCTCCGGCCCAGCCTCCGCGCCCCCCACTTCGTGGGGCCCCCAACCCATGGGGCGCTTGAACGTATTGGTTCGCGAAAGATTCCCCTAGGGCGCCCCAAACCTACGTCATGCCTCTAACCAATGTTTTCCGGGACCACGTCGAGAAACCAAGACGCCTTCACAAGCGGTCAATTAGCTCGGGAGCAAACATCTTGGCAGAATTTAACGTCGACGCGGTCGTCATCGGTGCCGGGCCGGGAGGCTATCATGCCGCGATCCGGCTGGGACAACTCGGCAAGAAAGTCATCTGCGTCGATCGCGACGAGGTGGGCGGCGTGTGCCTTAACTGGGGGTGCATTCCGACCAAGGCGCTGCTGCACGTCGGCGAGGTGATTCGCCACATCGAACACGCGGGAGCTATCGGTTTGACGGTTGCAAAACCGACCGTCGACCGCGAAGGCGTCGCGAAGTTCAAAAACGACGTCGTCAACTCCAACGTCGGCGGCGTGAAGACGCTTTTTAAAGCCAACGGCGTCGAGTTTATCTACGGCGAAGCATCGTTTAAGAGCCCCACCGAGATCTCCGTCAAAAAGAAAGACGGCGGAACCGACACGATCAAGGCAGGCAACGTCGTGATCGCGACGGGCTCGGCACCGGTCGACGTCAAGGCGTGGCCGCGCGACGGCGAGACGATCATCAACTCCGACGACGCCGTCCAAGTAAAGCGCGTTCCCAAGGATATGCTCGTGATCGGCGGGGGCGTCATCGGTCTCGAGTTCGCAACCGTCTACGCGCGCATGGGTGCCAAGGTACTCGTCGTCGAGATGATGCCGCAGATTCTTACCGGTACCGACGCCGAGATCGGCAAGACGCTCGGGCGCATTCTCAAAAAGCAAGGCGTCGAGATCATGCTCAACACGAAAGTCGGCGACCTGAAAAAAGACGGCAAGAACGTCGTCGCGACGCTCAACGGCGAGGGCACCGGGGGCAAAGACGAGTCTCGCAAGTTCGACATGGTATTGGTTGCGGTCGGCCGGCGTCCGGTGACCGATAACCTCAACCTTCAGGCTGCCGGCCTGGCGGCCGACGACAAAGGTTTCGTTGCGGTCGACGCGCAGATGCGCACGAAAGTTCCGACTATTTTCGCCATCGGTGACGTGACCGGGCAGCCGCTGCTCGCGCATCGCGCGATGAAGCAGGGCGTCGTAGCCGCCGAAGTCATCAGCGGCGATAAATCCGCGGCGTTCGATCCGATCGCGATTCCGAACTGCGTCTACACCGATCCCGAGGTCGCAACCGTGGGCCTTTCGGAAGAGGAAGCCAAAGCCAAAGGCTACGAGGTACGCATTGGCAAGTTTCCGCTCGCCGCGAGCGGCCGCGCGCGCACGATGAACGAAAGCGACGGCGTGCTCAAGCTCGTCGGCGACGCCAAGACCGATCTGCTGCTAGGCATGCACATCGTCGCACCGCAAGCCGAATCGCTGATCGGCGAGGGCGTGATCGCCCTCGAAATGGGCGCGACGCTGGAGGACATCGGCCTCTCGGTGCATCCGCATCCGACGTTGACCGAAGGCATCATGGACGCGGCCGAAGCGGCGCACGGCAAAGCGATTCACATCGTCAACCCCAAACCGAAAGCGCCGTCGCCGGTCGGAGCCAAGTAGAGCTAGTCGCCCACCGCAATCTCGTAAAGGCCGGGCTCGCGTAACAGAGTCCGGCTTTTGCTCGCCCCGTCCGAATACACGCGCACTTCCGACGTGGGGTGAGCGCCACCGTGACCGACGACGACGTACGCATTTCCCCGATGGTCGAACGCCATGTTGCCGAAACCCCCGTTCGCGCCCGCCTCGAGCGTTCGCGACGGCGTGACGCTGCCCGGAGAATACACGTTGATAGCGTCGACGCAGTGATGGTAACCCGTCGACGACACGCATCCGCTGTAGTGAACGTAGATGTTGCCGTTTGAATCGGCGCCAGGACTTTTGGGATCGACGAGCCCCGCGCGGTCGTTAGTGACGTTCTTCGAACTCACCAGATGGCCCGTCGCCATGCTGTAAAGGTTGATCGTCTCACTGGTACTCGAGAAGGTGACGATATAAGCGCCGCCTCTTCCGTCGAGCGCGATACGCCATGGAATGCCGACGCCTTCGGTGATGGTGCGCAGCACCGTCGTTCCCTCGTCGCCCAGCTCGACGATGGATCCGCGCGTGTGAAGCTTAGGACAGTTCGCGTTCGAAACCCACAAGTGACCGGCGCCATCCGATGCAAGTCCCCAAGGCCAACAAAGGCCCGCGCGCGTCACGCGCCACGGATGCCTTCCGCCGCGATTGAAAAACGACAGCGTCGAGCGGATGAAGTCGGGAACCACGAGGCGATCGTCGGCGTCGACGAATACCGTGAACGGCGAACCGTGATCTCGCGGAATCACCACGTCCGGGCGCACCGATCCGGCGGCAAACTCGAGAACGCGAGTAAAGCGGCGCTCCTGCGATTGGCGCTGGTCGAACGCGTATAACGTTCCTTCGCGATCGATCGCCATGGAGTCGATGCCGTTGACTCCCCAAAGCGTCCGCTGCAATGCGCCGTCGCTCGAACGCCTCACCTCGATCGATGAGACGCCGTTGACGTAGCGGGCCAAGTAGAGCAGCAGACCGCTCGCCACCGTCCGGCCTGCGGTTGGGGCGGGACCGTGCGGAACGGGCGCCCATGACTCGGGCGCGCAACCTGCGACGGCGAGTGCTGCCAGTAGCCCGAGCGAGCGGCAAAGCATCCGGCTTGGTGCGACCGGGCGCCCCTACGCCCCTCCTCAACCTTGGGGCGTCCGGCAGCCGTGCTATACTCGGGGGCGATGACATCGGCACGACTGCTCGATCTGGGCATGCGGCCGTATCGTGAAGTGTGGGATCTTCAGCACCGCCTCCACGAGGCGGTGCGCGAAGCTCGCGAACCCGACACGTGGATCGTCGTCGAGCACACCCCGGTCGTGACGCTCGGACGACAAGCCAAGCGCGAAAACGTTCTGCTCGACGCGGATGCGCTCGCGCGACGCGGTGTAGATATGGTGGAGATCGAGCGCGGCGGCGACGTGACCTATCACGGTCCCGGGCAGCTGGTCGTCTATCCGATTCGCAAGCTCGAGCGCTTTCGCGAAATCGTGCCGCTGGTGCGCACCCTCGAGGGCGCGGTCATTGCGACGTGCTCGGCGTTCGGCATCGAGGCTGCGCGCTGGAGCGAGCACGCGGGCGTATGGGTGGGCGAAAACCAGATTTGCGCCGTCGGCCTGGCGGTGCAGCGGATGGTCTGCCTGCACGGCATCGCGCTCAACGTTTCGACGGAGCTCGACTACGACGGCCTGATCGTGCCGTGCGGCCTTCCGGGGCGAGGCATCACCTCGTTATCGAAGGAAGCCCGCCGGCCGGTGAGCGTCGAAGAAGCCAAGTACGTTCTGCTCAAAGAGCTATCAAAAGTTTTTGGCGTGACGTTCACCCCGCCCTACGAACAAGCAGTTGAGGCATAATACGGACCAGTGGCTATAGAGATCGACCTGATACGCAAGCCGTCGTGGCTGAAAGTATCGCTCCCGGCAGGCGACGATTACGAGCGCGTCAAGGCGAAAGTCGCGGCGCTCGAACTGCATACGGTTTGCCGCGAGGCGGCGTGTCCCAATCTCGCGGAGTGCTGGGGCGCCGGCACGGCGACCATCATGATCTTGGGCGACACGTGCACGCGCGGCTGCCGCTTCTGCAACGTCAAGACCGGGAATCCGCGCGGTCAAGTCGATTGGCTCGAACCCGTGCGCGTCGCAGACGCGGTGCGCGACCTCGGCTGGAAGTATCTCGTGCTAACCGCGGTCGATCGCGACGATCTGGCCGACGGCGGGGCGCTGATCTTCGCGAATACCGTTCGCGCGATCCACGAGCGCGCTCCGGGAGCTCGCGTGGAGATTCTCAGCGGCGACTATCGCGGCGATCTGCGCGCGCTCGACATCGTGATGGACGCGAAGCCCGACGTGTTCGCGCACAACCTCGAAACGGTTCGCCGGCTGCAGGCAACGGTGCGCGACAAGCGCGCGGGCTACGAGCAATCGCTAAAGGTGCTCCTCCATGCCAAATCTCGGGCACCCGAGCGCTACACCAAGACGTCGCTGATGATCGGGCTCGGCGAGTCGGAAGCCGAGGTCGAAGCGGCGATGGACGACGCCCGCTCGGTGGGAGTCGACATCTTTACGCTGGGCCAGTACCTGCAGCCCAGCAAGAAGCATCTGCCGGTCAGGGAGTTCGTGACGCCCGCCCAGTTCGCGGCACTCGGCGAGCTGGCAAAGTCAAAAGGTTTTCATCAGGTTGTCTCGAGCCCGCTCTCGCGCAGCTCGTACCACGCCGAGCAGGCCTTTCCCGCCTGAAACCCCCACTACGATTGCTGAGTTGAACACCCTAACGTGACGAAGGCATTTCTCAACCGGCCGGTACTCGCGATCGTCTGCTCGCTGGTGATCATGATCGGCGGGCTCGTGGCCCTTCCGACGCTGCCCATCGGGCAATATCCGCAGATCGCACCGCCGGTCGTGTCGGTTACCGCGACGTATACCGGCGCGAGCCCGCAGGCGGTCGAAGCGCAAGTCACGACCGTCCTGGAGCAAGCCGTCAACAGCGTCGAAGGCTTGCGCTACGTCAGCTCGACGAGCTCGCAGGGCGTGTCGACGGTCACGTGTACCTTTAACTTAGGCGTGAATCTCGACATCGCGGCGGCCGACGTTCAAAACGCCGTTCAGTCGTCGCTCGGCCTGCTGCCGCAGACGGTGCAGCAAGTCGGCATTCAAGTCGTTAAAAACTCGGGCTCGTTCGTGATGGGCATCGCACTGACGTCCGACGACAAGGGCATGAGCACGCTCGACCTGAGCAACTACGTTCAGCTCAACCTCGCCAACGATATAGGCCGGGTTCCGGGCGTGTCCGGCGTGATCATCTTCGGGCAGCGCCAGTACGCGATGCGCATCTGGCTGGATCCGCGTAAGCTCGCGCAGCAGGGACTCGACGCGTCCGACGTCGTCAGCTCCCTGCAAGAACAGAACGTCTCCATCGCGGCCGGCAGCATCGGCGCCCCGCCCGCGCCGAAGAATCAACCCTTCACCTACACCGTGAACGCGCTGACGCAGCTCTCCGATCCAACGCAGTTTGCCAATATCATTCTTCGCGCCAATCCCAACGGCGGCTACGTGCGGCTCGGCGACGTTTCGCGCGTCGAGCTGGGTGCACAGAGTTACACGAACGCCTTACGCTTCAACGGCCACGCCAAAACGGTCGGAATGGGTGTCCAGCAGTATCCGACCGCCAACGCACTGCAAGTCGCAAGCGACGTCCGCGCAAAGATGGTGCAGCTGGCAAAGCAGTTCCCGCCGGGCATTCACTGGGAGGTCGCTTTCGACTCGACCACGTTTGTCAACGAGTCGATTCGGGAAGTCGTGCTCACGCTGCTCCTCTCGATCCTCCTGGTCATTCTCGTCATCTTCCTGTTCTTACAGGATCCGCGATCGACGCTGATTCCGGCCGCGACGATTCCCGTTTCGTTGATCGGCACGTTTTTCGTCATGAAGGCGCTGGGCTTCACGATCAACACCGTGACGCTTTTCGGTTTGACCTTGGCAACCGGACTCGTCGTCGACGACGCGATCGTCGTCATCGAGAACATCGCGCGCCACATGGAGATGAACAAGGGCAAGCAGAGCGGCATCGCCAGTGCCGGTGAAGCGATGCGTGAAATCCAGAGCGCCATCGTCGCGTCTTCGATCGTACTGCTCGCCGTGTTCATCCCGGTCGGCTTCCTGCCTGGAACGACCGGACAAATCTACAAGCAGTTCGCAATCACCATCGCGGCGTCGATCAGCATCTCGCTTTTCCAGGCGCTGACCTTGGCACCGGTGCTGTCGGCGCGGCTGCTTTCAGGCGAACACGTTTCAAAAGCCGCATTTTTCCGCTGGTTCAATACGGGGCTTCAACGGTTCCGCAATTGGTACTCACGTCTGCTTCCGAGTTTCTTCCGGCACCGCTGGATCGTCTCCGGCATATTTGCCGCCGCGCTGTTCGTCACGTTCCTCATGGTGTGGAAGACGCCGCAAGCGTTTCTGCCCGACGAGGACGTCGGCTACTTCATCACGTTGATCCAAGCACCCGAAGGAACGTCGCTTGAAGGCGAGCAGGCCGTGGGCCGCAAGGTCGAAGCGATCATGCAGGCACAGCCGGAGGTGCAATACATTTTCGACGTCGGCGGCTTCGGCTTTAGCGGAACGTCGCCCAATCGCGGCGTCGTGTTTACCTTGGTCAAGCCGTGGGGCGACCGCAAGACGCCGTTCTGGTGCAACTTCACGTTCGGCCACGGCGGCCAGGCGTGCGTGTCGCACTCGGTTTTCGCGCTCGAGCAGCGGCTCAACGGCATCTTCTACATGACGATCCCCGAGGCGCAGGTCTTCGCGTTTAATCCGCCCGCGATCAACGGCCTAGGGAACTTCAACGGATTCCAGTTCGAGCTTGAAGACCGCGGCAACGTGGGCCTGCCCAAGCTGATGGGCACCGCGTTTGCCATCATGGGCGCAGCGTCTAAAGATCCGGCTCTGCAAAACGTCTTCACCCAGTTCCGCATCGATTCGCCGCAGATCGAAGCCGATATCGACCGCAACAAGGCCAAAGCCATCGGCGTCTCGTTGTCGGACATCTTCCAGACGATGGAGGTCGATCTCGGGTCGCTTTACGTAAACAACTTCACGTACCTCAATCGATCCTGGCAGGTGCAGGTGCAGGCCGACGCGCCGTACCGCAGCGACGTCGCTTCGCTCCAGAATTTATACGTGCACGCGAGCCCGGCGTCGGACACGAGTGCGGGGGCGACCAATCCGGCCTCCTCCGCCGCGACTTCCGCTACGAGCGCGACCGGCGCGGTGATGGTGCCGCTCTCGGCGCTGATGACGGCCAAGCAAACGTTGGGGCCGCCGATCATTTCGCATTACAATCTCTATCGCAACATCGAGCTCTCGGGTAACTCCGCGCCGGGAGTCAGCTCGGGGACTGCGATCGACGAGATGCAAAAGATCGCCCGCCAAGTGATGCCCACGGGCGTGACGTTCGAGTGGACGGGGTTGCAGCTCGACCAGATTGCGGCGGGAGCACCGACCAAGGTGGTCTTCGTCCTGGCCATCATCTTTGTGTTCTTGGCGCTGGCCGCACAGTACGAAAGCTTCATCGATCCGCTCATCGTGCTGCTGGCCGTGCCGGCGGCGCTGCTCGGCGCGCTGGGCTTCATGAACTTCCGCAGCCACTTGCCGATCCCGTTCCTGTTCGATCCGGCGCTGGCACAGGACGTCTACGCGCAGGTCGGTTACGTGATGCTTATCGGCCTCGCGAGCAAGAGCGCAATTCTTATCGTGGAGTTTGCCAATCAGCAAATGCGCGAAGGCGCGACGATCGTGCAGGCCGCATTGCGCGCGGCCCAGGTTCGGTTACGCCCGATCTTGATGACGTCGATTGCTTTCATCATTGCCGTCACGCCGCTCGTGTTTGCCTCCGGCGCCGGCGAAGCGGCACGCCACTCGTTAGGCACGGTCGTATTCGGCGGAATGGTTGTCTCGACGATCTTGAATCTTGCGATCACGCCGGTGCTCTACGTCATCGTCAAATCGTTCGAGCATTGGCTCGACCAACGGTTCAGGGGCAAGAGAAGCGGCGGGAACGGTCGCTCGACCGGAACCGACGGCCACGTAAGCGGCGGCGACATCGGCGACGCATCGTCGCAGCCCGCGGGCGTGTAACTCAGGAACGCTGAGAAGCTTTTCCCTGGGCAGGATTTAGTCCGGGCGGGCCCAAGCTTTGCGGACCGGCGCCTGATACTTTTAATAATAGGGCGCTTCTTCTTGGAGACTGGTGCATGCACAAGACGCCTTTGCGCGCACTCGCGGCTATTGCCGCGGCCGCGACCATCTGCTACTCGTGTCCGGCCGCGCGCGCCGACGGAATGGAAAACGTCTACGAACAGACCGTCGTGCCCGGCGCAAACAGCGCGATCTTCCATGCGATGGAAGCATGGAAGAAAGAGCACGATGCTAAGCGTCAACGGCGTCAAGCGTCGCACCTCGCGCCCGGTTCGGGCGCCGTCGATCCCGGCACCGTCGCGCAAGTACCGCCGGTCAGCCAGCAGCCGGTAAGCCAGCAGGTCGGATTTCCGCTCGGCTTCCAATATACGGCCGACTTTTCCATAGCGTATCCGTTCGGCAACATCGGAACGTACGGAAAGGGCTGGCTGTACGGCGGCGGCGACGTCTCGCTCGGCTACGCGTTCAATCCGACGACGCGATTGGTCGGAAGCATGTTCCAACTTCAGCACTGGCCGTACGGTTTTAACAGCGGCCTCGCGCCCGTTTACCTCGCAGGCTTTCAAAATCCGGTCGGCTGCGCCGACTTGAGCGGCGGCAACGCGTGCGGCCCGGGAACCGGACGGGACATCAACGTGCGCACCAAGGACACGTTCATCGTCGGAATGCTCCAAAAGATGGTCTTCCCGCTCGCGCACATCGGCGTACCGCTTCCGCTGGTCATCACGCCGACCTATGTCGCGCGCTACGGTACCGTGGGAGAATCGGTCGGCGATAACGATATCGTGCCGGTCACGATCAATCCGCCCGACGGTCCGGTTCTCCAGAATCTTCCGGTGCGCACCGCTCAGTTCAAATCCGTGGCGGTCACGCTGCCGTTTCTCAAGTCGCCGAAGATGTTCGGAACGTTTACGATGGCGACGCAGTGGCTGATGCACACCAACGGCTTCAACACGAAGAATGCCTTTCAGACGCCGCAGATTCTCTATTTACAGTACACGCCGACGGATACCACGACGCTCTGGGTGGAACCGCAAAGCGCGCGCGACTATCTTCCGACCGATCCGTACCCCGAGCACGTGATCGCGTACTTCCTGGGCGTCTCGCAGCGCGTCAGCAAATACGGCTTCGTGCAGTTCGTGCTCAACAGCGGCGGCCCGACCAACATGGGTGCCGACGGCGTCACGGCGGTCAAATGTTTGACCGTGCAGCAGGCGCTCAACAACACCTGCGGCCTGGGGTTCGGCGGACTCAAAGCGACGCAGATGCAGCTTCAGTTTGGTGTCGGCACGCCCGGCATCTTCCCGCTCTAGAGGTTGACAATCATGAACGGCACCGTGAAAAAGATTTTTGCCTTCGCGGCACTCGCAGCAATCTGCGCGTGCAGCGCACCGAGCGGGGGAACCTCGAACTCGACCTTGCCGGCCGCGCCGTCGACCATGCATCGTAACGGTTCGGTCGGTCGCGGAGTCCTCTCAAGCATTGTTGGAGTCGGCGACAGCCTCACGGCCGGTTATCAAGCCGGCGGCTTCCTCGGCGCAACCGACTTTAAAGATCCGCTCGATAAGTCGCAGCTGGTGCGACCGGGTCAGGAAAACGGCTGGTGGGCCGATCTCTTCGAGATGGCCTCGGGTCTACCGGAAGCGACCGCTATCAATGACATGTACGATCCGGCGACGAGCCCGCTGCCGCTTATCAAGGCTCCCGCCTTGAACAATCTGCTGGTTCCAACCGCTCCCGGAAGCTTGGCGCCGTTCGGCTTGTCGAAGTCCGGCAACACGTGCACCGCAGATGGCGGCTTCAACGCTGCCGGCTACCTCATAAGCGGTGTCGCCACCGTGCGCATGAATACCTCGAACGTCGTTCGCGACGTCGCCGTTCCCGGCATTACCGCGCACGAAGCCAACACGATTTCCGAGCCGCAAAATAATACGTGCGAACCGATCCCCGGCATTCCGGGACTGCTTGCGGCCGTCGTCGACGGTGAGGCGAGCACGTTCTGGCCCGTGCTGGGCAGCTTTGCGCACATGGGCTCGAACCTTACCGAGGTGCGCGCCGCGGCATCGCTGCATCCGACTTTGGCGACCGTGTGGCTGGGAGCCAACGACGTCCTGAAGTACATGGGCAGCGGCGGACGCTTCGTCGGCGGCGACAACACCGTCGCTCAAATGAAGGCCGACGAACTCAACGCCATTCAAACGCTCAAGTATGCCGGCGCCAAGACCGTCGTGCTCAATCTGCCCGACGTGCTGCGCACGCCGTACTTCCTGAATATGGCGATCCCGAAGCGGTCCGCGTGCACCGCGTCGCCGGCGCACACTCCGGTGCAAACGTACGCATTTTGCGTGCTGGTCGGGCTCGGGCTCTTCACTCCCGCGCAAGCCAAGACGACCATCGAGCAGTTCGCGACCGCCTACCATCTGACGACGCCCAACGGATGCAAACCGGGAACGGTCGCGACCGCATGCGGCTATCTGACGCTTCCGGGAGCTCTCGACGCCCTCAACTACTACCTCGCGCATTCCTCGACGTTTCCGAATCTCGACTGTTCGGGACCGAATTTCACTAAGCCGTGCGTAGCCGGCAGCGGCATAGGCTCGTACTACATCACGCCGCAGTTCGCCGGTAAGATCCAGCAGCTCAACGACAACGTGAACACGGGTATCGGCGAAGCTGCGACGTACACGCAATCGGCCTTCATCGACGTGCGCGCGATCTTCGACGGAATTCTCAGCGGAGATCCGTCCAATCAGTACTTTGCCAAGGCCATCTCGATCAATCCCGGAAAATGCTGCACGCTGGCGTCCGCCCAAGGACTGGTGAGCTTCGATGGTCTGCATCCGTCGAACACGGGCTACGCGTTGATCGCCTACTATGTCATCAAATCGATCAATCAACGGTACGGCCAGCACATCCGCGAGATTAACGTCAGCGCTGCCTACGCCGGAACGCGGTGCTCCAACAAGCTGGAGTGCTTCCCCGACGTCTACGCGCCGCACTAATGGACGAACGCATCGGTCCGCGCGAGCTCCAAGCTCGCGCGGCCGAACTCAAAGTCTTCGACATTCGCAAAGAGCCGGACGACCAAAAGATTCCCGGATCGATCCCCTTTGAAGGCGCGGCCATCGAAATCGGCGCCGACGTTCCATTCGGCAAGGACGATGAAGTCGTGCTCTATTGCGGCAGCGGCAACTCGTGCAGCCGTATCGCCAAAACGCTGCGCGAGCGCGGATATAACGCGGTCGCTCTTGAGGGCGGTTATAAGGGTTGGGTGGCCGAGGGTCTGCCGACGGATGAACGCGGCGAGGCATAAGCTTCTCGCGCTAGCCGCGCTCGCCGGCGTCTGCGCGTGCAGCGCTCCGAGCGCGGGACCAATTTCCGCATTACCGGCCGCATCCTCATCGCATCGCGCCAGCGAACGCAGCCGCGGATTGCTCTCAACGATCGTCGGCGTCGGCGACAGCCTCACCGCCGGATATCAAGCGGGTGGATTCCTCGGCGCGACGGGAATGAAAAATCCGCTGTATCCGGGCCAGCTCGTTCCACCCGGACAAGAGAACGGGTGGTGGGCCGACGTCGATGAGATGGCATCGGGATTGCCCGAAGCGACAGCGATCGATCGCATGTACGATCCGTCGACGAGTCCGCTGCCATTAATTAAAGCGCCGGGTCTCAACAATCAACTCGTTCAGACCCTGCCTAGCGATTTCGCACCCATAGGCTTGTCGAAATCCGGCAACACGTGTAGGGCAGACGACGGATTTAACGCCGCGGGATACGTGCTGGGCGGCCTTCCAGCGGTTCGCATGAATCCGGCTTCGAACCTCATCCGTAACGTAGCGGTTCCCGGGATCACCGCGCACGAAGCCAACACGATCGCGATGCCCCAAAACAACACGTGCGAGCCGATACCGGGTATTCCCGGACTCCTCGCAACCGCCGTCGACAACGAGGCCAGCACGTTCTGGCCGGTTCTGGGCAACTTCGCTCACTTGGGACCGAAACTCACTATGGTGCAGGCGGCAGCATCGCTGCATCCCACCTTGGCGACGGTGTGGCTCGGCGCCAACGACGTGCTCAAGTACATGGGCAGCGGGGGCCGCTTCGTCGGCGGCGACAACAGCGCCGCGCAAGCAAAAGCCGACGTGCTCGACGCGGTTCAAATCCTGAAATATGCGGGCGCCAAGACCGTCGTCCTCGATTTGCCGGATGTGCTTCGCACTCGTACTTCATGAACACGGCGATTCCAAAGAACTCTGCGTGCAAGCCGCCGACGCAAACGTACGTTTACTGCCTACTCACCCAGAAGAAGCCGTTTGGAGTTGGGGTCTTTTCGCATCAGCAAGCGAAGGCTATTATTCGACAGTTCGCGGCCGCTTACCATATCGCGAGCCCCAAGGGATGTCAACCGGGAACCGTCAGAAACGCGTGCGGTTATTTAACGCTTCCTGGTGCGCTAAATTCGCTCAAGTACTTTTTGCACCATTCGTCCACGTTTCCCGACCTCGACTGTACCGGGCCCCACTTCACGAAACCGTGCGTCGCCGGCAGCGGCCTCGGATCCTATTACATCACGCCGCAGTTCGCCGGCAAGATTCAGCAGCTCAACGATAACGTCAATACGGGCATCCGGGAAGCGGCAACGTATACGCAGTCCGCGTTCGTCGACGTGCGCATCGTCTTCGACGGCGTCCTTAGTGGCGACCCCGCGAATCCGTACTTCGCAAAAGCCGCAGCGGTTAATCCAGGCACTTGCTGCAATCTTGCCAGCGGAGGCGGGCTCGTGAGCTTCGACGGCCTCCATCCTTCGAACACCGGTTACGCGTTAATTGCTTACTACGTCATCGCAGCAATCAACGAGCGGTACGGCCGGCACATCCGCGAGATCGACGTCACCAAAGCGTACGACGGAACGCGCTGCTCTAACAAACGGGAGTGCTTCCCCGACGTCTACGCTCCACACTAAGGTCGTGCGTTAAGCGTATATTCCGCGCAGCTTAAGCGCCTTCACCACGCGATCGATCGCCAGCGTGTACGCGGCAGTACGCAACGTAGCGTGCCGCGAGTTAGCGATCGTACGGATCTCGTGGAGGTTCGTGAGTAAGAAATCCTCGAGGCGTTCGTTGACTTCGGATTCTTTCCAAAAGTAGCCGGCGCGGTCTTGTGCCCACTCGAAGTACGAAACGGTCACGCCGCCGGCGTTGGCCATGATGTCCGGAATGACGACGATGCCGCGCTCCTTGAAGATGCGGTCGGCTTCGGGCGTCGTGGGACCGTTGGCGCCCTCGACGATGAGTTTGGCTTGGACGTTGGCGGCGATCTCCGGCGTGAACACCTTTTCGAGCGCCGCCGGCACTAGCACGTCGCACTTGCTGGTCAAAAGGTCGGCGTTGGTGATCTTGTCGCCGCCCTTGAAGCCTTCGAGCGTTCCGTGTTTGGCGGCGTGCTCCATCGCACCGTTTACGTAGATGCCTTCTTCGTTATAGTAAGCGCCGGTGACGTCTGATATGCCGACGACCTTACAGCCGCGTTCTTCGAAGAGCTTCGCCGCGTACTTTCCGACGTTGCCGAAACCTTGAATCGCAACGCTGCTCTGCTCGGGCTTTAGCCCCATTTCGCTCATCTCGTCGAGCGCGCAGATCGTCACGCCGCGTCCGGTCGCTTCGGTGCGCCCGCGCGATCCGCCAATCTCCAGCGGCTTGCCGGTGACGACGCCGGGGACGTTCTGCCGCACGTGCATCGAATACGTATCCATGAACCACGCCATGACTTGCGGCGTCGTGTTGACGTCGGGCGCCGGGACGTCTTTGTCCGGACCGACGACTTCCACCAGCTCGGCAGCATAACGGCGCGTGATGCGCTCGAGCTCGTTCATCGAGAGCTGGGTCGGGTCGCACGTGACCCCGCCTTTTCCACCGCCGAACGGAAGGTCGACGACGGCACATTTCCACGTCATCCAGAACGCCAGCGCGGTGACTTCGTCGAGTGTCACACCAGGATGGTAACGGATGCCGCCCTTCGCAGGACCGCGCGCGAAACTAAACTGTACGCGATAGCCGGTGTAGACTTCGAACTCGCCGGTGTCGCGCTGGAACGGGATTGAAAAAATGATCTGCCGCGAAGGGTTGGTCAGGATACGGCGCATTCCACCATCGAGTTCGAGCAGGTCGGCTGCATCGTTGAAATAGGCGATGGCGTCTCCGAAAACCGAGACTTCGCGAACGGCGGTACTCATAACGTTTTGTGTGCCTCCGGCCTGAAGACTTGGGCGTTGTGTCACCCTGAGCCTGTCGAAGGGCAAACCGGGACTCGTCGCGCGCTACACGTTGAAGCGGAAGTTGACGACGTCACCCTCTTGCATCACGTACTCCCGGCCCTCGCTCCGAACCAGACCGGCGGAGCGCAAGGCATCCATGGTGCGATATTTGACGTAGTCGTCGTACGACACGATCTCGGCGCGAATGAAGCCGCGCTCGATGTCGCCGTGAATCTTACCGGCCGCTTCGGGGGCCTTGGTGCCGCGATGGATCGTCCAGGCCCGGACCTCTTTCTCGCCGGCGGTCAGGAACGTCATGAGCCCCAGCCGATCGTACGCCGTCGCCGCGAGCTCGTCGAGGCCGCTGCGCTCGAGGCCCAGCTCGGCGCGGTACTCGATAGCCTCCTCCTCGGACAGTCCGGCCAGCTCGGCCTCCACCTTGCCGCTGAGTACGACGACCCGGCTTCGTTCCACGCGGCCGATGGCCTCAAGCGCCTGCGCCAACGGCCCGGGGCGCCCGATCTGCGCCTCGTCGACGTTGGCGACGTAGAGCAACGGCTTGGCGGTCAGCAAGAACGACTCCGCGGCCACCGCAGCCTCGACGCTTCCTTCCGGAAAGGTTCGCGCCGGGGTGCCGGCCTCGAGCGAGGCGACCAGCCGCTCCGCGGCGCCCAGGCTCTCGCGCAGCTTCGGGTTCACGCGCGCTTCGCGCTCGATCTTTTGAAGGCGTTTCTGCATCGTGGCAAGGTCGGCAAGTGCCAGCTCGATGTTGACGATCTCGACGTCGCGCTTGGGATCGGGATGCGTCTCGACGTGCGTGACGTTTTCGTCTTCGAAGCAGCGCACCACCATCGCGATCGCGTCGGTTTCGCGAATATGACTGAGAAAGGCGTTTCCGAGCCCCTGGCCCGAGCTTGCGCCGCGCACGAGTCCTGCTATGTCGACGAAGCGCACCGTCGCAGGGACGACGCGCTGGCCTGCGACGAGCTCCTGGAGCACGTGCAAACGCGCATCGGGCACCGCCACCTCACCAACGTTAGGCTCGATGGTTGCAAACGGATAGTTTGCGGCGAGAGCCTGCGCGGAGCGCGTGAGCGCGTTGAAGATGGTCGACTTGCCGACGTTGGGCAAGCCGACGATGCCGCATGAGAGTGCCATAAAGAACCGCCACCCGTTCGGCCGGCCATTCGGACGGACCTACCAAGCATGGGTACAACGCTCTTGGAGGCACCGGTGGCGGACGCGTCGGATAACGCTGACATGCGGCAGATGAAGGTCGACAAACTGGGGATCGACCTCTTGACACACGACCCCGTGGTCATTCTCAAGGACATGGACGGATCGCACTATCTGCCCATCCTCATCGGTCCGTTCGAGGCAACCGCAATCGCACTGGCGTTGGAAGGCGCACCGGTACCTCGGCCGCTATCGCACGATCTCATGCGTAACATCCTCGAGACGCTCAACGCTAACCTCGAGCAAGTCGTCATTCACGACATCAAGGACTCGACGTTCTTCGCAAAGCTGGTCGTGCGGACCAACGGCGACCTTCAAGAAATCGACGCGCGCCCGTCCGACGGCATCGCGCTTGCCTTGCGCGTGCAAGCGCCGATCTTCGTCTCCGACAAGATCGTCCTCGAGGAGGCGACCGCGGAAAAGAAGCCGGCCAACGACAACGAGATGCAGCGCTTCAAGAAGTTTCTCGACGACTTGAAGCCCTCAGATTTCAACCGTTAACCGCTAGACTTCGTTACCGCTTGGTTTAGACGCAGCTCGACGACCGTGCCGGCCGGCACTTGCACGTCGGTCTTCAGCGTCTGCGATAAGGCGTAGCCGCCCGCCGCACCCATCAGGCCGCCGTGCTTGCGATGCGTCATATGGCCGGCGATCGCACCGCCGAACATCATGCCGATCGTACGCAAATGGTGCGTCTTTGGATCGAACTCTTTCCACGAAACGATCGAAGCGTTTACCGGTTCCTTCGTCCCGTCCGGCAAGCGAATGTCGTCGAAGACGATCGTCATCGCCGGATTGCGCATCGGGCCGGCCGCGCGCACGTTCTCGACGTGCGCGTCGATCACGGCACCGTCGAGCGCGGGATTCTTATGAAAAAACGTATCGGTGTGCGTCAGGGTGAAAGTGTCGCCGTCGTGACTGACCTTCGTGCCGATCGCCTTGTCCAGCTTACCGTAATACGTGGTGCCGGCATTGACGACGACGGAGCCGCTCGCATTTGACGCCGCGTTTCCGCCGGCGTTCTGTGAGCTCACGTGGCGGTGTCCGCACGCGGCGAGCACTACCACCGCCGCCAGGGCGGCAACAAATCGCGTTTTCATCACAGCCTACCTACCGATTCTTTCTAGACTTTGTTGCAGGTGTCGTCTTCGATCTTGCGTCCGGGGTCCTGCTTACCCTTGATGGCCCAAAAGTGAAACGCGTAGTGCGTCGGCGTCACGCCGTAAAAAATTGCCCGCGTATTGGGCGTCGCGCGATCGGCCACGTCGAAGCCGTACTCGGTCCATCCCTCGCCAACCGGGCCGGGATTGTACCAAAATCCCATGCTGCCGTCGCTGCCGGTGAACACGCCTTCGAACGAGTCGCTTGCCGGGACGTAGGTCAGCATGAAGTTCGCCTGGCCGCGCGGCGTCGAGATGTACTGATCGATGACGGACTTGGACGGATACTTCCAGTGAAAACTCGTTTGATACGTTACCGGCGCCTTGAGTCGCGGAGCGTGCGCGACGCACTGCCAGGTGCCGATCAAATACGCGTACTCGGCAATGGAATGATGCCGCGTAGCCGCCGGTGCCGGCGCCGCCGAAAGAGCCGCGAACGCTGCCGCGAAAATTATTGCAATAAACCTGTTCACTAAATGTCCCACTCCCATGCGTTCCACCAAGGTGTTGCCGTCATGTTCGGGCGGTAGTTGCGTAAATCATCCGATCGCACGATCAAACGCCTGCCCTCAAATTGGCGCAGAGCATCGCAACGGTCTGCATCAGAGGTCCAAAATGTACGTTTTGAGATCGTGCTCGTTTTCAGGTGTTTTTGGAACGATGCCGAGGTATTGGAAGCCAAGTTTTTCAAAGACGTGGGCTGCGCGATCATTTTCAACGAAGCAACAGCCTTCAATCTGCTGAAGGCCGAGAGATTCCTTGGCAAAAGCAAACACCGCCTTCAAGGCTTCGGTAAGGTAACCGCGATTCCGATACGGCTTAGCGATGATGAAATGAACCTCGCCCTTCGCCTTGTCTTTATCCATCGGAAGATCAACGAATCCAACAAATGCTCCGCTCCGGTCTAGGAGCACCCAAAGAACAGCTTGCCCTCTGACAAATAGAATCTTGCGTAAGTAAAGAAGTGTGCTGACCTTACCAACGTCAGCCGGTTGGAAGTAGACGGATTGTGCGACCTCAGGGTCCTGATGCAACTGAAAAATATTTTGAGCATCCCCCATTTGAACAAGGCGTAAGTCTAGCCGTTCCGTTTGCAGGGAATGGTTCATGAGGTTAGCTCGTGTCGTTTGCGGACAATCTCAATACGCCCACTCGTTGCGCGGCCACGCCCAGTGTAGTATTCGCCGTCAAGATGGACCTTTGAGTCCTTCGACCTTATGTCAAACCAGATGGTGCCGCGATGAGCGTGCATTGATCCAATCGCAGCGCTTGCCGGTTCATTCCAATATTCGTAAACTAGACGCGGCACGTCGGTATCCAAGACGCTGATTCCGGTAACACCGTTAAACGAATGCGATTGCGGAAACTGGCCGCGAATAATGATCTTCGTCCAGGTCTGGGTAATCGTAAAATCACACTTATAGCTCTCTTCGTGGTCGTCATGGCTGGTCCAAAGGTGGCCGTGGTATTGGCCACCCAGATACGGGATTTTGACGATGCCAAACCTTCGTAGCAATCCCCAGCGCCAAATACAATTCGAAAATAAGCCGCGCAAGAACAGATAGATCGGCATAGGGGTCGGCAACGACATCCACCACGGCATTTGAAAATGGAACGCCTCTACGATCTTGTACAGGAGATAAGCGAGAGCCACAGCGATGACCGCAAAGACGTACGCCAAGGTGTCACGTTCGTTTGAATCGGTAGAATAGGGATAAAAGCGGCTAATCATTTGCCCCAATCATTCCACGCCTTGATGGCAGCCGTCTTAAATGCCTTAGCGTTGGCTATGGGCCAGTAGTCCGGCTTGTCGCGACAGAGCCAGAGAAGCCCACATTGTGCAACGAGTTTGCCCCATTGCTCGTCCGTCAATCCATTCATCCATTTGAGAACTGCTACGACCGTATCCTCGTGCCGGGGTTTGAATAAATCGGTCGGTGCGTTGTAGATCAGGCACGAAACAAAATACGACGGAGCAACGCCATCTGCAATAAGATTATTGGCGGAGCAGTGATTACGAAGATTCTTGAAAATGCGGACGGTTGGTTTAAAACGATAACTAGTGTTCTTGTTCATTACGACCCCATTATCGTAGTGCTGCCTGGGGTAGTTGATAACTTGACGGGCGGCATTACGAGTCCAAAACGTGATGCCTTCCTTTGGCGTCGGAAGACGCGCTGACTCATCCTTTCGGAAATCACGATATCGAACGCAGGGCACTACATCAGCATCAAGGCGACCAGATTTTCCAGTTACCTGGATGCACTTATTTCGCAATGTTATGAGGCTTGACCCGTAGTAGTCCGTTAGAGTCCGTTCTACGGCGCTGCGAAAGTCGTTGAACGAATGCGAAGGCGACCCGGGAAACTGACGTTCAAACTCAGCCTTTTGAGACTCCGTGAGGTCGTCAACGTCTTTATAGAAAAAGTCCGTTGCCTCGACGACAACATCTACGTCCATGTCACCGTAAATGCTCGTTGAGTTACGATACGACCCTTGCAGATATACGTCGTAAGAAAACTCTTTGAGCGCCGTCGATTTTGCCGCGTCGGTTGCCGCTTTGATCGACGCGTAAGTGCTTTCGGCGGCTTTCTCAGCGCCGACGTTCGCCCACGTTTCCAACTGCTTTTCGGGAATTGCCATCTAGGCCGACCTCCTCGGTCAAATCGGTGTTTGTACGGCTCTATGATGGCTGACGCGGGTGCCATATGGTTGGCATTCAACGCCGCTCGAACAGATGTTCGATGCGCGATGACGTCGTCCCTTGGCCGGTAGCTAGCCGAAGCCTAGAGCCGTTGCGGCGCGCCGTTGGCGGTGGATGCAGCGGGACACTCAAGCGACCGCCCTTTGGCGAGCTTGGGGACCATTGCGCCCACCTCTTCGCCACTGAGCGTCTGGCGCTCCAGTAGAGTTTCGGCAATCCTAGCGATCTGCGGCCCGTAGCTCCGAAGGAGATGATTGGCCAGCGCGGCTAGGTGGCCGGCATGGGCCCGCGGTCGCCATTTCGCAATGCTAGATTCGGTAGAAGTAGAACCGATACGCAGCGAGCCCCGACGACAAAAACGTGACCCATTGCAAGTGCTCGTGGTGTTCACAACCACCATGATAGCGGAATCCGTAGTGATGGTAGCCACCATGGTAGTCGCCGCTGCCACTCAGATAAGGCGCCGCAACTAGCAGCAGAATGATGGCGATAGTGTCTGCGATAATGCCGCCCTGAGCATTAGACTGGGCTGCTGGCGTCGTTGGTGTGGCGCGGCCATAGGTAAGGGTCCTCTTGGAATCAGTATAGCAAGTTAATGGGTGCGGGTAGTGCCGATATGGCGAAGAATGCTGAGGGCGGATTGAGACCAATGGCCCACACAGAGCATGTTGACGGCTGACCAAACCGGAACCGCTTATTTCATGGATTCGACAAATAAGTGTCGAACTGATGGTACCGGCTTCCGGGGCTAAGCAAATGACGGTTAGATGGAATTAACGATATGGGCTTTTTGAAGAAGCTCCTTGGGGGAGGCTCCGATAAGGCTACTCAACTTGAGCCGCCGCCGACTGATGCGGAGTTCGAGGAGGCTGAACAGCGTCTTAGCGAGGCCATGGAAAAGTCACCACACAGGGCCAGCCCGGAGATCACTACTATGTCAACAGCATTGTACGAACTTTACTCAAAGCGTGGAGATTACCTAAAAGCGACTGGAGATACGCAGGGCTTTCTGCTCAATACAGCAGACGGTTTGAGTATGTATACCATGGCCGCGCAATCAAACTATCACACGGGTTGGTTTAGAAAGGCTATTACGGCGCTTGAGACCGGCCTCGCGTACGCAAATGAGGCCCGCAAAGTAGCGTCTTCGAGCCCTCATATACCTGCGATCAATGAAGAACAGCAGGGGATTGAGGACCTACTCAAGACTTATTCATTGGAGTTAGAGGAGGGCCAGCAAGCGGTCTTGAGCATTTGCACGGCCCTTCGCGACGCTGGCACTCGGGTCACGAGTGATGGGGACCCCATTTGGAAGGTTCGCGGACTAAAAGCGTACGTTCTTGCCCTGAGCGATGCCGTAGCGTCGGTCGTTTACGCAGTTGTCGCTCCTGGAACGTTTGGCCCTTATGCCGATATTTGGAAACAAGATAAAATTGTATTTTGGGAGTTGGCGTCATTCCTCGGATACTACTTCGCCACCAGAAGCCTGACAGAAGACTCGGTGATAAATAATGAGGGCGACACGATCTTGTCAGTGATCGCTTCGATCTGGCCGCCAAATGAGCGCATGCAGGCGATACTCGGTCGATATGAGGAGTTAATCAAAAACCCCCAGGAGATGAAGGATCGCAGAATTCTTTGGCACACGCACCCCAAAGCCAACGACGACAATGCGCGCAACGTGGTTTACGAATATATCGTCAACGAGCTTATAAACGGCCCTGATCTCGGTGGAAGCTTCGAAGGAAACCTCGACAGTCCGGAGTGCATCCTTCCTTCAGAAGGCATGTTCATGAAAATATACATGCAAAATATGGCTATGCAACACATCAAGGAACTGAAGGCTATTGCGGCTGGTCTGTAGCTCTCTGAACTAAGTATCTCGCTCACAAATGGCTGACGGGCTTCTAAAAAGGGACCTTTTGCTGGGTGTCCCAAAACGGTTTTTCGGCACTAATAGGGTGGCCGGGGTGGTAGCTAGCCGACGCCCCACACCCGCGTCTGGATCGGTTCCCCCGGCTCTCTTTCCGCAATAAAAAATCGCGTCTTTTTGGGCGATTTTTGCTCTCCTACTTATCAATTTCTCGTATCCCACTAATAGCGAAAAACGGGGACGGCAGCACACGTTACCCTTATATATCCCACTCCCAAGCGTTCCACCACGGTGTGGCCGTCGTGTTCGGGCGGTAGTTGCGTAAATCATCCGATCGCACGATCAAACGTCTGCCCTCATACACCGGAATATAGGGGACGTCGTTCCACATCAACAGGTTAGCTCTTCGGTAAACCGGCGCGCGAACCGCCGGATCGTCGCTCCGCAGTCCCGCGAGCTCCAAAGCGTCAAGTCGCGGGTCGCAGAAACGATAAATGTTTTGTCCCTTGGGGTACCAACGATCGCAGCCGACGAAGTTCGAGATGTCGGGATCCCAATTGATCGTGTTGCTGTAGAACGCCGTGTCATAGGTTCCGCCGTAGACCGGCCCGTCGGGCGCGAAGATCGTGCGGTAGGGATAGTTCTTGATGGCCAGCGCCACGCCGGTTTCGTGCAGCGCCGCCTGAAGCAAAAGCAGCGCGCGCTGTGCGTTGGTGAAGCCGGCGATCGTCGCTACGGTGATCTCGAGCCGCACGCCGTCGCGAGCTCTGATTCCGTCGGACCCTCGGCGCCACCCCCGCGCGTCTAAAACGTGGTTTGCGGCTGAAAGGTCTTGGCGACGCAGCGGTAACACTTCGTAACCGATCGAGGTAGGAGCGACGACATTGCGCGCCTGTTCGTACAAACCAAAGGTAACGTCGCGAAGGATGTCGTCATAGGGAACGCTATCCGCAATCGCTTCGCGCACCGCAAGGTCGTGCAACGCAGGTTTGCTCGCGTTGATGATCAGCGCGGCTTGAGTGTTCCACGGGGCGGTACTCACGAAGACCCCCGGTACGGCTTTGTACGTCGAGAGCAGCGAGGTTTGAGGCGCGACGATCAGATCGAGCCGGTGCGCTTGCAGTTCGTTGGCTATCGTCTGGTCGGTAGGAATGAAGCGCAGCTCGATGCGCTCGAGCTTCGGGCGCCCCCTAAAGTAGCGATCGAAGCGTTTTAGCACGATGCGGTCGCTGCGCTCCCACGAAACGAACTCAAACGGTCCCGTTCCGACGGGATGGGCGGAGAGCGTTCCGGTGTTGAAACTCCCTTCGCTCCCGAGCACGTGCGCGGGCAGAATTGGTTTTCCGCCCTCTTGCAGCGGCGCGAAGAAGCGCGAAACGAAAGGAGGATAGCGATCGCGCAAATGCACCACGACCGTGTAAGCATCGGGAGCATCAATCGAAGCGACGCGGTCGTAGCCTTCGTGTTCGAAGGTATTATTGTGCGGATCGATCACCGCGTGCCAGGAAGCGACGACGTCCTTGGACGTAAACGCTGCGCCGTCGTGCCACAGCACGCCGCGACGTAAACGATACACGTACGTTCGCCCGTCGCGCGAGATCCCGCCGTTGGTTAGGCTCGGTACGGTCGACGCGAGATCGCCGATGAGGCGTCCACGATCGTCGGCGACGACGAGATACGAATAGATCAGCGACGAGACGTCGTAGGTGACGTCCATCTCCGAGAGATACGGATTGAGATGATCGGGATCGGAAAGATCGGCGATGCGCAGCACGTGCGGGACGGTCCAGGGATGACGCCCACCCGCTCCCGTCGACGCGGTGCGCGTGCATCCGGTCAGCAGCGCGAGCGACAGTGCAACAAATACGGCATACCTCATCCCGCGTAAAACTTCGAGGGGACCCGCGCCGCACCTCGAAAGAGCCGCGCGATGGAACAAAGCGCCGAAATCGGAGTTTTTGGAGGATCGGGCTTCTACTCGCTGCTGGAACGTCCGCAAGAGCAATGGATCGAGACGCCCTACGGTTTGCCGAGCGATACGGTACACCTCGGCGAGATCGCCGGGCGACGCATCGCTTTTCTGCCGCGACATGGACGCGATCATCGGTTCCCTCCGCACAAAATCAACTATCGTGCGAATATGTACGCAATGAAGTCGCTCGGCGTGAAATGGATCGTCGGTCCGACGGCCTCGGGGTCGCTCAAAGCCGGCTATAAACCCGGCTCGATGGTCGTCTGCGACCAGTTCGTCGATCGCACGTCGGGACGCGTGGACACGTTCTACGACGGACCGCGTACGACGCACGTCAGCGTCGCCGATCCGTATTGCCCGACCCTGCGCCCGATTGCGATTTCGGCCCTGCGCTCGCTCGGTATCGAGACGCACGAGCGCGGAACCGTCGTCGTCATCCAAGGACCCCGCTTCTCGACGCGCGCGGAGTCGAAGTGGTTTCAAGACCAGGGTTGGGAAGTCATCAACATGACCCAATATCCCGAGTGCTACCTGGCACGCGAACTCGAAATGTGCTACGTCAACATTTCGCTCATCACCGATTACGACGTCGGACTCGAGGGCATGCCGCCGGTCTCGCACGTTGAAGTGATCGAGATCTTCAACAAGAACAACGCGCGCGTCAAAGAGGCAATCGGCACGATCGTTGCAGGCGTTCCGGTCGGCGCGGATTGCAGTTGCCGGCACGCGCTCGACACCGCGAGGTTATAGCGTGTCGTTCAAGCGGCAAATGCCCACCGTAGATCTCGCCATGTACGTACGAGCGATCCCGCTTCTCATTAAGCATCCGTCAATTCTCGCTTGTCCGCTGTTGGCGGCGGTCCTGGCGATTCTCGTCAATGCGGCGGTCGCGCCGCTGCTGACCAACGCCCTAGGTGGCGCCGGAGCCGGCCTCTTCGGCATTATCGTGCAGCTGATCTATCTCTGGGCGTTCGGGATCGCCATCATACAGGCCAGTCAAATTTGGCGCGGCCGGAAGGGCTCGTTCGACGAAGCGTGGGAAGAGGGGCGCGCCAAGTTCGGGGGCATTCTGCTCGCGGCCATCGGCTTTCAGTTCGTCGTTTGGGCGGCAAGTTATATCGGCTCGTTCTTCGGCGGCGTTTTGGGTTACGCGCTCTTAGCCGTAGCGGCGTTCTTTTTGATCTATACGATGCCGGCGGCTGCAATCGGCGGGATGCCCGGGTCACTCGCGATTTCCGGCTCAATCCGCGCGGTGCGTGCAAACGTGCCCGGCTCTATTCTCCTAGCAGTCGTGTTCTTCGTGCTGTGGTACGTCGTGCCGCCCTATCTTCCGTACGTTATCGGAAATCTTTCACAGGTTTTATTCAGCCTCATTATGGCCGTGTACGAAGCGATCGTTCTGAGCTACATGGCGTTTCCGTTTGCAAAGCAGTACGACGACGTCGCGTTCAGGGGGCGTTGGTAATCGCCATCCGTACGATTTCGCTCACCATCGCGGGGCTGACGTTGGTGCGCGCCAGCCGCTGAGCGTCGCCGATCTTGGCAAGAATCGCCACCGTCGCGCGATCGTCGAGCGCCGGCAGCTTCGCCAGACTCTCGGCATAATCGCGCATCAGCAGCCCTTTCCCGCCATTCGTGCTCAGCACTGCCCAGTCGCGCACGAGCGTTTTGATCGTTTGCAGACCGTCTTCGAGCGTTTCGCGCGTAGCCCAGGTTTGCTGGGGCGACTTGCCGTCGACGCTTTCGAAGAACCAGCGCGCGACCTGCGCGCGCAGGGAGTCTTCTTCACCTTCCAAAGCGGCCAAGGCTTGCGTCACGCTGCCGCCTCCAAGCGCCGCTCCTAGCTCCGCCTCGGATTGCGAGCGGCCGATACCGAGCAGAATCTCGCGTACGTGCGACTCGTGCAACAGTGCAAAGCGCACTTCGACGAGCCGCGAGCGGATCGTCGAAAGCAATCGCCCCGGCACCGGCGTGGTGAGCAGCATGATCACGTTGCGCGGGGGCTCCTCGAGAAACTTGAGCAGCGCGTTGGCTGCGGGCGGGCTGGCGAAATCGACGTCGCCGAGGAGCAGCACGCGCATCCCGCCGCTGTACGACTGCATCGAGAGCTGCCGCACGACGTCGCGCGCGGTGAGATCCTCACCACCGGCAAAGCCGGCGGCAACGTCGCGATCGCCGATCTTGAGCTGGCCTTCGTGTTCGAAGAAGTCCGGATGCCGCGCGTTCTCGCCCGCACCGAACAGCGCGCACGACGAGCACGTTCCGTCGTATCCGAGTACGCCGGTCTTGGGATGCGTGCAGAGCAGCGACTGCGCTAATCGCCGCGCGAACGTCTTCTTTCCGACGCCGGCCGGCCCGGCGAACAGGTAGGCGTGTCCCAGCGTCTGCGGCGTCAATCCGGAAAAGTATTTTTTGGGGCCTTCGAGGTCGACGACGTCGAACGTCAGCTCGCTCATGCAATGGCCTCGGCGGCGCGATCGATCAAGGTCGCGCCGTCCAGGGTAGCGTCGAGGACCAGATAACGATTCGACCCGCGCGCCAGCTCTAAGAAACCGTGCCGCACGCGCTCGTGAAATCCGTCATCCTCAGATTCCATGCGGTCGAGTTCGGGATGCCGCGCTCGCGTTCGCTCGCGCGATACCGCCACGGGCAAGTCGAGCAATAGCGTGACGTCGGGCTCGAGACCGGCGGTCGCGATGGCGCACAGTTCGCGCAGCATCGGCAGATCCAAGCCGCGGCCGTAGCCTTGGTACGCCAGCGTGGAGTCGACGAAACGATCGCACAGAACGAGCTTGCCGCCGGCCAATGCCGGGGCAATGACGTCGATCACGTGCGCGGATCGCGCGGCGTTGACGAGCATCGCTTCGGTCAGTGCGTCGATGGCGATCGCGCGATCCAGGAAGATCGAGCGGATCTTGTCGCCAAGGGGCGTCCCGCCGGGCTCGCGGGTGACGACGAGCTGCCGGCCGCGCAGCCGCTCGGAAAGTCCGGCGAGCAGGGTGCTCTTGCCGCTTCCCTCAATCCCCTCGATGGTGACGAACATGTATCGTTGCTCATTCTTCCACGAGGCGCGCGCCCATGCCTGAAGCATCCGGTGGATCGATCTTAGGGGACATGGTGGAGTGGTTTCTCGGACGTGCGGGCGACCGCCGGCAATATAAACGCCGCACCGGGACGTTTCATTTGTGGTGGCAAGCCGGAACGGTTGAGAAACCGGACATGAAGCCGGGAATCGGCATCGAGCTCTCACCCAACGGAATCCAGTTCCTTTTGCCCGACAAGATTGCGTCGGCGGAATACAATCTCGTGCTGCGCATTCACGATCACAAAATGCCCGTGCGCGTGCGGCACGTGCGCAACGATCAAGTGACGCACCACGGGCGCACGTGGAACCGCTACATGGGCGAGTTTACCGGCATCGCGGCCGACAACTGGGATCGCCTCTGCCGCTACGTCAACGAAGAAGACGAGCCGCAGGACCGGCGCAAGATGCAGAATCAAGAAATGGCCAAACAAACCGACGACGCGTACCGGCTGCTTCCCAAAGCGGTTCAGGACAAGATCGTCGACATGCTCGTCCAAAAGCATCGCATCGACCGGCCGCAGCCGGGGCAGACGCCGCTGCTAAAGCTCTTCTACGGCGGACTGGTAAAGCAGGCCGGAAAACCGCCGGCGCACCGCGTCAACGTCCACAGCCGTCTCTCGGTCAACGGCGAGTTCACGGCCTACGACACGCGGTTCCTCGTCAGCGACGACGGCACCGTAACCTTCGCCTAAGGCCGGCAGCAATAAGTCCGGCGAACGGTCTCAAACGAAGCCGCCGGCGACACCGACGCGACGCAAGTCGGCGCAGGCCCCCAGCGATCCGTCCGGCTCGCGCCACGCCATTTGGAACGATCCCATGTGAAAATCGTAGGCGTTCTCGGACTGCAGACGGACGCCCATTGCGGTCAGCTTCGTTCGCGTCGACGCGGGCAAACGCGACTCGATCGTCAGCGAGAAGTCGTCGCCAAGCCCGAACATCCGCGGCGCTTCCACCGCCTGCACGTACTCCAGCTTCCGATCGATGATATTCGCAAGCATCTGTGCGACCGTCCAATGCGGATTTCCCGGCGTTCCCAACGAAAAGACCGGGCGTCCGTCCTTCATCGCGATCGTGTTGCCGATCACGCAGCGCATCTTTGCGCCGGGAGCCAGCCACGTGTCGATCCACGCCGACATGTTGCCGAACGACGCGTGCGAGCCCACCATCGGGACGCCGTCGACGACTTGTCCCGGAATGCCGCCGCTCTGCAGCGTGTTCATCATCTGCACCCAGTTTCCGTCCGCGTCGACCACCGCGAGTTCGCAGCTTCCTACGGGCTGCTTCTCCTTCATCGAAACTCCGGCGGCTGCGAGCTTTTGCGATCCCCACGTCTTTTCGACGTGTCCGCTGAGATCGACCCTCGGACGGCTGCGATTGACGATGTTGCCGAGATGCGCGTGGAAACTGCGATCGAGCCACACGTCGAGCGGCGTCTCGAAGATCAGCGGATCGTTGACGAAACCGCACTGCTGCGCCGCGATGCGCAGCGCGTGCGCCATCGCGTAGACGGCTTCGGCGGAATCGGCGGCGTCGTACGCACCGTCGATGAAATCGAGCATTCCTAAGACGAGCGCGCAGAAGACGCCGGTTCGCTGCGGAAGCGGCAGCTGAACGATGTCGTATCCGCCGTGCGGATATCGCACCGGATCGCTCCAGCGCGGCGGCACGTCGGTCATATGATGCGCTTCGATCTTCCAGCCCATCGCGTTGGCGCGTTCGACGAAGCGCTGCGCCCAACGGCCGGTGATGAAATCGTCGGGCCCTTCTTGCGCGAGGCGCCGCAGCGTTTGCGCCAGCTCGGGATTGCGAAAGCGCGAGCCGACCGGACGCGCGAAACCGTCGGGCGCGAAGAGCGCGCGTCCTTCGGGAAAATACGTGTACAGCTCCCAGCCGTACATGGTCGCGGTGTGCTCAAAGGTCGAGATGTAGTGGCCCTCCTCGGCCCAATAAATCGATTCCTCGACGAGCGACGCCCACGGTTTGGAGCCGAATCGCTCGTAGAGTGCCTTGAGCCCCGGCATAAATCCCGGAATGCACGCGGACGGCTCGTGGCCCGGCGACGCGAAGGCGTTGTTGATGCCGACGATCGGCTTGAACGGCGGAAGGTCGTGCGGCATCGTGCCCTGCGAGTCGAGCGCGTAAACCGTTCCGGTTTTCGCTTCGTAAACGAGCGCCGTAACCAATCCCGCATGGTTGGTCATGAACGGCTCGACCGTCCCCTGCATCAAGCAGCCCGTGATGGCGGCATCGACGGCGTTGCCGCCGTCGCGCAAAACCCGCAGCATGGCGTTGGTTACGGCAGCGTTATCGCTGCTGCACACGGCGCGCTGGTTGCGCACGACCGACGTCGTACCTTGATCGCGAATCAAGGACGCGTCGTCGACGTCGGGTCGGAACGCCGTCACTTTAGGTAGCTGCCGCGCTCTCCGACGTCTTGAAGATCCGCACGCGACGGTTGGGCTCGAGTCCCGTGCTGCGCGATTGCAGACGATACCGCTCGGCTAACTGGTGCTGCATTCGCCGTACGTACGACGTCTGCGGCGACAGCTCGATCGCCTGATTCGTCAGCAGCACTTGGTAGATCGCCTCCTCCGCCTCGCGCAGACCGATCTCTTCCTGATCGATCGAGCCGAGGTTGAAGACGTCGCGAAGTGCGGATTGAATCTGGGTCGTGGTGTTCGTCTTGATCGAGTACAGCGGAACGTTGTCGGCGGCGATCTGCTTGAGCTTGGGCTGCTGCTTGCGCTCGAGCGTCTTGAGCGTCAAGACGACGTCGGCTTCGTCCCAGTTCCGGGCGATCGCCGCGTTGACGCGCAGATTGTGTATCGCCCGCTCGATCTTGTTGCGGGAGACGCCGTACGGGAAGATCGAGATCGGCCGTTCGCGCTCGTCGGCTTCGTGTTCGTGCTCGTAGGCGTCGTGAAGCTGCGGCATCGACTCGGTGTCGGCTTCCTGAACGACCGTGACTTCGCCGCTGGGCTGGCGCTGACGGATCTCGGGCTGCGGCTGGTACCCCCGCAGCAGCGCGTCGATCACATCCGCGGTGTTCTTGTGGATCGCCAGCCGGTCGCGATCGTGAATTTCGATCACGACGTCGAACGTTGGCGGCGCTTTTCGCTCGAGCACCGTCTTGCGGGTGCCGCGGCGACGCGCTTCTTCGTCCGAGAGCGTGACCGCGCTGATGCCGCCGACCAGGTCCGAGAGGGTCGGGTTCATCAGCAGGTTTTCCAAGGTCTGGCCGTGCGCCGTGCCGATGAGCGTGACGCCGCGTTCGGCGATGGTACGGGCGGCTGCGGCTTCGGCCTCGGTGCCGATTTCGTCGATGACGACGACCTCGGGCATGTGGTTTTCGACCGCTTCGATCATGACCGCGTGCTGCAGCGCCGGATCGGCGACCTGCATGCGTCGCGCCAAGCCGATACCCGGATGCGGAATATCGCTGTCGCCGGCAATCTCGTTGGACGTATCGACGATGACCACGCGTTTGCGATCTTCGGAAAGCACGCGCGCACACTCGCGCAGCATGGTCGTTTTGCCGACGCCCGGACGTCCGAGCAGACAGATCGACTTGCCGCCGCGCAGTACGTCGAGCAGAATGTCGATCGTTCCGTAAACGGCCCGGCCGACGCGACACGTCAAGCCCACGATCTTACCGGTGCGATTGCGAATCGCGCTGATACGGTGAAGCGTTTGCTCGATGCCCGCGCGGTTATCCGCACCAAACGGCGAGATGCGCGAGCAGACGTGTGCGATGTCTTCGTGCGTCACCGGCGTGTCGGTGAGATACGTAAAGTCATGCTCGAAACGGGCCTCGGGCGGACGCCCAAGGTCGAGTACGACTTCGATGATATCTTCGATGTTGCCGAGACGGACGAGCGCTTGCCGGATTGCGAGGGGGAAGATGTCCAGGAGTTGGGAGAGTTCCCAACTCGGGTTAACGGATGTGGCTCTGACCGCCAATACTGACCCTCACTTCCCTGAGGTAGTTTTGCTGGCCTTATCCGCTTTGCGCATAAGTCCCTGCCGCGAACAGGGGCACCCCGAGTGGGGGCGCGCAGGTGCTGGGTAAACACCGTGTCATGCGCGATCGAGATGTCCAGCGAGAGACCGAACGGAAGAACGCCGAGATGGAGCGCCAACGGCAGTTAGCCGAAAAAGAGCGGGTCAAAAAAGACGAGCGCCTTGGCGAAACCGACAAAACCGACGCGGATTCGTTTCCGGCGAGCGATCCGCCGACGCCGCCGTAGTTACGACTCTTTGACGACTCGGATGACTTTGAGTTCGTCGTCGTAAGGACCCTGAATGCGCACGCCGGCCTTGAGCTCGAGATGAAGATAGTCGAGCAAGTCTTGCGTGATCTCTTCCCCGGGCGCGATCACGGGAATGCCCGGCGGATACGGTGAGATCGTTTCCGCGCAGATGCGCCCTTTGGATTCCTTAAACTTGACGAACTCGGCCGGCGCCAGAAACGCGTCGCGCGGCAGCATGCGAATCGGCGGTATCTTCGGCAACTGGTAGCTGCCCCGATTGAGGCGTACTTCCAGGATGCCCGACGGGGCGTACATGTCGACGGGCCGATCGTCGCGGGCCATTTCCTCAAACGCCGTCACCAGTTTATCGGCCGCCTCGTGCGTCGTTCCGATCGTAAAAAGCGCGACGACGTTGAAGAGATCGGCCAGCTCGACTTGGATGTTGTAGCGGTGCCGCAGCAGCTCGGACGCCTCGTAGCCGGTATAGCCCAAACCCTTCACCGTAATCGCAACCTTGGTGGGATCGAGATCGAAGACGCCATTGCGGCCTTGCAGCTCCTCGCCCATGCAGTAGAGCCCCTCGATGCGATTGAGTCGCCGCCGGGTCTCCTCGGCGAGCTCGATCGTACGCGACAGCAGCGCCGCACCTTCGGTGGCCATCTGCTTGCGCGCGACGTCGAGGGACGCCACCATCGGCAGATTCGGCGACGTCGAAAGGAACATCTTGAGAACCGCCTTCAGACGGTCGAGCCGAACGCGATCGCCTTTTTGATGCAGCATCGCGCACTGGGAAAACGCCGAGAGCATCTTGTGCGTCGAGTTGATGCACAAATCGGCGCCCGCAGCGGTGGCCGAGAGCGGCAGCGCGGGATGAAAGTGAAAGTGCGGTCCCCAGGCCTCGTCCACGAGCAGCAGCTTCCCCGCATCGTGAACGATCCGTTCGATCGACGCGAGATCGGCTGCGACGCCGTAATACGTCGGCGAGACGAGGTAGACGGCGACGACGTCGGGATGCTCTCGTAACGTCCGCGCGACGGTCTCCGGCGTCACGCAGTGATCCATGTGCAGCTCTTCGTCGACTTCGGGCTGCATGTAGATCGGCGCGGCGCCGCTCATCACCAAGCCGCCCAGCATCGATTTGTGCGAGTTGCGCGGCACGGCGATCTTGTCGCCGGGGTTCACCGCGGTCATCATCATGCACTGATTGCCGCTGGTCGAGCCGTTGATCAGAAAGAACGTGTGATCGGCACCCCACGCCTCGGCGGCCAGCTCTTGCGCTTCGCGAATCGATTCCAACGGCTGCAGCAGGTCGTCGATGCCCGGCATCGGGGTGAGGTCGATCGCGCAGATGTTGTCGCCCACGAACTCGCGGAAGGCGAGGTCCATTCCGACGCCCTGAATGTGGCCCGGCGTATGGAACGGCTGCACGCCCGAATCGACGTAATCGAGCAGCGCTTGGAAATACGGCGTCTTATTCTGATCTAGCGGCATTGAGAGACGAAGGAAATCCCCAGGACGCGCCGCTTTTCCTGCTCGGCGGCTAGGTCTTCTCCACGCGCTCGTCGATCGAGACGTTATAGAGGAACAAGAACTTGCCCCATTCGTCGGGCAACGTATTGCGCTTGATTTGAATCCACGGAATGTACTTCGGCTGCCGCGGCTTGCGCTGCAGCGACATGTTCGCCTCGTCGGGCGTACGGTTGTTCTTACGGTTATTGCACCGCATGCAGGCGCAGACGAGATTCTCCCAGGTCGAAGCACCGCCGCGGCTCTTGGGCACGACGTGGTCGACGGTCATCAACCGCTCCCCGTGAAGGCCGCAGTATTGACAGGTGTGGTCGTCGCGAATCAACACGTTCTTCTTCGTCAGCGCCACCTTTTGCATCGGACGGCGGATGTAATACAGCATGCGGATGATCGAGGGCATCCGCATTTCGTACGTCGTCGAGGCCAGCACGCGATCGCGGCCGTGCAGCAGCTCGGCTTTGCCCGAAAAGATCATCTTCACGGCTCGCTGGAAGCTCGTGATATTCAGCGCTTCGTAAGTGAAGTTCAGGACGAGAACGTCGCTCATGCACAAAACTCTCTAGCGGTGCGATTCAGAAAGCGAGGCATCTACATGCCTCGCTTTCGTACAAACGTCATTCGCGTCTCGGTTAGCATTTGCGTTATTGCTAACCGTTGTTCGGGCCGCAACCTGTCTTTGACTCGTTCGAAGGCTGAGGTTGCAACGTCGATGGCGACTTCCGCCGAGGCGCGATCCGGTTGCTGCGCGTCGGATTCCGTGAGATATGCGTGGGCGGCCAGCGAGAGCGTGGCTATCACCTCGGTGAGCAGCGGCTCTACCGCGGGGATCTGGCCCTGAAACCCCGTTTGAGCTTCGGGCACAGTATCGGCCTGCGAAGTCATCTTGGGCACAAGAGTTAAGCGGCGGGGCAGTCCTTCCCTCGCAAAAGCGCTTCTTCTACCATCCTCAGAAAGTATTGGTGCACGCGCGGATCGCTCGTCAGCTCGGGGTGAAACGACGTTCCAAGCACGTTACGCTGACGCACCATCACGCCGTGGCCGCCTCGCTCGGCAAGCAGTTCGACCTGCGGCCCGACACGTTCGATCCACGGGGCACGAATGAAAATCGCGGGAAACGGCGGCTCACCCAACGCGGGCACGTCGAGATCGACTTCCGCCGATTCGTTCTGGCGGCCGAAGGCGTTACGCCGCACCGTGACGTCGATGAGATCGAGCGTCGGCTGCTCGAGATCCGCCACGTCGTGTGCGGCGACGATCATGCCCATGCACGTGCCCCAGAACGGCATGCCGGCGCGCACGCGGCCGACGATCGGATCGACGAGTCCGAAGCGGTCGAGCAGCTTCATCACCGTCGTCGATTCGCCGCCGGGAACGACCAGCGCGTCGACGCGGCGCAAATCGTCGAGCGTCTTCACCGGGATTGCCGTCGCACCGGCGCGCGCGAGCGCGGCGGCGTGTTCGTCGACGTCGCCCTGCAGCGCTAAAACGCCGACAACGGCCCTTCGACTTCGCTCGCTTTCGCTCGCTACGCTCAGGATGACACCTAGTTCCCTCGCGACGCCATTAGCTGCGATTCGTCGAGCGATCGCACGTCGAGTCCGGCCATCGCTTCGGCGGCGCCGAGCGAACGGCTCGCGTCCATGACGACCTTCGCGTCGGCGAAGTGGGTCGTCGCGTCGACGATCGCTTTGGCGAAACGCTTGGGATCGTTCGACTTGAAGATCCCGCTGCCGACGAAGATGCCTTCCGCGCCGAGCTGCATCATGAGCGCCGCGTCGGCCGGCGTCGAAACGCCGCCCGCACAGAACAGCACGACCGGGAGCTTGCCTTCCTTTGCAACGTCTTGCACCAGCTCGAGCGGGGCGCCCAGGTCGCGCGCGCGCGCCACGAGCTCTTCCTTCGGGACGACGGTCAGTTCGCGAATTGCATCGCCGATCGCGCGCATGTGGCGCACGGCCTCGACGATGTTGCCGCTGCCGGCTTCGCCCTTGCTGCGAATCATCGCGGCGCCCTCGGCGATTCGGCGCAGCGCTTCGCCGAGATCGCGCGCACCGCAGACGAACGGCGTCTTGAACGCGAGCTTGTCGACGTGGTACTTGTCGTCGGCCGGCGTGAGCACTTCGGACTCGTCGATGTAGTCGATGCCCAGCTCTTGCAGCACTTGCGCTTCGGCGAAGTGACCGATGCGCACTTTGGCCATCACGGGAATGGTGACGGCGTCCATAATGCCGCGGATCAGTTCGAGATTGCTCATCCGCGCGACGCCGCCGGCCGCGCGAATGTCGGCCGGAATGCGCTCGAGCGCCATCACGGCAACGGCGCCGGCTTCCTGGGCGATAACCGCGTGTTCGGGGGTGACGACGTCCATGATCACGCCGCCCTTGAGCATCTGCGCGAGTCCGCGCTTGACCGTAAGCGTTCCGGTATTTTCCATGTCCCTATCGTATCAGGCGATATTGCCGCCCGCCAATAATTACAATGGGGACGGTGACGGGGAGCTCGAGGGAGACTCGGTCGGTCCCTCGGTCGGCGGCTGATACGGGGTGGCGGTCGGCAGCGGCTTCTGCCGCCAGATCGGGACGTTGGGGTTGATCGTGGGCGTGGCGGTCGCGGTCGGCTTAGGCGTCGGCGGCAGCGTCGGCAGCGGCTGCGGCGGTATCCGCGGATCCGGAAAGCGTGGATCCGAAGCCGCCGAGAGCGTTTCCGAGCGCTTCCAGTCGGGCCCGTAAGGACCCGAAGATGCGTACGGCTCGGGCGTCACCACCGCTTGAATCGAGGGCAGAGCATGCTCGGTCGCCTGGCCGAGAACCCGGTCGCCCATGCGCTGGCCGATGCCGATAGCGGCGAGCAGCACGACGGCGCCCGCGGCGAGGACGAGGGTCGCAAAACGATTGGTCGGGTCGAGCATGAGCCGGTGGTTATTAGACGCGGGCTGCCGCAGGCACTACATCGAGCTTGGCCGCTCTTGCCCGCCGGTCCGTCGGCCGGCCGGAAAGGTTGAGTTGGAGCAGGTCGCCCGGGGCCATGTCCACGCGAGCCGTGTGCCCTCGGAACTCCACCAGGACGTTGCGCGCCTTATCGAGGTGATTGCAGAGAAAAATTCGGATCGCGCCCTGCTCGTCTTCAAACGCGATCGCCCCGACTTCCACGGGCGACGTCGTCACCTCGTCGCTAACGTCGCGGCCCGCGTACACGCACTCGAACGGCTCTTCCGCCGAGAGCTCCGGCATGTTGCCGTAGATCGTACTGTTGCGCAGATCGATGACGTACGTGCAGCGCTTGCCGCCCCAGTGCACGCGCGCCGCCGCGACCCATTGCCAGTCTTTTGGGCGCAACGGCGTCAGGTGCGGGCGCCCGCTGGTGCGATAGCCGTCGAGACCGCCCACCGTTTCGGCGACGCACCATAAGTACTTCGCGCCGGTCCAAGGCGAGAGATACATTCCGCGGTTGGAAAGCGATCCGCCGTCGAACCATTCGCCGAACTCGCCGGGGACGGTGTTGCGCGGACTGCCGCCTTCCATCGCCGCGTAGACGACCGCGAGAAACTTGACCGCTTGATCGATGCGATCGTTGCGTGCCAGCGCGAGCGCGAACCATAAGGTCAAGTCGGGCCAGATGCCGCCGAGCAAACCGAACCCGTACGACGGAAAGTACCAGGCGTCCGCGGTCGAGATCGTGCGCAATCCGACGGGTGTGACGAAGTCGGCCTCGAGCAGCCGGTCCAGAATCGCTTTGCGCTGCGGTGAGTCGGCGACGTTGAAGAGCACCGGAAAAATTTCGTCGGCCGTAAAGTTGTCCTGGTAGTTGCGATCCTGATCGTAGTTCAGGACGAACGCGCCCGTGTCGTCGTTGAAGAGATAGTCCATCATCGCTTCGCGCATGCTTTGCGCTTCGGCGCTGTACTTTTCCCAATGGTCGTTGTCGCCCGCGACGGCGCAGAGCATCGCGGCGGCGTCGAGCGCGAACACCGCTTCGGCGTTGATCTCGGTGACGGCGCCGTCGAGCGTGTAGTAGGGAATGATATTCCGCCACGACGAGATGCCGTACATGTCGACGCCCTTCGCGCGGCAGAAGATCAGCCCCTGATCGTCGCGCTGCGTGAGCATGTAGTCGGTCAGCTTGACCACGAGCTGCAGGCGGTCGCGCACCCATGCGTCGTCGAGCGTCGCGTTGTAGTAGTGCAGCATCGCGATGAGATGCAGCGGCGTGTCGTCGTTGATGTTCAGGTCGTAAGCCGTTTTGTAGCCGCTGACGCCGCGAATGTACTCGATCATCAGACCGTTCTCGTCGATGGCGTTATTGAAGACTTCGAGCGCGTCGCGGCTGAACTCGGGCCAAAAATAATCGAAGCCGTGCACGAACCACGACGTGTCGCGCGACACCAAAATGTCCGACGGCGGCGAGTTGGTCGATCCCCAGCCGTGCGGATACTCCTTGACGATGCGCAGCATGTTGGCTTTCGCCCACGCAACTCCGCGGCTGATTTCCGGCGACGGCGTCATGAAGCGCGCGTCGGCGAGGCGCTCGGCGAAGTATCGCTGCGTGTCGTGCAGCGCGCGCGGATCCTTGAGGAGCGCCTCGAGAACGGGCCGGCTCTTCTCGGTGCCGTCCTTATGGTAGACCACCGCCAGACGCAGCGACTCGCGCGCGCCGGGCGCCACCTTGATCGCGTATTCGAAAGCGCCGAAGATACGCCGGCTCACCAGCTCGGCCAGCTCCGGCGTGACGTCGCCGAAGTGCTGCACCGACTCGTCGGGCAACAGCGTCGCCGAACGCATGTACTCGAGCAGCACTTGCTCGCGCAGCGACAACTCGACCGCGGCGGGTTGGCGCGAGCCGCCCCACCACCGCTCGCTGCCGGTTTCCAAGTTCTTCGAGCAGATGAACCGGCCATCGTTCCACGCGCGCACTTGGTGCTCGGGTTCGCCGTAGAAGCGCTGACCGACGAGCATCGCCCACGGAAAGAGTGCGACTTCGAGCTCTTGCGCCCCGGGGTTGTAGAGCGTGACGTCGACGACGAACGCCACCGAGCGATCGAACGACGGGCCGTGCGGCACGTAGAACGCTTCGGTGACGTGCAGGCGGTTCTCCAGCGTGAACTCGGAGATCTGCGCGTACGGAAGAAACGTCAGCTCGCGCTGGATTTGATGCGGGAAAAGCGTGCCGTGGGCTTTCTCGTCGCGCAGCCGATACGCGATGTGATGCGTTCCGAAAATGATTTGGTCGGTGTCGGCGTCCCATAAGCCGCGCACGCCGCCTTTGGCGGTCGATTGCGCGTATGACTTAAAGTTGCCAAGCAGCAGTCCGTACGGTGTCTGCGATTCGTGCAGGACGTACGCGCAAAATTCGTTGTGCTGTGCGTCGTAGCTAATCGAGCCCATCTGTTCTTAGCGTTCCTCATGCGTCGCGCGAACCGGAGGCGCCTTCTGTCGGCGCGCCAAACCAAGGGAGCGTGGCCCAAGTCCTGTTTGCCCCCGCGAAGATCAATCTGACGCTCGAGGTGCTCGCGCGCCGCGACGACGGATACCACGGCGTCCGCAGCGTCATGGTGCCCCTCGCCTTGGCCGACGAACTGGCGATCGAGCCCGCAGCGGCCTTTTCGTTCGAGTGCGACCGGGGCGATCTCGGCAACGAGCGGAACTTGGCGGTGCGCGCGCTGCGCGCACTCGGGCTGGAGCCCAACGCCGCGCTGCGCCTGCGCAAACGCATTCCGTCGGAAGCCGGACTCGGCGGCGGCTCGAGCGATGCCGGCGCGGTACTGCGCGCTGCGGCCGATGGCGCGTTCGGACCGGTACCGGCGTGCGATTGGGTGGCCGTCGCGCGCTCGTTGGGCTCGGACGTCCCCTTCTTTCTCGCGGGAACCGGCGCGTTGGTCGAGGGCACCGGCGAGCGAGTCACCGCGGTCGGTGCGCTGCCGGCTTGGCACGCGTTGGTCGTCAAACCGCCGGCCGGCGTCTCCACGGCCGTCGCGTACGCCGAACTCGATAAGCGCGAACGTACGATTCGGCCGCGGAACGAGTCCGTCTCGCTTCGCATGGTCGAAGCGCTGCAGCGCGCCGAATTCGGCACGGTCGAATCCCTGATGCGCAACGACTTTCAAGACGCCATCGCCGCGCTGGTGCCCGAGGTTCGCATCACCTTGGACGCGTTGCGTGCCGCGGGCGCCGGGAACGCGCTGCTGGCGGGCTCCGGCTCGTGCGTTTTTACAATTGCGCCGGATCCGGCGCACATCGCGGAGGTCGATCGCGCGCTCGCGCTCGACGCAACGTACCGGCGCTTCGTCACCGCCTTTGCGGCGACGCCCGCCTGGCGTCCTTAGTGACGTACGACGCCGTCGTTTTGGCGGGCGGCCCGGTCGACGCGGTCGCGCAGCAGCAGCCCGGCGCTCCCAATAAAGCGTTCGTGGAGATCGCCGGCAAGACGCTGGTCGCGCGCGTGCTCGAACCACTGCGCGCGTCGGGTTCGATCGGTCGCATCGTCGTCGTGGCGCCCCCGGAGGTTCGCGGCCGCGCCGATCTGGCCGCCGCCGACGAACTCCGCCCGGACGGACGGCGCATCACCGACAGCTTGCGCAGCGGATTGTCGGGGTTTGACCCCGACGCCGACGTGCTGATCGTCGCATCGGATCTTCCCATCCTCAGCGTACCGGCAATCGATGACTTCGCCGCGCGTACGAGCGCGCTGAACGCCGACGTCGTGTACGGCTGCGTGGAGCGCAACGTGCACGTGGCGAGCTTTCCGCAAGTGCCGCACACGTGGGCGCGTATGCGCGACGGAACGTTCTGCGGCGGCGGCATCGTCGCGATGAAGCCGCGCGCGCTTCCGCTGCTCGAGCGCTTCATCGAACGCCTCGGCGCGGCGCGCAAACGTCCGATTCGGCTTGCGTCGCTATTCGGCTGGGACGTGCTGCTGCGGTTCGCGGTGCGGCAGATGACCGTCGCGCAAGCCGAGGCCCGTGCCACCAAGATTCTCGGCGCGCCGGTGCGCGCGCTGGTATCGCCGTTTGCGGAAACCGGAGTGAACGTGGACCGCGTCACCGACATTGCGCTCGCCGAAGCGCTCGTGAACGCGCGCAACCCATAGATGTTGCTCGATCTCTTCGACGGTGCGCTTGCCGATCGCGCTCGGGCCCACGCACTCGACGACCTGACGCACCGCGAGCTTCACGACGGAGCCTTACGCGTTGCCGCCCGTTTTGCCGAGATCGGCGTACGGGCCGGCGATCGGGTCGCGATCTACAGCGAAAATCGCCACGGATTCGTCTACGCCTACCTTGCCGCGCTCCGTCTGGGTGCGATCGCGGTGCCCGCCAACGTGCTCTACCGTGCAAACGATCTCGCGCATCTGCTCGGCGACAGCGCGCCGTCGTTGATCGTCTGCTCGTCGGCGTCCGCGCCGTTTTTAGCCGAGATCGAAACCGGCACGCGCGCGATCGACATGGCGGAGGTCGAGACGTGCGCGCGCGACGGGCACGTGCGACCGCTCGACGTGCCGCATCGGCCGAATCCCGAAGATCCGGCGCTGATCGTCTATACGAGCGGCACCACCGGCGCTTCGAAAGGTGCGGTGCTCTCGCATCGCAATCTCGCGGCCATCGTGTCGCAGCTGCGAGCCGCGTGGCGCTGGGAATCGAGCGACGTGCTGCTCGTCACGCTGCCGCTGTTTCACGTCCACGGCTTGATTGCGGGACTGACGTCGTCGCTGGCCGCCGGCGGCCGCGTGCTGCTGCGCGAGCGTTTCGATGCCGGCGACGTACTGGAACGGTTGAGCCGCGGCGACGTCACGATGTTCTTCGGAGTTCCGACGATGTACGTGCGCCTGATCGAACGCTTGCGCGAGACCGGCGCGCAGCCCCCGCCGCCGTTACGGTTGTACGTCTCGGGATCGGCGGCGCTATCGGAGCAGACCCACGCGGATTTTGCGTCGCTCTTCGGCGCGTCGATTCTCGAACGGTACGGCGCGACCGAGTTCGGCTTCGCGCTCGGCAACCGGTACGCCGGGCCGCGCGTCGCGGGCAGCGTCGGCATTCCGTTCCCGGGCGTGAGCGTGCGCATCGACGGCGAACTCGGCGAGCTGCTCGTTAGCGGGCCTAACGTTTTCTCCGGATATTGGAAGCGCCCCGAAGCGACGGCGGCGGCGTTTTCCACCGACGACGACGGCACGCGATGGTATCGCAGCGGCGACATCGCAGCGTACGATGCCCAGAACGACGCTTATAAAATCGTCGGGCGGATCAAAGAGCTGATCATCACCGGCGGCTTCAACGTCTATCCGCGTGAAGTCGAAACGACGATCGAAACGTACGACGGCGTGCGCGCGTGCGCGGTCGTCGGCAAACCGGACGCGGCGCGCGGCAAGCTGCCTATCGCGTTTATCGAAGCCGAAGGCAACGTGGATACGGCCGCGCTCGATGCATGGCTGGGCGAGCGGCTCGCAAGCTTCAAGATTCCGAAGGAGATTCGCGTCGTCGAACAACTCCCGCGCAACGCGATGGGCAAACTCGACAAACCCGCGCTAAGGACGATGCTTTAGAGCGATGTGTACGTAGCGCTCGCCATCGCCCCCAAGATTTGACCAGCCACGGCGGTCGTCTCTTCGTCGTGCGGGCCCAGCATAGCGCTCAGATAGAACGCGAACGCCACGTGGTGACCGTTGCGCGTTGTCATGTATCCCGCGAGGCCTTTTTCGACCACGCTTCCGTCGTTGAGCCAATCGGTGCCGCCGTTGGTTCCGGTCTTGGCGTGCACTTTGCCGCGGGCCGGCGAGTGTTTTTGAATGTCGACCAGCGTACCGTCGACGCCCATGATCGGCAAGCCGCGGTAGAGCATCGGATACCACGATTGCTTGTGCGCCCACGCGAGATAGTGCACCATGAAATCCGATGTAAAGTACGCGAACGCGCCTTCACCGTCTTGCTGCGCAGCGCTTCCCAGATCGAGTCCGGCGCCGCGAAGCATCGAGCGTTCGCGGGCGAAACCGGCGCGCAGATAATCGCTCTTGGCGTGCGCGAGATACACCGCCCACATAAAGGGTAGGAGCGCGGCGTGCAGATTGTCACTCACCTTGAGCGTGATGTAGGTATCTTCGGAAAGCGGCGGCGAGACGTGCTGCGCGACGAGGGTCTGGGTCCCGTACGGCAGCGGAGAGGCTTCGGCCGTCGCGGTAGCCGGTGATTCCGGCTGCATCGATACGCCTGCATCCTGCAAGGCTTTCGCAAAGGCATCCTGCGCAAACCGCTTTGGCTCGGGCACGCGGTACGCGTAGAGAATGCTCGGACCGGCAGGCTGTACGCCCTTGATCGTAACGGTGTGCCGGCCGTCGGCACCGGTAACGTCGTCGCTCATGTCGATGGTCGCGTCGGCCTTCGACCCCGCCGTGATCGCTTTATTAACGAAGGTCACGTACGCGGTTTGCGGCGACACGGCGATGGCGACCGGATCGCCGGGGTTCTTCCCGGGCGTCACGATGACGTCGACGACGTTGTCGTTCACAACGATCGGCGAGACGATGCACCCCGTCCCGCCTTCGGGCCCCTGATCTGGAAAGAGCGATGCGTCGACGAGCACTCGCCCGTCGATCGATTTGATTCCGGATTTTACGACCTGAATCGCCAGCTCACGCAAGACTGCGAGCGGATCGCCCGGCACCGCCTTGGTTCCCGGCGATCCGTCGTACGCGTGATCTTCATTTTCGAACGCGAGCGTCCCATTGGGCTGAATTCGTTGCGACAGATTTGGATCGCCGCTGGCAACCAGAACCAAGTCGCCGTGAAGTACGCCGCCCGTGTCCACCGGGCCCGTGCGATAGACCGGCGTCGTGTAGCGGAAGTTTGGTCCGAGCAGCGCGAGGCTCGTCCCCTCGGTCAAAAGCTTCGTCGTCGAAGCCGGCACCATAAGCGTCTGCTCGTTATGCGCGTAGAGCACGCGATGCGTATCGAGATCGTAAACTTCGGCCGCCACGATCGAATGGCGAAGACGGGGCGTGTGAAAGGCCGCTTGGACGGCAGCCGCTAGCGCGGCGGCAGCAATGATCACGAGGGCCTCCTAATCCGGCGTACGCCAGCGTTTGAAGAGCTCGTTGGCAATTCCGAACTGATCGAGCGCCTTGCCCACCGTATGCGCGACGATGTCGTCGACGGTCTGCGGGTTGGCGTACATGGCGGGAATCGGCGGCAGGATGACGGCGCCGATTTCGGCGAGCAGCGCAAGCGTGCGCAGATGTCCCAGATGCAGCGGCGTCTCGCGCACGATGAGCACTAGCCGGCGCTTTTCCTTTAAGCACACGTCGGCGGCGCGCACCAAGAGGTTGCCGTTCATCGAGTGGGCGATCGCACTCGCGCTCTTCATCGAGCACGGAATCACGAGCATGCCGTCGGTGAGAAACGAGCCGCTCGAGATCGCCGCGGCCAAGTCGTCGTCGCGATAGATCACGTCGGCGAGCGCTTCGAAATCGTCGCCGCTCATCTCGGTTTCGAGCTCGATCGTCCGCCGTGCAGAGGGAGTGAGGACGAGATGCGTTTCGACACCGCCGATCGCGCGCAGCGCCTGCAGCGCCATGTAACCGTAAGCGCTGCCGCTCGCTCCGCTGATCCCGACGATGATCCTTCGCATCCGCCCACAGTTGTACACAGGGTCAAGGTCCGCCTGGGAGCAAAGTGGTGCTGTGGTGGTCCTCGACGTCGCCGAACGCCGCGCGTTCCTTTCTTCAGCCGTACGCTGGTGCAGAACCGGCGACAAAATCGAGCTCGAACAGCTCGTGCGCTCGCCGTACTCCGGCGTCGATCACGATGTCGGGGCGGCGTACGCAACGCTCGCGTCGCGCGGCGTCGACCTCCTCGAGGCGATCGACGCGCAGCGCCTCGCCGTGCCCACCGCCGATCGCGACACGCTCTTAGCATTTGCCGGGCGGCTGCGGCGACTCACCGAACGCGCCGCCGAACTAGAGGACGAACCTCTGGAAGGCGCGATCGCGCAAGGATTCGGCATCGCCGATGCGCTTCGACCCGCTCAGCCTGACGCTGCAGCTCGGCACGATAGCGCGGTGGCGTTGTCTGAGGCAGTCGACGCCGAATCGCCGGGGCCGGTCTTCGCGCGGCAGCAGCATTTCAGCGCGTCGGCGCTCAACGCGTACGGCGAATGCGCGCGCAAGTGGTTTTACCGGTACGCCTGCGGAGCGGTGGAAGATCGCGGTTCGGCCGCGTCGGCGTACGGCACCGCCTTTCACAGCGCGCTCGAAGATTTTCACGGCGAGTTCGCGCGGCCGAACGCGGGCGACGAAGACGCCATGCGCGCGCGCATTCGAGAATACGTCAACTGGGCATTCGAGCGCCATCGCGACGGCTTCGAGACACGCGTCGCGTTCGAGCTGCAGGTCCGCCGCGCGCAGCGTACCGCGCAGCGTTACGTCGACTGGCTTCTCGCCGAAGCCAAGCGGGCGCCGTTTGCCGTGATCGGACGCGAGGTTCCGGCAAACGTCGAGCTGGGCGATCAAAAGTTCGTCGGTTTCATCGACCGCCTCGATCGCGACGAGCGCACCGGAACGGTCGCCGTCGTCGACTATAAGACCGGCAGCATCGCAACGACGGCCGCGGAGTACCGCGAAAAAATCCGAAAGTTCTCCGACGTTCAACTTCCCTTTTATTACTGGGCGCGCACGGCCGAGGGCGATCGCGTGGGGCGGCTGACGCTCGTGCCCCTCAAAGACGCCCGGCTCGACGTTCGGCCGGTGGTCGTGGAGATCGATCCCGCCGTCATACAAGATTTGGAACGCGCGCGCTCCCGAATGATCGACGTTAGTTCCGATCTGGCCTCGGGACGCGCCCGCACTTTTGACGCAACGGACGATCCCGAAGCGTGCACGTTTTGCGCCTACGCCGCGGCGTGCGCGCAAAAGCCGCCGCCGGAACGCGAGCGCTTCGGACGGTGATCGCCATCGACATCGACGACGAGCAGCGCATCGCAGTCGACACACCGTTCGACCGGTGCCTCGCGATTCTCGGCTTGCCGGGCACGGGAAAGACGCACGCGTTGAACGCGCGGATCGAGCGAGCGCGCCGCGAGCTCGCTCCGTCGGAGCCGCTAGTCTTCACCGGCGAGCGGCGCTTGGACGCCTTTGCGTTCGAAACGCTGGAGGCGTGCGGCGACCACGTGCGCCGGATCGACGACGTCGAAGCATCGCTGCTCTTCGAACGGGCCTGCGAGCCGCTCTTCCAACTCGAGTGGGAAGAGTTTGCGGCCGAACAACTCGATCCTGAAGTCCCCGGCCTGCGATCGCCCGAGCGATTCGTCGAGTCGGCATTTCGCTTGATCCGTAAGCTGCGCGACGCGCGCATTTCTCCCGCCGATTTTCTCGCGCGATCGCTCGGCGGCGCAACCGAGTTCTACGCCAAACCGCCGAACCTGGCGAGCCCAGCGCTCCTGGCGGCCACCAAACAAACGTATCACGACTCGCTCGACGTCACGCCCAACGAGCTGCGGCGGCAGCACCGGCGCGAGGTCGACCTGGCGAAGATTCTCGCCAAGCTGTACGAGTCGTATGTCCAGCTCGTTGCGACGACCGGACTAATGACCGGACGCGACGCGGTCTGCGCCGCGATCGACCGGCTGCACGGCCATCCCGCACTGGCGTCCGATCTGCGCGCCAAGCACCCCGTTGCGTTCGTGGACAACGCCGAGGATCTCACGACCGCCGAGCTCGCACTGCTGACGGCGATCTACGGTGAGACGCTCGACGGCGTGACGTTGTGCGGCGATCCGTCTTCGGCCATCGCCGCGGTACGCGTGACGCCGCCCGAGGCGGCGTTCGAACGCGCCGCTACGCGCGTCGAGCTGACGCTACAGCGGCGCTCGCCCGACGTCATCGACGCGGTTTGCCGCCGCATCTCGGGCAGCCACGAGCGCATCTCCGTGCCGCGCGACGCGGCGAGCACGCTAACGCTGCACCGCGCAAAGTCCGAACGCGAAGAAGCGGCGTTCGTTGCCGATCGCGTGAAAGCGTGGCTCGACGCGGGAACGCCGCCGCATCGCGTCGCGGTTCTGCTTCGCTCGATACGCGACGCCGAATTCTACGAACGCGCGCTGCTCGAGCGCGGCGTTTCGGTGGCGACCGGCGGCGACGCCAACGTTTTTTCCGACCGTCGCGCGCTCGACGCTCTGGCGCTCCTATGGAACGTCTACGATGCGTTCCGGCACGACTGGATGTTGCGCACGCTCTCGAGCGCGGCACTCGGCCTTTCGGACGCGTCGCTCGCGATTCTGTGCAGCGAACCGCCCAGTCCTCAAGCGCCGCTGTTTACGGTCGACGACGAACCGGTCCCGACGGCGCGCAAAAGCCGGTGGGATCCCAAGCGCGATCTGCGGCTGGGCTGGAACGTCGTGCGCGGCGAGCAGGACGCCGCGCTCGGCGACATCGCACGCAAGCGATTGGTGAAGTTTCGCGAGCAGCGCGCGAAATGGATCGAGCACGCACGCGCCGCATCGTTTGAGACGTTCGCCCGCGCGGTGTGGCAAGACGCGCTGGCGGTCGACGGCGATGACGATTCCGCGAGCGCGCGCGCGCAGCAGCTCGTCCTGCGACGGCTGCTGGCGAGATTGAACGCGTTTCTAGAAGAACATCCCGACGCGAAGCTCGGCGACGTGTTGGCGTACGCCGAACAGCGTGCGAGCACCGAGCTCGAATCCTGCGAGGCGACCGAATCGGACGGCTTCGTCTCACTACTCAGCGTCGAAGCCGCGCGCGGGAGGGAGTTCGACTACGTCGCCGTCGTGGGCGCCGGGGCCGGAACGTTTCCGCGCTGGTACGTTCCCGACGCCTTCCTGTTCAGCCAACGTTTGGGCATGGTTCCCAAGGAGAACGTCGGCGAATGCCGCGCGTCGCGCACGGCAAAGTTTACGTATTACGTCGCGCGCACCAAAGCCCGCGAAGGCTACAACGAACGCGAGCGGCGTGCGTTTATCTACGCCTTGCGCAGAGCGCGCGCCGGCGCCGTCGTGACGGCCTCCGGCGGCGTAACCCGCGGGACCACCGCACCCGAGTTTCTCGAAGAGCTGCGTGCAGTTACGAACCATCGCGCCTGAAGCGTACGCGCGCCTCGTTATGCCGCAAACCGCTCCGTTGTGGGGAGGCGGCGATCTCGATGCGTACGTCGCGAGATGGCTCGGCATCGCGCGCAGCCGATTCGGGCGAAAGCACTATCGGACGGTCGGGTTGTACGAGAATCGAACGCTGCTGGCGTCGCTCAAGGAGTACGACCGTACGATCCTCGACGGCTCGCGACGGTTACGCGCCGTTGGATTGGGCGCGGTCTTTACGCCGGAGGCGCTTCGCGGGCGCGGATACGCCACGGCGATGATTGCCGCCGTTCTCGATCGCGCGCGCAACGAAGGCTACGATGTAGCCTACCTCTTCTCCGACATCCGTCCCCAGTTCTACGCAGCAATCGGATTTAGAAAGCTGCCGTCGCGCGAAATCGTCTTGCGAGCCGACGCGCTGCCCTCCAAACGGCTAGCGGTCGTACCGTTGATCGAGAAGGACTGGGGCGCCGTTCGCCGCTGCTTCGATCTAGCATCGCGCGGGCACGTTCGTTTCGAGCGCACGCCGCTGGTATGGGAGTGGGTACGCGCACGCTTAGACCTGCAGCTGGAGCGTAGCGGCGGACAACCGTTTCATTTGACCGTGCGGCACGGGCGCGGGATCGGAGCCTACGTCTTAGGAGGTCGAATCCCCCACCGCGACGCCTACTATCTCTCCGAGTTTGGCTTTGCGGACGATCTGGCCGCATCGGTCGTTCCCGGACTCCTACGCGCTGCCGCCGGAGATCTACGCCGCATCGTTGGCTGGCTGCCGCCCCACGGCGCACGCGAACTCTTACCGCGCGGCAACATTCGCGCGCGTCGCGGCTCGGTGCTGATGGCGGCGCCGCTCTCCAGCGGCGGCACGCGATTGGTCTCCCACGCAACGCAGTCGAGTGCCGCCGACTTCTGCTGGGAAGCCGAACACGTCTAGAATAGCGACGCCTGTAAGGGCTCCCCGTCGACCAGCGAGGCGACGCGCGTACCCAACAGACGCACGGCCGCACCTTCGAGTCCGCTGCGGCGCAGACAGTGAACGGCTGCGTGAAAGATTTGACGCGCTTCTCGCGTCGGCTGCTCTAAGTGCGTTTGCCGTCCGAGAACCGTAAAGTCGGCGCGTTTGATCTTGATTCCGACCGTCTTTGCGCTGAGATTTTCGCGGACCAGCTTCTCGGCGAGTTCGCGAGCGTGTTCGCGCAGAATTTCCACCAGCCGCTCTTCGTCGCTCACGTCGAACTCGAAGGTCTCTTCGGTCGAGATCGATTTCGTTTCGCGATCTGTCTCCACGCGCCGGCGATCGATGCCGCGCGCCAGCTCGCGCACTTCGTCGCCCCACGAGCCGAACAGCTCGCGCAGCCGCGCGTCGTCGAGCGCCGCAATCTCGCCGATGGTCGTGACGTTGAACGCCAGCAAGCGCCGCTGCGTCTTCGGACCGATACCCCACAGCCGCCCGACCGGCAGCGGCGCCAAAAACGCCGCTTCTTCTCCAGGCACAATGGCCAGCAAGCCGTCGGGCTTGCACGCGTCCGATGCGATCTTCGCGATCATCTTACCGGTCGCCACGCCGGCGCTCACCGTCAAACCCGTCGTATCGAAGATCTCGCGCCGCAGCTCGACCGCGCGTTCCGTCGCCGCCTCGATCGAAACGTCGCCTACGTCGACGAATGCTTCGTCGAGCGACAAACCTTCGACCGGATCGCCGCGACGTTCCAATATCTCGAAGATGGCGCGCGATTCGGCTTTATATTTCGCCATGTCCGGGCGCACGACGACGAGCTCGGGACACGCCATCCGCGCCTTGTATAGCGGCATCGCGGAACGCACGCCGAATGGGCGCGCCTCGTACGACGCGGTAAGCACGACGGCGCGGCGGCTCGACCCGGCGATCGCCACCGGTTTACCGCGCAGATGCGGAGCGTCGCGAATCGCGACGCTGGCGTAGAAGGCGTCGACGTCGAAATGCGCGATCACCGGTGCTCGCGCTGCCGGCGACGTTGAGCTTTCTCCCGGTTACCGCAAGTCGTCATACTGCACCACGCGCGTGAAGCGTTCTTCGAACGGTCGTAATACGCGAACCGGCACGTCGACTTGCGACAGGCGCGCAGGCGGCTCCACGTTCCGTCGGAGATCGCATCGTACACGATAGCCAGCAACGCGCCGATGGTTGCAGTAGAACCGCTGCCCTGCGGGCGCAGCACCGGAGCGTTGCCTTCGATCGCGATCGCCACGCTCGTTCCGCGCGCGAACGGCTCGAGTTCTTTCCACGCTTGCGCGGCATCGAACTCGCCATTGTTGGCAAAGAGCGCGTCGCGCAGCGCTTCGCGGAAAGCGCGCAACCGATCGCAATCTTCGCGGTTCGCCACAGGCGCAAGGCCCGCGTCGCGGCACCATGCCGACGCCTCGCCCGGCGTCGCCAGGGCGTCGGGCCCATCCGGCAGCTCGAGCGTATTGACGAAGCGCCGCAGTAGATCGAGGCGACCGGGAGCTTCGTCGGATTCGGATAGGGACATCGCCCCTCTACAATAGCACCAGCAAAATGACTTGACAAGTTACCGTAACCGCTGTACGATACTTACAGGTTACTTACATCCCGCTACGAGGCCCAGAACGATGTTCCGCGATCCCCTCCGCACGACGCCGCTGGTCGCCGATATCACCGACGTCAATCTTCGACTGCGCGTACAGCGCGCCGATTCGGCCCTGTTCAACGTCTCCGACGTGCGGCTGCCGAATCTCCACATTCGTTAAACCTGGCGGGGACTTAGGCCGCCGCGCCCTTCGCGATCGCCAAAATCGTCTGCATGTTGCGCAGATCGTCGGCGTCGCTGCCCGGCGTCTCTAAGATGGCGGTGCGGTCGCGCAACTCGCGCCGCGCGAGCAGCGCGCGGAATCCTTCGAAGCCGATCTTCCCTTCGCCAATATGCCAGTGGCGGTCCCGGCTCGCACCAAGCTCCACTTCGGTATCGTTGAAATGGAACACCAGTACGCGATCGACGCCGATTGCCGCCTCAACTTTATCGACGAAATCGTTCACGCCGGCCGTCGTATTTATCGCGTAGCCGGCCGCCCACGCGTGTGCGGTATCGAGGCATACGCCGAGCTGCGGATGGCCGACGGTTTTGACTAACGTCCCCAGCTCGTCGATCGTTCCGCCCGCGAGCTGACCTGCACCGGCGGAATTTTCGAGGATCAAGAACACATTGGGCGCGACCTCCTCGAGCGCGGCTTCGAGCGCGCGACAGATCGCGACGAAGCCTTCGTTACGGTCGCGCGTGCCGTACGAACCGAGATGCGTGTTGACGAACCGAATGCCTCCGCGAGCCGCAAACTCGAGGTCGGCGCGCAGCAGGCGCAGCGACCCTTCGTAGATCTTGGGATCTTCGCTGGCGAGGTTGATGAGATACGGCGTGTGAATGACGCACGGATCCAGCCCTGCGTCGCGCCGCAGCGTTGCGAACGACTCGAGCGCGACGGGATCGATCGCGCTGGGACGGTAGCTGCGCGGATTGGACGAAAAGATCTGCAGCGCCGTCGCGCCCACGTTCTTCGCGTGTTCGACCGCTTTTGCATAACCGCCGCCCACGCGCACGTGAAGACCGATGCGCACGAAACGTTACTGCGCCGAGGGCGTCCGTGCGACGTAAAGGTACTGTACGTAGGACAGCGCCAGATACTTCGGCTGCTCGCCGAGCATCTCGCGGAGGCGGCGATCGAGTTCGTGGACGTAGCGATCGGAGCGCGACCCCAACGTGTCGGCAACGATCTTACGCGACCGCTCGTAGTTCAAATACTGCTCCAACGAAAGCGCGGTCTGCCACGGAATGACGCGCACCATTGGCGTCGTCACGGCGCCGGCGTAAAACTCTTTAAAGCCGCCTTTCAAACCGGATTGCGGCGGTTCGACGCCCATCTCTTTGGCCACGCGGGCGCGCAGCTGCGCGACCGGATCTTGATCCAGCAGCACCTTCCACCAAACGGCTACCAGGCCGCCCGGTTTAAGCACGCGCACGATCTCGGCAATGGCTTTCGCGCGATCGACGTGATGGAACGCCTGCGCGCTAATCGCCGCGTCGAACGTGCCCGGCTCGAACGGCAGCGCTTCGGCCGATCCTTCCACCCACGTCGCCGACGGATAACGCTCGCGCGCCTTGGCGAGCATCGGCGCGGAGACGTCGACGCCGGTGACGCGTACCGCGTTTTCAATCAATGGGCGGCTCGCTAAGCCGGTGCCGCAGCCCACGTCGAGAATGTGCTGGCGCGGCGATAAACCAAACCCGACCAGTGCGTTGTACAGCTCGGTGGAATAGCCGGTTCGGCCTGCATCGTAATGCGCGGCGAGAGCATCGAAAGTCGTCATCATTCCGCTACAAGATTGAGTTCGAGGGGTTGACCCGGGTCGAGCTCGAGCTGCGGCAGCTCGTCGAGCGAGCGCAGTCCGAACGACTCGAGAAAGAATCCGGTCGTCTTATACTGCATCGGACGGCCGACTACGTCTTTTCGCCCGGCTTCCGCGATCAAATTTCTGTCAAGAAGCGTGTTGACGACGCTGTCGGAGTTCACGCCGCGAATCGACTCGATCTCGCTCTTGGTCACCGGCTGCATGTGCGCCACGATCGCGAGCGCTTCCATCGCCGGCGTCGAGAGCGTCGTTTTCGGCGGTAAGAGATAGGCTTCGACCGCGGCCCGTGCCAGCGGCGACGTGGCGAAACGGTAACCGCCGGCAACTTCGCGCAGCACAACGCCGCGTTCGGCATAATCGGTCTCGATGCGCTGCAACGTCGCGGCGACTTCGACTTCGGTCGCGCGCACGAGCTTTGCGATCTGCTTGATCGAGAGCGGCTCGCCCGCGACGAAGAGCAGTGCCTCGACTGGAGCGGTCAAGCGCAGAACGGCGTCTTCGAGGAGTTCGGGGCTCTCCAAGAGTTCCGGGCTTTCTATTGCGGTACTCCTTCGGTTTTGCGGGTGTAAGCGAACAAACGAATGTCGTCGAAGAGCTCGGGCTGATCGAAATCGATGCGGTGCCGGCGAATCAGCTCCAATATCGCCAGGAACGTGACGATTACGACCTCACGCGTCATTCCGAGTTCGTGACAGAGCGCCGAGAAGAACACTTCTCCGTGCTCCTTGACGCTGCGCACGATGTAATCCATCGACGCGATCAGTGAAACGCGCTCGCGCGCGATCGACCGCTTCTCCGGGCGAGCCTGGCTGAGCATCGCCAGGAACGCGCGCTTGAGCTTCTCCGGATCGATGTCGTACCGCTGCACGATCTCGCCCGCCGGGTCGCCGGACTCGCGGTAAAAGAAGCCGCTCGACTCCTCTTGCCGCGAGCGCAGTTGTTCGCCCAGTTCGCGATACTTCGAGTAAGCGATCAAGCGCCGGCGCAGACGCTCCTCGACCTCTTCGGGCGTCTCGGCCTCTTCGTCGAGGAACTCTTGCGGAATGGGCGGCAGCAACGCTTTGCTCTTCAAGTACACGAGCGTTGCCGCAATTACGAGATACTCGGCCGCGACCTCGACGTCGAGTGCTTCCATCATCCGGACGTAATCGAGGTACTGTTCGGCAACGCTGGCCAGCGGGACGGTCGCGATGTCGAGCTGCTGTTCTTTGATCAGGCTCAACAGCAGGTCGAGCGGCCCGTCGAAAACGTCGAGCTGCACGCGGCAGCCACCCTGGTCGACCGGCGCCAGGGTTTCGGCGGACTCGGTCTGGTTCAAGACGTCTTTTGCGCTGCTACCGCGGGCTCTTCGCCGAACGCGGCCGGATTGGCAGCAATGTACTCGAGGGCCATGTCGATGAGGCGCTTCTCGTTGACGTACTTGAGCGTCTTGCGGGCCTGCGCGAGATCGAACCAGCGCGCGTCGTCGACCTCATGGTCGTGATTGGCCGGATCGCCCGACAGATAACGCATCAGGAAGAACGTCACCGACTTGCGGTGCTTGGCTTTACCTACGTAAAACCAATACGAGATCTCGTTGAGCCGGGTGACGATCTCGCCCCAGCAGCCCGTCTCTTCGCGAACTTCACGCAGTCCCGCTTGCTCGTTGGATTCACGAGCTTCGACGTGCCCCTTCGGCAGGGTCCAAACGCGTGGAGGCTCGCCGCGCCCGATCAAAAGCGCGTCGAAAGTCGAATCGCGACGACGTAAGAGCAGCCCGCCCGCTGACACTTCGTACTTGATCCGCATGTCATCAACCCGTGCTGGAGGACGTGGAAGGGGGCTCGTTGCCGTGCCCCCCGATTACTCCCATTATAGCCTCCGGGCCCAAGAAGAGCCTGCAAAAAGGGTAAGCCTTTTAACGTGATCCAGCCGCTTGCTTGTACTGCCCGTGAGAACGGCCTCCGATACGTCAGCGACGACGCCCCCGGCATCCGGCGGCTACGGCGCGGGCGGCACTTCACGTACGTGGGCCCCGACGGGCGGCCGGTGCGCGACCCTGCGGTTCTCGCCCGGATCCGAAGCCTCGCCGTTCCGCCGGCCTACGAGGACGTGTGGATCTGCCCCGACCCGCGCGGTCACATTCAGGCGACCGGCCGAGACGCGCGGCGCCGCAAGCAGTACCGCTACCATCAGCGCTGGCGCGAGGTCCGCGACGAAAACAAATACGCCCGCATGCTCGATTTCGCGGCGGCGCTGCCGCGCATTCGCCGGCGCGTCGCCGCCGATTTACGGCGCAAGGACCTCGATCGAGAAAAGGTCCTGGCGGCGGTCGTGGCGCTGCTGGAGATCACCGCCGTGCGGGTCGGCAACGACGAGTACGCGCGCGCGAATCAGTCGTTCGGTCTGACGACTTTACGCAACCGTCACGCATGGGTTCACGGCAGCAAACTGACGTTTCGCTTTCGCGGCAAGAGCGGCGTGGCACACGACGTGCGCGTCATCGATCACCGGCTTGCCAAAATCGTTCGCGCGTGCCAGGAACTGCCCGATCAACGGCTGTTCGATTACGTCGGCGACGACGGCGATGTGCATCGCGTCGGATCGAACGAAGTCAACGAGTACATCCGCGAGATCTCCGGCGGCGATTTCACGGCTAAGGATTTCCGGACGTGGATGGGCACCGTACGCTGCGCGGTCGCGCTCTCGCAGATGGACGAAGCCGCGACGGTTACCGATCGCAAGCGCAACGTCTTAGAGGCCGTGCGCGACGTGGCACGGCATCTTGGCAACACGGCTGCCGTCTGTCGCAAATGTTACGTTCATCCCGAAGTGCTGGCCGCGTACATGGATGCCGGCAAGCTCGAACAAACCGCGGCGTCAAGGCCGAGCACGCGTGGATTGCGAGCGGAGGAGCGTTTCGTAATTCAACTGCTCAAGCGGCGCAGCCATCCGAAGCGTTTGGAGCGTCTGCTGAAGCGTTCGGTCGCGCAGCGGTCTAGACGCAAGCCCGCAGCGGCGTGATAAGCTATGCGTGACATGGCGCTTCGCATTTCCGACGACAAAAAGCCCTACGTCGAATGGCTCGCAGGACGGCCCGTTCCCAAGGTGAGCCCAAAGCACCGCCACGCCGTGGTGCAGTGGGCGCTGTGCGGAATCGTCCGCCGCCTAGGTAAAGGCCGCGGAACCTGGGGCACTGAGTGGCGTTTCGCGCTGGACGAGCGTAAGGGAAAGCGGACGTCGCTCGTCCCCGACATTGCGTTCGTCTCGTACGAACGCTGGCGCCCGCTTGCGCAAGAGCAGCAGCAAGAGCCTCCCTTTGCGCCCGATGTCGCGATCGAAGTCCGCTCGCCGAGCGATCGGATGAAGAACGTGCTTTGGAAGGTGCAAGCCTATCTGGACGGCGGCGCGCTCCTCGTGCTCGACGTGCTGCCCGAAGAGCGGCGCATCGTCGCGTACGATCGCAACGGAGCCACGGAGTTTTCGTCGACCGACTTCTTCGAGCACGCAGCAGTCCCGTGGCTGCGTTTCGACGTCGCCGAAGCCTTCGCCGACCTCGAACCCGGCGAATAGCTACTTCGTTAGGGCTTCCACCGCAAGTCGGGCTGACGCGCGGCACGCGTTTCGTCGACGCGGCCGACGACGGTATTGACCGGAGCGTCGAGCAGCGCTTGCGGATCGCTCTTTGCTTGCGCGACGATCTCGCGCATCGCCTCGACGAACGTGTCGAGGGTCTCCTTCGACTCCGTCTCGGTCGGCTCGATCATCAAGCACTCCGGAACGATGAGCGGAAAGTACATCGTGGGCGCCATGTAGCCGCGGTCGAGCAGCGCTTTGGCGATGTCGAGCGCTTTGACGCCGGTATCGCGTTTGAGCTGCTGCGCCGAACAGACGAACTCGTGACGGCAGATCTCCGGATAAGGCGTCTCCAAGAACTCGGCGATTCGCACGCGCAGATAGTTCGCATTGAGCACCGCGAGCTGCGAGACGCGCTTGAGCCCTTCCGCGCCGTTGGCGTAAATATAGGCCAGCGCGCGCACGGCGTGCGCGAAGTTCGACCAGAACGAGCGCATCGGTCCGATCGACTTGGGCCGGTTGAAATCGAGCCGAAACGTCATGCGATCGCTGGGCGCGGCGTTGGCGTCGCCGTTTTCTTTCGACGTCGCCGTGACTATGGGCGTCGGTAAATACTCGACCAGATGCGCGGCCACGCCGACGGGGCCATGACCCGCGCCGCCGCCGCCGTGCGGAATGGTGAACGTCTTGTGCGTGTTGAGGTGCATGAGATCGAAACCCATGTCGCCGGGACGTACGTTGCCCATGATCGCGTTGGCGTTGGCGCCGTCGTAGTACATCAAGCCGCCGGCGGCGTGAACCGCGGCGGTGATCTCGTGCACGTGGTCTTCGAACAGGCCCAGCGTGTTCGGATTGGTCATCATGCAGACGGCCGTGTCCGGTCCAAGGACCTTCTTGATTTCGTCCACGCTGACGCGGCCGCGCGCGTCGCTGGGCAGCGAGATGACTTTGAAGCCGCACATCGCCGCCGACGCCGGATTGGTTCCGTGAGCGGTGTCGGGAACGATGACTTTATCGCGAACCGTCTCGCCGCGATCCTTGAAGTACTTCTTGGCGATCAACAGCGCGGCGAGTTCGGCATGCGCTCCAGCCGAAGGATTGAGGGAAAACGCCGCCATCCCGAAAAGCGAGCTGAGCGTCCGCTCGAGCTCCCACATCACTTGCAGCGCGCCCTGCGCAAGCTCGTCGGGCGCGTACGGATGCAGCTCGGCGAACTCACGTTTGCTCGCCATGGCGTCGTTCACGCGCGGGTTGTACTTCATCGTGCACGAGCCGAGCGGATAGAAGCCGAGATCGATGCCGAACGTCCGGTGCGACAACTTGGTGAAATGCCGGACCACGTCGAGTTCGCTGTTGTCGGGCAGCGGAAGATCGTCGCGCAAGGCCGCTTTCGGAAGGAACGTTTCGAGCGGCGGTCCGGCGTCGACGTAGCGGTTCGCGCGGCCCTCTTGGCCGAGCTCGAAAATCAGCGGCGACTGCGAGGTATCAAGCATGAGCGGGAACCCCGACGATTTCTTGCAGCGCGGCCGCCAACGCGGCGATATCGCCGGAGCTGGTCAGCTCCGTAGCCGTCATCAACAAGCAGTTTTTGAGCTCGGGATAGAAGCGCCCGAGTTCGATGCCTCCAAGAATTCCCCGCCCTTGAAGCTGCGCGAGAACGCCGGCCGCGTCGCGGTGGACGTCGGCGACGAACTCGTTGAAGAACGGCGCGGTAAACTTCAGATCGACGCCCTCGATCGACGAGACGGCCGTGGCGAGCTCGCGCGAGCGCTCCAGGTTGAGCGCTGCAACGTCGCGCAGACCGGTCTTGCCCATCAACGCGAGATAGATCGTCGCGATCAGCGCGCAGTGCGCTTGGTTCGTGCAGATGTTCGACGTCGCGCGCTCGCGCCGGATGTGTTGTTCGCGCGCCTGCAGCGTGAGCACGTACGCGGTACGGCCGGAGTTGTCCACCGTCTTGCCGACCAGACGCCCGGGAATCCGGCGCATGTGCGCCGCCGTGGAGGCGATGAAGCCGGCGTACGGGCCGCCGTAGGCGACTGGAACGCCGAAGCTCTGCGCTTCGCCGACGACGATCTCCGCACCCCACGATGCCGGCGCCGCCAAGGCGGCCAGCGACAGCGCTTCGGCGACGACCGCAATCGGAATCGTTTCGGCGGCGACGACGGCGTCGAGCACGGGACGCGACAACACGTCAACGTTGCCGAAGAAGTTCGGCGACTGCAGCGCGACAGCCGCGTATGCGTTGCTCGCTACCGCTTTTTCTATGGCCGCGAGATCGGTCGTGCCGTCGCCGGTGAACGGAACTTCATCGACCGAGACGTCGAGGCCGTCGCAATACGTCTTGAGTACCGCGCGATAGTTCGGATGAACCGCCGACGAAACGAGAATCTTCTTGCGCCCGGTCTCGTTGAGCGCCATGATCGCGCCTTCGGCTAGCGCGGTCGCGCCGTCGTAGACTGATGCGTTCGCGATATCCATGCCGGTGAGCAGGCAAATGTACGTTTGCCACTCGTAGATCGCTTGCAGATAGCCTTGCGAAACCTCGGCTTGGTACGGCGTATACGCGGTCAGGAACTCGCCGCGCATTGCGAGCGCCGCGATCGCGGGCGGCGCGTAATGACGGTAGGCGCCCCCGCCCAGGAACGAGCGAAGGCCGGCGGCCGAGTTTTTGCTCGCGAAGTGCTCGAAGCGCTTCGCGATTCCGTATTCGGGCAGTGCCGGAACGACGTCGAGCCGGTCTTTGAGCGCGACGGCGTCGGGAACGCGGAGTAAGTCGTCGAGCGATCCAACGCCGATCGCTTCGAGCATCGCCGCAATATCGGCTTCGGTGTGCGGTGTATACACGGTTTAATCCGTCGCGATTTTCTCGTAGTCGGCGGGAGAGAGCAAGTTTCCGGTATCGGCAGTATTGCCGACGCGCACTTTGAGCAGCCATCCTTGGCCGTAGGGATCCTTGTTCACCGCGGCCGGATCGTTGTCGAGAAACGAATTGACTTCCAGAACTTCGCCCGAGATCGGCGTGAAGAGATCGGAGACGGCCTTGACCGACTCGATGACGCCGACGTTTCCAAACTGCTCGATCTTGGCGCCGACCTTCGGCAGCTCGACGTAGACGATATCGCCGAGGGAGTTCTGCGCGTAATCCGTGATGCCGATCGTCGCCGTATCGCCGTCGATCTGCACCCATTCGTGCTCTTTGCTGTACAACAGGTTTCCGGGCACCGCCACGCTTGGATCTCCTTACTTTTGACGTTTGTAGAACGGCAGCGGCACGACGGTCGCATCGTGCTTGGTGCCGCGGATCTCGACTTGCAGCTTGGTACCGGGCGCGGCCGCGCGCGGCGAGACCAGCGCCGTCAGAATCGGTTTGCTTTCAACCGAGGGCGCGAGCGAACCGCTGCGCACTTCGCCGGCATCGGCGCCGTCGAAAAAGACGCGATACCCTTCGCGCGCCGGAGCGCGACCTTCCATGATCGCGCCGACGATTCTCGCGTACGTGTCCGCCGCGAGCTGTTCGGCCAGCGCTTCTTTACCGACGAACTGCGGCTTGTTCAACTTGAGCGCCCACGTTTGACCGGCTTGCACCGGCGTGATCTCTTCGGTCAGCTCGTGACCGTACAGCGGCATGCCGGCTTCCAAGCGCAGCACGTCGCGCGCGCCCAGCCCGCACGGCTCCAATCCATCCGCTCGATGCTCGCGCAGCAAACGGCTCCAGAGTTCGGGCGCTTGCGGACCGTCGACGAAGAGCTCGAATCCGTCCTCGCCGGTATAACCGGTGCGTGCGATCACTGCCGGAACGCCCTCGACCTGGCTTTCCGCGCAGAAATAATACTTCATCGACGCCAAGTCCAGACCGGCGACGTGCGGCTGCAGGATCGCAACCGATTTCGGCCCTTGAATCGCGATGAGCGCCGCACTGCCGTGGCGGCTCTCGAGCCGAACGCCCGACGACGGCAGATGCGCCTGCAGATGCGCCCACATCTTGTCGGCATTGGCGCCGTTGACGACGAGCAGCCAGCGCCCGTCGAGACGGTAGAAAATCGTGTCGTCGTGAGCGCCGCCGCGCTCGTTGCAAAAGATGTTGTAGCGCGCCTGCAGCGGTTTCATCGTTTCGACCGCGTTGATCGTCAGCGTATCCGCCCACGCCGCCACGTCGTCGCCGTACAGATAGAACTGGCCCATGTGCGAAAGATCGAACAGGCCGGCCCGGTGGCGAACGGCGTCGTGTTCCTTCAGAATGCCGGCGTACTGCACGGGCATTTCGAAGCCGGCAAACGGCACGCAGCGCGCCCCCGCGCCGACGTGCTCGTCGTACAACGCGGTCCGCTTAAGCGTCACTTCGGTGCTGTGGGCCATTTGGAATGACTGCCCGCCGGGCGCTCGTTGTCGTAGCTGTTGAGAAAGTTTAAGGTCGCGTGCGCGACGATCTTTTCACCGCTGCGCACGTAGACTTCGCCGTAGACGATTCGCCGGCCGGCTTTTAACACGCGCGCTTCGGCGATGAGATCGTGCGGCGGCAAGGCCGGACGCAGAAAATTGCACTGCAGCGACGCCGTCGTCGTATCTTGCTCGCGGCCGAAGATCGACGCGAGCGCGCAGTAGAACACGGTATCGCAGAGGCTGACGATCGCGCCGCCGTGAACCGCGCCCGTGCCGTTGGTGATCTCCGGGCGGAACGGCATGCGCATGACCGCCTTGCCGTGCTCCATGCTCTCGAGTTTGAGGTCGAGGAGGCCGACGAAGTTACCCTTCTCTTTTTCCCAGGCGTGCGGCGCCTGGCTGTAATCGATGCTCATGACTGTCGGGCCATCATTCCACGTATGGTGTCGTAAGCTTCCCGGAAGTTGAGGGTTCCGCCGTGCAGCCATTGCGCGCCGTCGACGGCCAAGGTAGCGCCGCTCACCCAGGCGGCGTCGTCCGAAGCCAGCCACAGCGCGGCTTTGGAGATATCCGACGGCTCGCCGAGGCGGCCGAGCGGCACCGATTTACGCACGAGCTCCTCGACGTTCGCGACGCTCCAAAGGTTTTTGTCGGTACCCTCGGTGTGAATCGGGCCGGGCGAGATCGCGTTTGCGCGAATCCCGAACTGCCCCCATTCGGCGGCCAGGGTTCGGGTCATCGCGAGCACGCCGGCCTTGGCACTCGCGGAATGCACCGCGCCGGGTTCGCCGCTCCACGCGTAGGCCGCGATGATGTTGACGATCGAGCCGCGGGACGCTTTGAGCGCGTCGAATGCGAAGCGCGTGCAATAGAACGTGCCGAGCAGCACGATGTCGACGACGCTCTTGAACCCGTTGGGCGAGAGTTCTTCCGACGGGCAGACGAAGTTGCCCGCGGCGTTGTTGACCAGCACGTCGATGCGCCCGGTGCGTTCGACGATCTCCTTCATCACGGCTTCGATGCGGGCCGCGTCGCGAACGTCGGCGGCGAGCCCGAACGCCTTTCCGCCTTCGGCCGCGATCGACGCGACCGTTTCGTCCAGCTTCTCTTGACGGCGCCCAATGACGCACACCTCGGCGCCTTCGAGCCCGAACGCGAGCGCCATCGCGCGTCCCAATCCCGTTCCGCCGCCGGTGACGACGGCAGTCTTCCCCGCAAAGCGATGCTGCCGGTCGACCATCAGAACGTATCTCCCGCTGCCGCAAGCGCGCGGCGTAAGTACAGCGGCAGCGAGAAGAGCCGCCGATGCGTGATCGCGTCGTAGAAAAAGTTCTGACCACGCAGCCCGCGCACGTAGGCGTCGACGGCCGGCGCATCGAGCGCGGCGAGGTCGACGCGGTCGCTGCAGGCCAGGAACGCCCAGTCGGTATCGAACGCCGGAACGTAGGTGAAGAACGACGTCACGTGCTCGTAGTGACGCCGCAACGTCCGCGCCATCTTACAGTGCAGCGAGTAGTTGTGGAACGAGGCCGTGCTGGCTTGCAGCACGTACACGCCGCCGTCGGCCAGCCGCGACTTGATGAGCTTGAAGACGTCCTCGTTGAAAAGGACGTTGCTCGGCGAGTCTTCCAGCGGTTCGGTGAGATCCGAGATGACGGTGCCATAGCGATCCTTGTCGTCGCGCATGAAGGCCAGCGCGTCGCCCACGATCACCCTCGCGCGCGGATCGTCGAACGCCCCGTCGGACCACTCCGGCAGATGCTGCTTGGAGAGCTCGACGACGAGGCCGTCGATGTCGACCATCGTGCAGCGCTTGACGTCCGAGCAGCGCAGGACTTCGCGCAAGGTCGCACCCTCGCCGCCGCCGAGAATCAGCACGTCGCCGCGATCGGCGGCACCCGCGAGCGCCGGGTGGACGAGACTCTCGTGATAGATCTTTTCGTCGCCCTGAGAACTCTGCGTGTCGCCGTCGAGAACGAGCATCTTGCCGAACACCGGCGTTCCGATGACGGCAACTTGCTGAAACTCCGAACGGCCCGCGTAATAGACGCGATCGATCGCGTGATGATGCTGCTCCGTGGGCGCCGACTCTTCGACGTACCACTGCCAGTGCTCGGTCTTGGGCATGGGAGCGCTCAGATTAGACGAAAAACGTCGGCCACCTATGAAAAACCCCGCCGGTGAGACGGGGTTTTCGCATGTTATCGCTGCGCCGCTACTTGCAGGCGGCGTTGAAGTATAGGGGGCCGGCCGGGAGTCCGTTCGGGAACAACGTGCCCACGGCACCTCCCGAAATTTTTTCGTTGATGGTGTTACCGCTTACCGTGGGCCGGATTGGAATCGAGAACCACGAGAACTTCTTGCCGTTTTGTCGCAGGATCGCGACGCCGCACGTTTTGCCGGGGAGCTTCTTCGCTTTGACCATTACGATCAGGTTTCCGCCGGTGAACTTCAGACCAGCGAACGGGTTGACCGCCTCGATGTAGATCACCGATTTACCGGCGGTCTTGGGAAGCGCCGGGAATGCCTTGCCTTTGAAGGGCTTGATGTCTTTAGCCTTGCCACCAACGGCGTCGACGAGCGCGAGGCTCGGATTTCCCTTGGAGTTGTTCTTGGGCATCGCGACGGTTACGGTGATGCCTTTATATGGCGCCAGCGTGAGGGATAGGCCCTTTGGCGGCAGCTTTTTGACGTTGCACGAGCCTTCGAAAATCCACGCGGGTTGAACCGCGTGCGTGTAGCACGGCCCCGTCGCCTCGGGAGTCACGGCGTTAAAACCGGGCGCGCCGCTCTGCGACGGAATCACGCCGTGTCCGCCGCACGCAGCGAAGAGGATTGCCGCACCGACGGCTGCGGCGACGTTGCGAACTGTAGAAAGACTCATGCTGCCCTCCGGAATTTGGGCGGACTATCTTGCGTGCCAAAAAGAAAAACCCCGCCGGTCAAGCGGGGTTTTGCTTGTTACGCTTACGAGCGGCGCGTTACTTGCAGGCGGCGTTGAAGAACAGCGGCCCGGCGGGTAGTCCGCTCGGGAACAACGTGCCGACGGCGCCTCCGGCGATCTTCTCGGTAATGACGTTACCCTTTACCGAAGGCAGAATCGGAATCGAGAACCAAGAGAACTTGGTGCCCTTTTGCTGGATGACCGCAACGGTGCAAGTATTTCCCGGAAGTTTCTGCGCGGTTACGGACACGATCAAGCTTCCGCCGGTAAACTTCAGACCGGGAAATGCGTTGACGGCTTCGATGTTGATCACCGATTTGCCGCGGCTCGTCGAGATTGGCGGAAACGCCTTGCCTTTGTAAGGCGCGATGTCTTTGGTCTTTCCGCCGACCGCGTCGACGAGAACGAAGGCGGGATTGCCCGTAGCAGTATTCTTCGGTATCGTCACCGTTACGGCGAAGCCTTTGTAGGCGGCGAGTGTGAACTTTCTGCCCTTCGTCGGCAGCTTCGAGATCACACACGATCCCTTGAAGATCCACGCCGGCTGGGGCGGATTAGCGGGACAGGTCGTCGGCGCAGTCGACTTACTTAGCATCGACGGCATGAACGCTGTCGATGGAACGACGCCGTGCGATCCGCCGCATGCCGCAAGTGCAACTGCCGCAGCCGATGCGACAACACCGGTGCGAATCATAGAAAAGCGCATAATGGAAAACTTTCACCTCACAGAGAGCGGGTCAGGAAAGGCCAGTTTGGACGTACAACGACCGTCGCCTGCCGAACGTTCCGGCAGGCGATATGTACGTTTTCCTGAGAAAGCGCTGCCTCGCCCCGCAGAGCGATTAAGCGGTGAGAACGCGCAGATCGCGATCCGCGCTAACGACGTGCGAGAACTCGCCGTCGCTCTTTTCGATTCCGCGCTTGAACTCGGTGGTGAGGACGCTCTTGGCTTGCAGCGAATCGGCCGCGAGGTCGCACGCGAGCCACGGGTCGGTATGGTCGCCGCACGTGTAGAAGTCCATGGCGGCGTAGCCCTTCTCAGGCCAGGTATGGATGGAAAGGTGCGATTCGGCCAGGATGACGGTGCCGGAAACGCCCTGGGGCTCAAAACGGTGAAAAGCGCTTTCCATAACGGTAGCGCGGGCGGCCCTGGCGGCCGCGATCATCATGGTGTGGATGCCGTCGACATCCGAAAGCAGCATCGGGTCACAGCCCGAGAATTCGCACACAATGTGCCGTCCGAGTGCCTTCAATTTCGTAGGTCTCCTTGACCCTGGGGGAATCCCACCTCCGGACTTCGTCGGCTGGCGCCTGCGGTGCAGTCACGTCCCCGACCTATCGACGAGCTCTTGCCGGCGCTTTTGCGGTGCACGGGCGACTCGCCGCGATGGCACGTAAGGGCGTGCCTCCCTTAAACCGTGAGCTGCGCCACCCGCAGCCCGTCTGGCCCTGCTCTTCACAGGGACCGGCCAACAATGATACGGCTACTAGGGTCGCCTGTAAACCCCTTAAGAACCATAATGTGTTTTTAAAGAAAGATTCTGAAGGTACTACTTCACTATCTTGACTATATAGTGGTTGGGAAGTAGGCTCAGAACGTATGGCGACAAAAATCGAGACCGCCGTCTCGCCCCAGGAGCTAATCGGCGACTATCGCCACGGCTTCCACGACGCGGAGAACTACGTCTTTAAGTCCGACAAAGGCCTGACGCCGGAAATCGTCGCGCGCATCAGCAGCATGAAAGACGAGCCGGAGTGGATGCGGGAGTTCCGCCTCAAAGCGTACGAGCTCTTCGCAAGCAAGCCCATGCCGGCGTGGGGCGATTCCAAGCTGCTCGGCGAGATCGATTTCTCGGACATCCACTATTACGTGAAGTCGACCGACAAGACCGAACGCTCGTGGGACGACGTTCCCGACGACATCAAGCGCACGTTCGACCGGCTGGGCATCCCGGAAGCCGAGCGCAAGTTTTTGGCCGGCGTCTCCGCGCAGTACGAGTCGGAAGTCGTCTATCACAACGTCAGTAAAGAGCTCGAGTCGCAAGGCGTGCTCTTCTGCGACATGGACACGGCCGTCAAGCAACATCCGGAGATCGTCAAGAAGTATTTCGCGACCGTCATTCCGCCGGGCGACAACAAGTTCGCCTCGCTCAACTCGGCGGTGTGGTCGGGCGGATCGTTCATCTACGTGCCGCCGGGCGTCGAAGTCAAGATGCCGCTGCAGGCCTACTTCCGCATCAACGCGGAGAACATGGGCCAGTTCGAACGCACCTTGATCATCGCCGACAAGGGCGCGAAGGTGCACTACATCGAGGGCTGCACCGCACCGAAATTTTCGACGGCGTCGCTGCACTCGGCCGTCGTCGAGCTCATCGCGCTCGAGGGCGCGTCGATCCGTTACACGACGATCCAAAACTGGTATCGCAACATCTTCAACCTCGTCACGAAGCGCGCGGTCGCGTACAAGGGTGCCACCGTGGAGTGGGTCGACGGCAACATCGGCTCTCGCTTGACGATGAAGTATCCGGCGATCTATTTGATGGGCGAGGGCGCGCGCGGCGAGATTCTGTCGATGGCGTTCGCGGGCGAAGGACAGCACCAGGACGCCGGCGCCAAAGTCATTCACGTCGCACCCAATACGACGTCGGTCGTCACGAACAAGAGCGTCAGCGCACACGGCGGCAAGACGACCTACCGCGGTTTGGTCGAGGTGCATTCGGGCGCGACGGGCGCAAAGACGCGCGTGCGCTGCGACGCGCTCATTATGGACGAAGAGTCGTCGAGCGACACCAAGCCGACGATGAAGATTCACGAGCAGCGCTCGACCGTCGAGCACGAGGCCAGCGTCAGCAAGATCGGCGAGGATCAGCTCTTCTACGCGATGAGCCGCGGCCTGTCCGAGGCCGACGCGACCGCCATGATCGTCAACGGCTTCTTCGACTTCTTCGTGAAGGAGCTGCCGATGGAGTACGCGGTCGAACTCAACCGCCTCGTCAAAATGGAAATGGAAGGCGCAGTCGGCTAGATAGCCTCCGCTAATCCAATAAGCAGTCTTTGCCGACTGCTTATTGAGCATGCGCTATCTCCTTCTTTTCTTTGTCGTCGCGCTCGCGGCGTGCTCGTCGCCTAACATGCGAGGCGCCCTGCCCTTCGGGGCTCAGGATGACAGGGCTGTGACGCCGATTCAGCACGTGGTCATCATCGTTCAGGAAAACCGGACGCTCGATAACATGTTTTACGGGTTCCCCAACGCCGACACGTTAGGATACGGCCGGATGAGCAACGGCCGGCGCGTGAAACTGCACGAAGTGTCGCTCGCCGGACCCGATATCGACAACACCTACGGCGACAGCGTCCGCAGCTACGACAACGGCAAGATGGACGGGTTCAACTTAAATCCGTCCAACGGCGGCACGGCCGGCCGCTACGCGTACGGCTACGTGAGCCGCACGCAAAGCGCGCCGTACTGGAAAATGGCCGAACAGTTCGAGCTGGCCGACCACATGTTTCCCACTGAACACGGTGAAAGCTGGGCGGCGCACATCGAGCTCATCGCGTCGACGACCAATATCGCGCCCACCAAGGCGCTCGTGGACTTTCCGTCGCAAGCTCCGTGGGACTGCGACGCGCCCGCGGGCACGACCACGCCGACGCTCAACTCCAAAGGCATCTATAAGAGTAACGGCCCGTTCCCGTGCCTGGTGCGATTGCGCACGCTGGCCGATACGCTCGATGCCGCCGGCATTTCTTGGAAGTATTACGCCCCGGCGATCGACGATTGGATTCAAGGCGCGTGGTCGCCGTTCGGATCGGTCAAGAGCGTTCGCTACGGACCGGATTGGCACAACGTCATCACCCCGTCGTCTTCGATTTTGAGCGACGTCGCAAAGGGCCGGCTCGCCGGCGTGACGTGGGTCGTGCCCGATTGGCAATGGTCCGATCACGGCGGCAGCGGCACGTCGCTCGGGCCGTCGTGGGTTTCTGCCGTCGTCAACGCGGTCGGTCAGAGCAAGTACTGGAACAGCACGACGATCTTCGTCCTGTGGGACGATTTCGGCGGATGGTACGATCACGTGCCGCCGCCGCAACTCGATTTCAAAGGTCTCGGCATTCGCGTGCCGTGCATCGTGATCTCGCCGTACGTACGGCCGGGAAGCGTCGTTCACACGCAATACGAGTTCGGCAGCGTCCTGAAGTTCGTGGAAGAGACGTTCGATCTGCCGGCGCTGGGATCGGTTGCCGACGGTTATTCGGACGCGCGCGCGGCGAGCATGCAGGACGGATTCGACTACACGCAAGTGCCGCTGACGTTTCACGAGATTCCCGCACCCACGCCGCCGACGTATTTCCTGACGGCGCGTCCCTCGGGACGCGTGCCCGACGAGTAAGCGGGCCCCGCCGCGGCCATCGACGAAGCGCGGGTCATGCGTAGAAAGGTAGCCAAGACCGCCAACGTCGCTCCGGGAACGACGCTTCGCGTCGTCGCCGACGGCATCGAGCTTCTGCTTTGCAACGCCAACGGAACGATCTACGCGATCGAAGACGTGTGCACGCACGACGGCGGTCCGCTCGATCAAGGAACGCTCGAAGGGGAAACCGTCGTCTGCCCGCGGCACGGCGCGACTTTCGACGTTCGCACGGGCGACGCGCTGACGCTTCCCGCCGTCATCCCGTTGATGACGTTTCCGGTAACGATTGAAGGCGACGACGTCTACGTCGACGCGTAAGCGCCCGGGATGAAAATCGCTCTCCGCACTGCGGCGGTCGTGCTGCTGATCGTCGCCGTCGCGATCTTGGCGCAAGTCGTCAATCTCGCTTTCGGCATGCGCGCGCACGCACGGTATACCGGCGTCGTCAGCGGATTGCCCTTGCGCGGCACGGTGAACGTTCTGCGCGACAATCGCGGCGTTCCCCACATCATCGCCGCCAACGCGCACGATCTCTTTTTTGCGCAGGGATACGTCGAAGCGTCGGACCGCCTGTTTCAAATGGACCTGCTCCGTCGCTTCGTCGAAGGCGATCTCGCCGAAGTCTTCGGGCGTACGGCGCTTGCGACCGATGAAGACGAGCGTTCCGTACCGGTGCGCTTTATCACGGGCGCTCAATGGCAGCGCATGGATTTGCGGTCGCGCTCGATCGTCGTCGCGTTTACGGACGGCGTCAATGCCGCGATCCGGCGCGAGCCCTTACCGGTGGAGTTCCGTTTGCTCGCATATAAGCCAAAGCCGTGGACGCCCGCGGATTCGCTGGCGATCGGTATGGCTGAAGTGCTCGACCTTATCGACGACTGGAACGCGATCGCACCTCGCGACGCCGCGTACCGAAAAGGCGGCGCGAAACTGCTCGCCGCGCTTTTTCCGCTGACCGATCCGTGTTACGACGCGCCGGTGACGCAAGGCTTGGAAGGGATGGCGCCGGGGAAACCGTGCCCTCAACGTCCGTCGCTGCTTTCGATACTGGCCGACGCGCGAGCGCCGGTAGGAAGCAACAACTGGGCGGCCGGCGCGCAACGCAGCGCCACCGGACGCGCGCTGCTCGCGAACGATCCTCATCTTGGCCTTTCCATTCCGGGGATTTGGTATCTCGTCGATCTGCATTCGCCGCAAATTCACGCCGCCGGCGCGACCTTGCCGGGAGAACCGGGCGTACTGCTGGGCCACAACGAGCACCTCGCGTGGGGCATGACCGACGGAACCACGGCGTCGCTATCGGTCTTCGCTCCGCCTAAGCAGCTCGACGCGGCCGGGTGGCGCACCGAAACGTTCGCGGTTCGATTCGGTGGGAGCGTCCAGCGCAAATTCTACAGCACCGCACGCGAGTTTGGCGTGACGACCGGCGACGGCCGATTCGTGCTCGTCCGCTGGCGCGCGTACGACCATCCATCGTTTCCGGGCACCGCGTTTTACGAGCTCAACGACGCTCCGTCGATCGAGGCTGCCCTTTCGGCGTTGCGCGCGTGGGAGGGTCCTACGCACAACTTCGTCTTGGCCGACTCGTCGGGCCGCGTCGCGTACCACATGGCCGGACCGATTCCCGACGATCCGCTCTGGGCAACCCGGTTTCATCCGCCGTCGGACCTAACCCGCTCGTATCCGCCGGTTGCGTGGGAGCTCATGCCGCACGTCGCGCCCTCGCGGAACGGCGTCGTCTGGTCGGCCAACAATAAAGTGTACGGTCCCGGCTATCCGCTGCGTTTGAGCCCGCAGTTCGCCGGGCCGTATCGTGCGTACCGCATCGCGCAGCTGCTGCGCGCGCGCAAACTCTACGACGTCGCCTATTTCACGCGCATGCAGATGGACGCACTATCGCTTCCCGAACTCGAGCTGGCTCGAAGCGCGGCACCGGCTCTACGCGCCGTCGATCCGGACTTGGCCGGCGCGCTGCTGCAATGGAATGGCGAAATGACCGGCGATTCCTCGGCGGCGACCGCCGCGCAATCGTTACGCGTCGCCCTCACGCACGGCATGAAGGGCCGCATGCCGGCGGTGCTCGACAACGTCGCGCACTCCCCGCGGAGCGTACGCGCAAACGTCGCGTGGCCCGCGCCCACGTGGGACGTCGCCGGCGCCGTTCCCGTGAAACACAAACTCTCCGCGCTGGGGATCGAGTTTCTCAACGGCATAACGCTGCCGGGCTACGGCGACTCGCTCACGGTGCACGTGCAATACGCGGGGTACTCGCAGAGTTTTCGCGCGGTGTGGGACGTCGGGAACTGGGACGCGGGCGGAATCACGCTGCCGCAAGGCGAGTCCGGCGAGCCGGGCTCGGGACATTATACCGATCAAGCTGCTGCGTGGATCGCCGGACGGCTGTGGCCGCTGCCGTTTTCCGACGCGGCGGTGCAGCGCACCGCCGTCGACCGCGAGACGCTGACACCCTAGGCGTAGCGCTTGCGTTCGTCGCGGCGATAGCCGATCGCGGCGATCGCCGCAAAGATTGCGGTATAGATCGCTAGACCGGCGAGCGCGTGCGCGGCGCCGCTTCCGCTCGAAACGCTCCACAAGAGATCGGCAAACTGACGCGTGGGCAAATACGGCGAGAGTTGTTGGACGGCGTGCGGCAGATACTGCGGTGGCAACCAAAGGCCGCCGGCGTAGGCAAGCAGCAAGTTCAATGCCGTTGCCACGGGAACGGCCGCGCGCGCCGACACCCAATACCCGATCGTGATGCCGATCAAGACGAACGGAACGCCGCCGGCGATGACGAACGCGGCGGCCTGCAGCCATTGCTGCGCGTCGAGATCGATCGGTGTCGTGAAGTGCGAAAAGACCGCGACGCATCCGGCGGCCAGCACCGCAAAAACGAGCGCCGAGACGATTCGCGCCCCGAAGCGTACCGCGATCGAGGCCGGAAGGGTGCGCAAATAGCGCTCCCACGGACGGCCGCGTTCGGCCGCAATACCGACGCCGAACTGATAGAGGCAGACGCCCGACACCGCAAACGCCATGAACGCGAGCGTGGTCGCGTCGGCGACCGGCGCTTGCGTTCGTGCGTACTGCAAGTCGAACAGCGCGAAAAACAGCGCCGGAAAGGCGACCGTCGGCACGACGTAGCCCGGCGAACGGAACAGATCGAGTAGCGCGATGCGCGCGTGGGCGCGCGTCAACAGCAGCGTGCTCACTTGTTACCTCCGGTCACGGTAAGAAACGCTTCTTCGAGCGTGGGCGGGACGATTTCCAAGTTCGAAAACGCGATTCCATCGCGCACGAGCTTTCGCACGTATTCGTCGGTGTCGTCGATCGTCACCGCGACGTCGCCGTCGCGGCCCGCGTAGCTCAAGCGGCGCGCGCCGAAACGCCGGCGCAGATCTTCGGACGAACCGTCGAAGAGCACGCGTCCCGCGTCGACGACGACGACGCGCGTCGCGAGCGCCTGCGCTTCTTCCAAATAGTGCGTCGTAAAGAGCACCGAATGGCCGCTCGCGTATTCGCGAACGACCTCCCACAAACGGCGCCGCGACTCGACGTCGAGCCCGGTCGTCGGCTCGTCGAGGACGACGAGATCGGGATTGCCGACGAAGGCGAGAGCGACGGCCAGCCGTCGCGATTCACCGCCCGACAGCGCACCCGCGCGGCGCTGCGACAGCGCCTCTAATCCAAAGGCCTTCATGACGTCCGCGGGCTTCGCGGGACGCGGGTAGTGCGTGGCGCCGAAGCGCACGATCTCTTCCACGGAGAGCGCGTCGGGAAAGCCGCTGTCTTGCGGCGTCACGCCGAGCCGCAAACGCGTCTGCGGATCGCGCGGCGAGCGGTCGAACAGCCGCACGTCTCCGGCGTCGGGCGCGCGCAGACCGATCGCGACTTCTATCGCCGTCGTCTTGCCGGCGCCGTTGGGCCCGAGAACCGCAACGATTTCACCGGAATCGACCTCCAGGGATACTCCGTCGAGCGCGCGCGTCGCACCGTACGACTTGCGCACGTCCTTCAAACTCAGAATCATGTTACGACGTCTCTTTCAACAGGGACTGCAATTGTTGGACGTGAGCGACGAATGCGCCGCGTCCTTTTTGTGTCAAGCGATATCGGGTGAGCGGCTTACGATTGACGAACGTTTTCTCTTCGTCGACGTAGCCCGCGTCGACGAGCTTGCCGAGATGCGCGCCGAGGTTGCCCTGCGTCACGTCGAGCGAACGCTGCAGCTCGGAGAACGCGATCCAATCCGACGTCAAGAGCTGGGCGATGATGCCCAAACGTATCTTCGACAACAGTAAGTCGTCCACGAGCTATTCGGCCGTCACCAATTCGGCGATGCCGAAACCGCAGTAGCCGGCGATCATTCCGGCGGCCAGCACGTACGCGCTGAGATGCGGCTGGACGAAGTTCGCGACGACCAGCGAAACCACGACCGCGATTCCGCAGACTTGGGCGCGCCGATTGCCGTGCAAACCGATATAAAAGAGCACGATCGCTTCGGCAAAGCTCCAAATCGCCGCCGAAGCCAGCCCTGGGAAGATGTTGAACGCGGCAATATCGACGACGAATGCCAAGCCCACCGTCAGCCACAGCACGTTCAAAAACTCGCGCTGCAGCAGCGATCTGCGAACTTCCGAGTTGCGCAGTGCACGGCCGCGTACGATCGAGAACGCGATGCACGCAAGCAACAACGCCGCCCCCGCCCACATTGAGGACTGAGGCAGATTTCGGGTCGCGACGAGATGGCCCCACACGGTAATGAGTCCCGAGAACGCGCCCCACACGACGAAGAACTCGCCGCCCCCGCAGAGCCGCTGCGACGACTCTGCGATGATGCGCTGGACCATCTCGATGTGGTCGCGCGCCTGCTCGGTGCTGATCTGTTCGTCCACGCTAAATCTCCCGCGTCGCAAGGAGCACCAGCGTTCCGGCGACGCCGGCGAGCGCCCAAATCGCGAAGGCGGGAAGCCCGGCAGCCGTCAAGCCGTTCCACAGCCATAACATGACGACGGCGTAGATTCCCCAGATCCAAAAGAGCTTTCCGGTGCAGACGTTTCCGGGGCCACTGTAATCGTGGTAGACCATAACAAGCCTTTCTAGACTACTCTATTTTATAGACTACTCTAGTTCTACCACCCTCGCCCCGGATCGTCAAGCAGGCAGTATCGTCGTTGACACGGCCAGGCCAGCCTGCTATCGTACCGTAGTCATGTACGCGATCATCGAGACCGGCGGCAAGCAATTGAGAGTCGCCGAGGGAGACGTCATCCGCTGCGACCTGCTTACCAGCGAGGTTGGTTCGGACGTCACTTTCGAGAAGGTCGTGCTCGCCGGAGCCGGTTCCGACGTGAAGGTCGGGGCCCCAGTGCTCGACGGCGCCACGGTGACCGGCACGGTGTTGCGCCACGGGCAGGATAAGAAGATTCTCGTCTTCCGCTACAAGCCGAAGAAGCGCGTTCGCAAGCTCAACGGCCATCGCCAGCGCTTCGCGGAAGTCAAAATCACCAAGATCACGCTCCCGTAGGGGCCCTCGTGGTAGACGTCACGTTTTACAGGGACAGCCAGGAGAGGCTGTCCTCTGTTTTTGCGCACGGCCACGCCGATTTCGGGGAATACGGCAACGACATCGTCTGTGCGGCCGTTTCGGCGATCTTGCAGGCGCTGCGCCTGGGGCTCGAGACCTACGCGGACATCCCGCTCGACGCCAACCAGGAACCGGGCGAGTTGCACCTGCGGTGGCCCGAGAACGCTCGCGACGACGCGGCGCTTCGCGCGATCGTGACCACGGCCGAGTTGTCGATAGAACGGATCGCCGAACAGTATCCCGAACAAGTCCGGCTCACACGCGAACATGACCGGCGTGCAACACCGCGGCCTCCGGCGTGGTATTAACAGGGCAAAGGAGCACCCAATGAACTCCAACACGGGCGCAAACGGATACCAGGGCGCTTTCGGCAGCGGCCAACCGCCAAGGCAAGACGACGACGCGTCGGGCGAAGTCGGAAAGGCGCTGCTGGTCGGTTTTCTCGGCGGGCTGGTTTCGGCCGCCGGCTATCTCGTCTACAAGCGGCTGCCCGACGAACAGCGCGAGAAGATCAATAATCAGGTGCGCTCGATGGTATCGCAGCGCATCGCCGAGCTGCGCGAAAACCTGAACATCTAAAGGCGCGTCCGCGCGCCGCGCGGGCACTAGCTCCCATGTGAAAGCGATACTCATGATGACCGCGCACTCCGCGGTCATCGTGCTTTACGCTCGCGCGCTGCAATACTTCAATCCCAACCTGCACGCAGGTACCGCGGCGACCCTTGCAAGCGCAACCATCGCGCAATCCGATCGCGAGCGCATCGACGCTCGGCTCCTGGTCGCGCTGATCGCAGTCGAATCGCGCTGGAATCCCGGTGCCGTATCGAGCGCGGGAGCGCGCGGCCTCGGGCAGCTAATGCCGCAAACGGCGAACGGATTGGGCGTCGATCCTGACGATCCGCTGCAAAACATCGCGGGCGCCGCCTACCATCTGCGCATCTTACTCGACCGCTTCGCCGGCCGCGATCGCGAAACGCGCTATCGCCTCGCGCTCGCCGCCTATAACGCCGGAACGGCAGCGGTCGATCGCTACCGCGGCGTTCCGCCCTATCCCGAGACGATCGCGTACGTTGCGCGCGTCATGGCGCTTTGGCACCGTCTGGCGGGTGAGTAGGCGCCGGCTCGGGTGCGCGCGTCTCCTCGGAGACATCGGCCGCACGCTCCATCTCAGCCACGAAGGATTGCGAGGTGTTCTGAATCTCGCGCATGAACCGGCCGGCCTGCCGCATGATCCCAGGCAGCCGGTCCGGCCCGAACAGCAAGAGCGCCAGCACGGAGACGACCAGAATATCGGGCACTGAAAACACAGCTCTACTCTTCCTCCCCGCGGAAGCGCCGCCTAGCAGGGCAACCCTCTACGTCCAGCCAAGCTGGCCAATCCGCTTTGAAGATCATTTACACCCGCGGCAACCGTACCGAGACGCTGGCCTCGCTGGCGACGCTACGCAAGATCCTCAACCGATTCGTCGCACATCGGGTGTTTTATGAAATTTCCAGCCGCAACACGCGCGGTCACGAATTCTTCTCTACGAAGAACGTCTTCGTCGTCGGGCTCATCGAGGTCACGAACTTCGAGCATCTCAAGATCTTGATTTTCGACGCGTACAATCAAGCGCATTCGATCGAGATCCTCAATCCGCAGACGATGCGCATCTACGACGAGATGCCGGGACGCGGGTTTGCCGTGTCGTTCATTAGCGAGAACGAGGGGGGCGTGGAGACGCGCTGCTACATTCGCGACGACGGCGAAGACGAGAACCGCATCAACGAGAAGACCGCGCTCGAGAAGATTACGCTGCCGCAGCTCTTCGAGTATCTGGAAGAGATCACCGCGGTAGAAGCGATCGGCAAATCGAAGTAACTTCGGCGACTCTTAGCCCAGCTGGAAAAGTGCGTCGGTAACTTTTCCCGGCTCGACGCGCAGCGCGGCGAGCACGCCTGGCGTGCGCAACGCTTCGGCCGCTAAGCCGAATGCTAAGTGCTTGGGGTAGTAACCCTCTTCGGCGCGATTGGCCCCTTCGACGAAAATATTGAACGCTTCGCGGCTGAGCCACACGCTGGCCGTACCTTCGGGGAGCTTGAACGCCAGCGTGTCGTAGCGCGGCATCGCGGATTTTTCGTTCCCCGCCAAACCGGTTTCCGGGAGGCGCGCCGCCGTGGTGCGCGCATCCTCAACCGGCTCCAGCTCGAGAAGCTTCTCACGTGGAACCACGCCGGCAAGCGTCGCTCCGACGTGCTGGTCGTCGAGCAGCGCCAAGAGCAGCGCGCGCGCAGTGATGAACGGCTCGCGCAGCTGCTGCGCGTAGCGGCCCGAGTTGCGCATGACGACGAGAAGGTCTTCGGAGAGTGGAACTTGATCGAGCTGCTCGCTGCTCATAGCCGTTCCCTTGGCCGAGAGCGTTTGCGACCCTCCATTCTCAGGCCCGTACGTAATGCGCGAACGGCTTCGTCAAGCCGGCCGGCCCTTTTGTAGGCGGAGCCCAGGTTCACGTAGGCAACGGCGTATTCGTGGTCGGACGCGATCGCGTCGCAGTAGGCGGAAATGGCTTCGTCGACGCGCCCCTCTTCGAGCAGCAGGTTTCCGATGTTGGTCAGCGCCGGCGCGTAGCGCCGCACGCACTCGAGCGCGCTTTCGAAGTCGGCGCGCGCGTCGTCGCGCCGCCCGAGATTGATGCGCGCGACGCCGCGCTTGTTCAGGTAGAACGCCCGCTGACGCGCGTGCGGCGCATCCTCGATTTCGCGCGTGAGCAGCGGCTCCGCCGCAACGAAATCGCCGCGATCCAGCGCGCCCAAGGCATTGGGTGCCGCGCGCTTTGGCTTCGCGCGGGATGACAGGAACGCAAACAAACGGAACACGGTGGCCTGATGTTCACGATCGACCTGGTCACGCTCTTCCCGGAGGTCTTCGCACCGTTCGTCGGCCTGTCGATCGTGGGACGCGCCGTCGACGCCGGCATCGTCGAGGTGCGCTACCACCATCTGCTCGACGAGCTGACCGGCAAGGAGCGGGCGGACGATTCGCCCTTCGGCGGAGGAGCGGGAATGGTTCTGCGGCTCGAGCCGATCGCCCGCGCCCTCGATCGCGTCCTCGCCGAAGCGCCGGCCGGCGAGCGCCGCGTCATCGCCGTTACCAGTCCCGGAGGAAAGCCGCTGAACCAGCCGGAGGTCGAGCGGTTCGCCGGCCTCGACCGCCTCATCGTGATCTGCGGCCACTACGAGGGGATCGACGATCGCCTCGGGTCGCTCTACCCGATCGAGGAAATCAGCCTGGGCGAGTTCGTCTTAACGGGCGGCGAGATACCGGCGCTGGCGATCGTCGACGCGACGGTGCGGCTGCTGGCCGGGGCGATTCGCCCGGAATCCCTCGCCAGCGAGTCCTTCACCGCCGGGCAACTCGACTATCCCAGCTTCACCCGCCCACCGGTCTTTCGCGGCGTGGCCGTCCCCGAGGTGCTTCTCTCCGGCGACCACGCCAAGATCGCCGAGTGGCGCCGCGAGGAGTCCCGGCGGCGGACCGCCGCCCGGCGAGCCCTGTCGGACTCAGCCTTGCACGCCGAGGAACGCCCGTGATAACATACCTTGGTTTTGGGGGCTAGCCCCCATTTTTTCCCTACGCCTCTACTATAGAAGAGTGCCATGAACGTCATCGACGCCCTCAATCGCGATCAGCTCAAGGACGGAGTTCCGCAATTCCGCACGGGTGACACCGTGAAGGTCTACTCGAAAGTCGTCGAGGGCGGCAAAGAACGCGTGCAGATGTTCGAAGGCGTCGTGATCGTGCACAAGGGCGGCGGCGCTCGCGAGTCGATCACCGTTCGTCGCGTCGCGCACGGCGTCGGCGTCGAGAAGACGTTCCTCGTGCACAGCCCGCGCGTGGAAAAGATCGAAGTCGGAAAGCGGGGCCACGTGCGCCGCAGCCGGCTCTACTACTTGAGCGAGAAAGTCGGCAAAGCCGCGCGGATCAGGGAAAAGAAGGTTGTCAAGTAGCCTGCCCTGACACCGCTGCAGTTACTCGGACTTCTCGGCGTTTTTGCGGTCGCGCGCTTCGCGCTCTCGAGCAAACCTTTTCGCGGCGCCGGCCCGCACGGCTCGGCCGTCGCCGTCGTACGCGAGTATCTCGACGCGCTTATCGTGGCGGGTCTCGCCGCGCTCCTGCTCATTGCGTTCGTCATACGAACGTACTACATTCCGTCGATTTCCATGATTCCGACGTTGACGGTTCACGACGTGCTGCTCGTCGACCAAATGGCCTACCGCTTCGGTCACCCGCACCCGGGCGACGTTGCCGTGTTCATGCCGCCGGTGCCCTCCGAAGGCAACGCGTTCGTCAAGCGCGTCGTCGGCGTCCCCGGTGACACCATCGGCATTTCCGACGGTATCGTCTACCGGAATGGAAACGCGCTTACGGAGCCGTACGAGAATCAGCAGCCGAAATACGATCTGGAGATCAAGAACTACGAGATTTACGTCGACGGCCAGCCGCTCGATCCCAAAACCGCCGACGTTCCGCCGCGACGCTTGTGGCAAGCGCCAAACCGGATTCCCGACGGTTTCTATTTCATGCTCGGCGATAATCGCAACTACTCGGACGATTCGCACGTCTGGGGCTTCGCACAAGGCAAGAACATGACGGGTCGCGCTTTTCTCATTCTTTGGCCGTTCAACCGGATGCGCGTCCTGAAATGACGCCTTCCGAGCTCCTGGCCATCGTCGCCGCAATCGTCGTTGCGCGCATCGTTCTCTCCCTGCGCCCGGTGGTGGCGCGGTCGAGCGGTCAAAGCACGGCGATCGCACGCGAGTTTCTCGATCCGTTTATCGTGGCCGGCATCGCCGCGTGGGTGCTGATCACGTTCGTCGCGCGAACCTACTACATACCGTCGGGATCGATGCTGCCGACCCTGCAGATCCACGACGTACTGCTCGTCGACAAGTTCGAATACCGCTTTCATCATCCCAACGAAGGCGACATCGTCGTCTTTCCACCGCCGATTCCGACGCCCGACGACTTCATCAAGCGGGTCGTCGGGCGGCCGGGGGACACGCTTAGTGTCCAGATGGGAACCGTCTACGTCAACGGCGCCGCACTGCGCGAGCCGTACATCACTCCCGACCATCGTCCGGTATACGAAATGGCCGTGCGCAACTACGGGATTTACGTGAGCTACGGCGCCGGTTGGCAGCGCTTGGATTCGGCGTCGGCCAATATCCCGCCGAAATCGATGTGGACGGCGCCCAACACCATTCCGCCGCACTGCTATATCATGTTCGGCGACAACCGCAACGATTCGGAAGATTCGCACATTTGGGGTTTCGCGCAGGACGGCGGCGGATTCACGACCGGTCCCCGCAAAGGCGAAACCGGCGGCTTTACGGGTCGCGCGTTTCTCATCTTCTGGCCGCCATCCCAGGCACGCGTCTTATAGTCACGAACTAGAGCGCCTGTGTCTGCCTTGCTGCAATGGCGCTCGCTCGCACGTATAACGCTGCAGCTTGCAGTTCTCGCGCTGCTGGCAGCGGCGTTCTTCATGGCGCCGCGCCAAGTGTCGGGCATGTCGATGGAGCCGCACATCGCGCCGGGTGAATACGTGCTGATCAACACGTTTGCGTACCGCGTCGGCGTCCCGCGACGACAAGACATCGTCGCGTTTCGCCGCGACGGCGACGCGCGCGGCCTCTTCATCAAACGCGTCATCGGGCTGCCCGGCGACCGCGTGCGCGTCGATCGCGGCACGGTGGTTCTCAACGGCTCGCCGCTGCTCGAGCCGTACGTACGCTATTCCGACAATCGGAGCTTCGCCGAGGTCACGGTACCGCCGGGGTCAGTCTTCGTGCTCGGCGACAACCGCGCGGTTAGCGAGGATTCGCGCGTCTTCGGACCGATTGCCGACGACCATCTCATGGGTCGCGCCATGGCCGGTCTCTGGCCGCTATCGAGCGTAGGCGCGCTGTGACAGGCGGTGCGGAGCGCGTCATCCAGTGGTATCCGGGCCACATGGCGCGAGCGATGCGCAAGATCGCCGAATATCTGGCGCTCATCGACATCGTGGTGGAAGTCGTCGACGCGCGGGTACCACGTAGTGGGCGCAACCCCGCACTCGATCGCCTCGTAGGCAGACGAGCCCGTCTGCTCGTGCTCGACCGGCACGACTTGGCCGATCCGCACGTCACCACGGCGTGGATCGATCGGTTCGAACGCGACGGTCTCACCGCGATTGCCATCGACGGCCGGTCGCCGCAGAACGCGGGCCGCGTGCGCACCGCCATACTCGCGCTCGCAAAAGCCCGTAAAGGCGTCTCTCGCGCGCTGATCGTGGGCATTCCCAATTCGGGCAAGTCGTCGATCATCAACGCGCTCTTGCGCCGCGCGGCCGCCAAGACGGAGGACCGCGCCGGGGTCACGCGGCAGTTGCAATGGTTTCGCCTCCCTCCCAACGTGGAGCTGATGGACACACCCGGAATTCTCGTTCCGAAAATCGCGACGAAAACGTCGCAGTGGAAACTCGCGATATGCGGCGCCGTCCCGCGCGAGCGCTACGATCCCGAAGAAGTGGTGCGCGCGTTCGAGTCGTGGACGGCGGATCGCTACCGCTCGCGCAAGATTCCGACGCTCGACGAGTTCGCCGCCGCACGCGGTTTCGTGCGGCGCGGCGGCGACGCCGACTTCCACAATGCGGCGCAATCGTACGTGCGCGCGTTCAACGACGGGACGTTTGGGCGAATCTCGCTGGAGAACCCGGAGGACGGCGATGACGCCTAGACAGCGCAAAACGCGCAACGCCTACGAGCGCGAGCGCCGGCGCCTGCATCGTCTGCACCAGTTCGAATACGCGGCACGCGCGCGCGGATTCACGCTGGTGGGCGGGATCGACGAAGTCGGTCGGGGTCCGCTCGCTGGACCCGTCGTCGCCGCTTGCGTCGTGGCCGACAAGCCGCTGCTCATCAAAGGTCTCAACGATTCCAAGCAGGTGCGCCCCGATCTGCGCGCCGAGATCGCCGAGCAGATAAAGGGCGACGCAATCGCGTGGTCGATCGGCGCTGCCAGCGTCGGCGAGATCGACCGGCTGAACATCTACTGGGCCAGCGTTCTGGCGATGGAACGCGCCATCGAGGGCTTGGGATGCGAGATTCACTATCTCATCACCGACGCCGTGCGCATACGCTCGTTTTCCGGTCCGCAAGAACCGCTCGTGCGCGGCGACGCGCGCTGCGCGGTCGTGGCGGCGGCGTCGATCGTCGCGAAAGTCTACCGCGACGCACTGCTGGTCGAGCTCGATCGTGAGGACCCGCGTTACGGGTTCGCGCTGCACAAGGGCTACTCGACGCCGCTGCACATGGAGGCCTTACGGGAACACGGCCCGAGCGTCCACCATCGCGCCAACTGGGCCCGCGTTCGCGACGCGCAGCTCTCCCTCGGACTCGAAACCCTCGAGGAGCTCGAGGCGGTCGCCGAAGCCGCTCCGGCGTGAGCGCTGCAAAGGGACGGACGGGCGAAGATCTCGCAGCGGCGTTCCTGACCGCCGCCGGATACCGGGTTCTGCAGCGCAACCTGCGGCTGCCGGGCGGAGAGATCGACGCACTCTGCCTCGACGGGTCGACCCTGGTTGTGGTCGAGGTCAAACGACGGGACACGGCCTCCTTCGGCTCGGCGCTGGGTGCCGTGGATGCGCGCAAACGCGCAACGCTGCGGCGCATTGCCGAGGAGTACGCGCAGTTCGTGGCTCCGACTGCCAAGATACGGTTTGACGTCGTCACCATAGACGGTAATCGCCCGAGCCTCCATAGAAACGCCTTCTAAGCTATATGGACCATCTCCAAGGACGGACGCTCGGCGGTCGATACGAAGTGATCGAGCTAATCGGCAGGGGCGGCACGGCCGACACGTACCGCGCCAACGATCGTACGCTCGGGCGAGACGTTGCGATCAAGGTCCTGATGGATCGCTCCGACGACACCAACGCGCGGCTGCTTTCCGAAGCCCGCGCGATGGCGCGATTGAATCATCCCCGCGTCGTGGCGGTCTACGACGCCGGCGAAGAAGACGGCATTTACTACATCGTCATGGAGCTCATCCGCGGCAAGACGCTGTCGTCGCTCGAGAGCGGCGAGCTCGGCTACAAACAGGCGCTGCTCTACATCGCCGAAGTCCTCGAGGCACTCGATTACGCCAACGATGAGGGCGTGATCCACCGCGACATCAAGCCGTCGAACGTCATGATCGTCGAAGGCGGCAAGCACGTCAAGCTCATGGACTTCGGTTTGGCGCGCCGCGCCAGCGACGTCACGCAGACCACGCGCACGGGACAGATCGTGGGAACGATATCCTACTTGGCGCCGGAACGATTCTTGAGCAAGCCCGCCGACGCGCGCAGCGATCTCTACTCGGTCGGCATCGTGATGTACGAAATCTTCACCGGTACGTTGCCGTTTCGCAACGACCGCGACGATATCGTCGCGACGATGTACTCCCACGTGCACGACATCCCGACGTCGCCGCGCGAGATCAATCGCAACATTCCTGAAGATTTGGAGCGCGTCATCCTGCGCGCGATCGAACGCGATCCCGGCTTGCGCTACCAGACGGCGCACGAATTTCACGAGGACGTCTGTGCGCTCATGGGCGCGCAGCCGCCGCCGACCGCCAAGAACAAGCCGCCGCGAACGTTCACTCCGGCCGACCGGAAAACACCCACCGATCCGATGCTGCGACAAGCACTCGATCGCGCGCTGGCCCCGGCGCGCAACCGCAGCGACGCGTTGGAGAACGTCCTCAAGGGAATGATCGCCACGCGGCGGCGTAACTACGAAGAGGCCCGCGACGCCTATTTGGTCGCGATGCACGAGCTCAAAGCAAACGGCAACGAAGTCGAATACGCCAAGACGGCCCTGAAATTCGGAGCCATGGTTTTACAGAAATCCGCCGACGGAAAGCGCGACCGGACGGAGCTGCGCGACGCGGTAAACCGGCTCAACGAATCCCTCAAGACCTTCCGCGAGTTCGGCCTCCAGGAAGCCTTCGCTCACGCGGAATACACGATCAACGCACTCGAACGCACCGCAATCGGAGTCATTTTCTAGCTACTCGATGGCCTCAACTCCAAAACCCGAGCTGCGTCGCAGCGTTACGCCCTGGGGCTCGTTCTCGTGGGGCTATTCCGACGTCGGGGCCGACATTTTCATCGGCCTGGGCCTCGTGCTGGGCGCCGCCGCCGGCGCCACCAACGTGGCGTTTCTCTTTGCCGGCATCGTCTACGTCTGCATCGGTCTGGCATACACGGAACTGGCCGCGACGTATCCCGTTGCCGGCGGAGGCCAATACTTCGTCCTGCGCGGGCTGGGCGATATCTTCGGCTTCATTGCGGGCTGGGCGGTGCTGCTCGATTTCACCATCGACATCACGCTCTTCGCTTGGACCGCGATCGACTATCTCGGCCAGCTCATTCCGGTGCTGGTCGGATCGTCGCATCCGTGGACGCACTTCCTTGTGACGCTTGCGGTGATCATGGCGCTGTGCGGGCTCAACGTCGTCGGCGTTCGCGAAAGCACCGCCTTTCAAGGCTTCGTTTCGGCGCTCGACGTCACCAGCGAAACCTGCATTCTGTGCTTCGGCTTCTTGTTCGCGTTCCGGCCCGATCTCCTCATCCACACGATGCGCGTCGACTGGCCGTCGCCGGAGCACCTTATGCTTGGAACGTCGCTTGCGATCATCTCTTTCGTGGGGTTGGAGTCGATCTCGCAGGCCGCTCAAGAGACGCAGCGTCCCGCGTCGATCATTCCGCGAACGTCGGTCGCGCTGATCTTGACGATTCTGATCTATGCGCTGGCCTATTCGAACTTAGCGTTAGGCTTCGTGCCGTGGCATCCAATCGTCGATGCGGCCGGCCATCCCGTTCAGTTCTGGCAGATCTTCCCCTCCACGTATCCGGGCGGCGCCGATAACCAAGGTAAAGCCGTCGCGTTGCTGGCCGCGCAGGTGCCGTACTTCGGCGCTCTCGCCGCCTTTTACGTCCCGATCCTGGGCGCCGTGCTGTTGACGATTTCGTCGAACTCCGGCGTTTTTGGAAGCTCGCGTATTGCGTATGCGATGAGCCACACGAATCTGCTTCCGTCGATCTTTCAGCGCGTCCACCCCCGTTACCGCACGCCCGCAATCTCGATTCTCGCGTTTTGCGGCTTGGCGATCTTGGAGCTCATCTTTGCGGCACTGCCTTCGCTCGATCCCATGGCGGTCTCGACCTACGCGAAATTCTTTCACGGTGAGGGCGGACTGGACTTTCTCGCCGACCTGTACGCCTTCGGCGCCGCGACGAGCTACTCGTTCGTCTTTCTCGCGCTCATCGCGCTGCGGTTAACGGATCCGCTCAGCCCGCGAAAGTTCAAAATTCCGCTCAACATCCCGTTCACGTTCCGCGGCGAACGCGTCGAGTTCCCGGTCGTCGGCGTGCTCGGTTTCCTCGGCATCTTCTCGATTCTGATGTTCACCTTGCAGACGCACCCGCTCGGCCGAATCTTCGGCCCGGGCTGGCTGGTGCTGGGCATCGTACTCTACTTTATCTATCGCAAGCGCAAGCGGCTTCCGGTGCTGCGTTCGCAGCGACGCGACTGGCGTAAGTCGCAAGTCGACATCCTGCGCAACGCCGGCGAACTCGAACTCATGGACGAATACGTCGCCAACGTCAAGGCCAGCGACGAGCGGCGCGCGCAGGCGGCAGCCCCGTGATCGCCTATCGCGCGTTCTTGGCCGGCGCGACGGCGCTCGCGGGCGTCGTCGTTGCGGTCCGTACGCTTGCATTCGGCGTGCGCATCGAGACCTTGCCGGGCATCGTTCTCGGCGCGGCCATGGTCGTGCTGGGCGTTCACCGTTTGTCGCTCATCGTCCGAGCTCGAAAAACCGCGCCGTGATCTACGAGAGTTCGTCGGTGCACGTCACGCTCGCGGGCGTAGTCATCGCTTGCGTGATCGCCGCTACGGTCTTTGCGACCCTATACTGGATGCTGCATCCGCCGGCGTCGTACGTCATGAAGATTGCGGCCGAGGCTGCAAGCGAGCTCGAACGCATGGTCGGCAGCATCATCGTCGTCTTTTCACCCGAGATCAACTCGGCGCACATGATGGCACTCGCCGTCAAGCTGGCGCGAGGCGAGCGATCCGAGCTGCTCGCGATCTATATCGTCGAAGTGCCCTACACGCTCCCGCCGGACGCCGAAATGCCCGAGGAGGAGCGGGCGGCCCTCGACGCCCTAGGCGCGGCCGAAACGATTGCCAATAGCAGTAACGTTACTTTCCGTGCGGAGACGATCAAGGCACGCTCCACGAAGCAGGCGGTTCTCGACATTGCCAAGCGTGAGAAGGCCGACCTGATCATTCTGGGCTCCTACCGGGAGGGCAAGTACAGCGGCGCACCGCTCGGACGAACGATCGAAGAGATCGCGGCGGATGCAAAATGCGATGTCCTCATCGGCGTAGAAGGAAAACACGGAACGCTTCTCATTGATGAAGGCGGCGGATTGCAATCGGCCGCCATTGCGAATCCTACGGAGGAATAATGCTCGCACTTCGGTCCTTTTCCATCGTCGCCGCGGCGGCGATCCTTACGGTACTCGCGGTGTCCGCGGCGCGCGCTGACAACACCGCGCCGGCCATTACCGCCTTCAACACCGCGTGGGCCACGACGAACGACTACACGTGCAAGCTTCAGTCGCACGAAGTGCTCGGCAACAAAACGCAGGATCGCCTGTATCAATATTCCTTCATGAAGCCGAACTTCGCCAAGACGCTCATCCTGTCGGGCGACGGGCAGGGCTCGGGCGGCGTGTGGTCCGGGGGCGACACCGTAAGCGGACATCAGGGCGGCATTCTCGCCGGCCTCCATCTCACCGTATCGGTTCACGATCCGCGCGCCACGTCGATTCGCGGTTTCACGATCCCCGACGGATTGCTCAACGTGATCGTCAACCGCTACGCCGCCACGGCCGGCACGCTCACGCAGTTCAAGGGCGGGAAGATCGGGGGCGTGATGACCGACATGCTCGATCTCAAACTGGCCGATCCCTCGAAGAACGACGGCATCAGCGAGCAGCGCCTCTATCTTTCGGAAGATACGCACTTCCCGGTGCGGCAAATCCTATTCTCCGGCGACCAAATCGTGCTCGATCAGAGCATCACGGATCTGAAAACGAACGTCGGATTGACTCAAAAGGACTTCTAGGCTTTGATTTCTCTCATGACATCGCGTGCGAACCTGGTCGCGAAAGCTTTGCTTTCAGTCTTTTTCGTTGGGATGTTGTGGGGGTGCGGGAGTAAGGCCGGGATCACGCCTAGCGTTCCGCAAGACGCGCCGCTATCTGAGGCCCGTTTGGCGCCGGGGAACTACATCAAGCACGTCGTTATCATCGTGCAAGAGAACCGCAGCTTCGAGAACCTTTTCGCGGGATGGAAGGGCGCGGACGCGCCGACGTTCGGCTACCTCCACACCGGCAAAAAAGTCTTGCTGCATCAAATGACGTACAACGGCGATTGCTTTCCGGTCGGCGGTACGCAGGAGTGCGACCTCGGTCACCTTTGGAGAGAGGCGATCACCGGTTGGAATCACGGAAAGATGAACGGTTTCGACCTCGAGGGCACCGGAACGGAGGGCTTCGGGCCGCCGGCCGGCACGGTTCCTTATGCGTATCTGGATCACGCCGAGATCGCGCCGTATCGCACGATGGCTCAAGACTACGTGCTGGTCGATCACATGTTCCCGACCGAGTTCGGTACGAGCTTTACCGCGCATCAAGATCTCATCGCAGGCACGACGCAAATCGATCCGACACATTCGCTCGTTGACATACCCCTGCCGGGACCACCCTGGGGCTGCGAGGCACCCTCGATCACGACGACGGTCCTGGTCAATAGGCAGCGGCAGCTCAGCGACGACGGACCGTTCCCGTGCTTCACGCAATATGGAACGATCGCGGACACGCTCGACGCGAAGAAGGTCTCGTGGAAGTACTACGCTCCCTCGATCAACGACGACACGGCGTTTGGTGGTCTCGTTTGGTCGGCTTTTAGCGCGATCAGAAAAGTCTATCTCGGTCCGGATTGGAAGAACGTCGTCTCGCCGGAGACCAAGGCGCTCACCGATCCCGCTAAAGGCGAACTTCCGGCGGTTTCGTGGGTGATTCCCGACTTGGATTGGTCCGACCATCCGATCACCACGAGTAACCTTGGCCCGCAATGGGTGGGCGACGTGGTCAATGCGATCGGTAAGAGCAAGTATTGGAAATCGACCGCCATCATCGTCTTGTGGGACGATTGGGGCGGTTACTACGACAACGCGCCCCCGAAGCAGCTCGATTACGTGGGCCTGGGCATCCGCGTCCCGTGCATCATCATCTCACCGTACGCCAAGCACGGATACGTTTCGCACACCCCGTACGAGTTCGGCAGCATTTTGAAGTTCCTGGAGCGGACGTTTGGTTTGGCGTCGCTCCACACGACCGACGTGCGCGCAACCTCCCTCGAGGACAGCTTCGATTTCACCCAAACGCCGCGCAAGTTCAAGGCCATCCAAACCAACGAGCCGCCGGCGTTCTTTATCAATCACGCCCAATCGATGAAGGCGCCCGACAACGACTAGCCTAGGCCTTTTGTAACACCCCTGTAACTCCCGGTGCAGTACCTTGTTCCTACGATGGGAGAGGGACGCTCCGCGCGAAAGCCCACGGGTTCGTCGACGTTGCGTACGGTCGCCGAGCTCATCCGCGAGACGCATCCGTCGCTTTGGGACGTTCTCCAGAGCGCCAGCCTGCGCGACGTGACGATCGGCCGTCTCCTCGAAGAGTCGAAGGCGGCGCGACGGGCGCACGCCGTCCCCACCCGCGGCGACGGCGGTTTCCCATTCCAAAAGCACCTAACCGAGCGCGAGGCGCAGGTCGCCAATCTCGTCGCGCAGGGCGATTCCAACAAGGAAATCGGCGAGCGTCTCAAGCTCAGTGCCAAAACCGTGAAAAACCACGTCTCGAACATTCTTCGCAAGCTCGCGCTGCAGCGTAGAACGCAGATCGCCATCCTGGCGCTGCGCCGGGACCGAACGAAGGCGTAGCGCTACGAGGCGCGCGTCCTTTCCAATCGCGCCACGAGCTTAACCTCCAAACCGCGCACGTAGTCTTCGAGTTCGCGCGCCCACTCCCAGGCGGGCGCGGTTCCTTCCGCCCACAACCGTACCTCGGTGAGATCCCTCCGTAGTGCCGCAATCTCGGATTCGGAGAGCCGATCGTTTCTCAAGAGCGCGAAACGGCGCAGAATCTCGCGGCAGGCGACGGTGACGTGCGCTCCGAGGCGATAGCCGTCGTCCTCGTGCACCACGATTTCTCGACCGCAACGCTTGCGCACGCGCGCGATCAAGACGCGCAGCATCAGTCCCGCCGAAGCGGAATCCTTGTGCGGGACCATCGCTTCGGCCAACTCGTGGATGCTCGCCGCCGCGCCGTGCATGCCGAGATAGCAGAGGAGCTCCGTCTCCCGGTTCGTCAACGCGACGCGCTCCCGCCCGCAGAAAAGCGCCTGCGATCCGACGATGAGGCGGTAACGCTGCGGCTCGATGAGATCGGCGTTGCCGTCGGTCATCGCGTCCGACCATAGACGTGGATAATGTACCAGCACCGTTCGCGGAATGCGCCGGCACAGCGCGTGAACCGCCGGCGACACGACGACGCCCGCACCATCCGGAATCGTCGATTGCAGCACGCTTGCCGCGTGGCCGGCTTCGCCGGCTTCCAAGTAGAGCAGCGCGGCGCGTTCGGGATGCTCGGCGCGCCATGCCTCCGCGGCGCTGCACAGGCGTTCGACCGCAACCGCGGCATAACGCCGCAAGATCGACGCGCGCACGAGCGGATGCAGCTCGTACGCGCCGTCGCGAAGGGCGACCAAACCGCTCGTCAGCGCGCGCTGCCGTAACGTGTCGGCGGCGACGCCGTAGAGTTTGACGATATCTTGATGCGTACACCGCGGAATCGCGGCGAACGCGATCGAGCACGAGCGCGAATCCTCGGGAATCACCTCGAAGATGTGCTCGAGCAAGTAGTCGTACAGGGAATCGAAGCTCGCCGATTCGAGCCGCGAACAGACTTCGTCGAGCGGCCGCTCGCGAGCGACGCGGGCGATCATCCGCACGCAGAGAGGCCATCCACGCCGTGACCTCCCAAACCAGCGCGGCTTGATCGCCGGAACATCCGAGCACGCGCTGCACTTCCGCTCGATCGAAGGCGAGCTCGGCTTCGGTGAATATGTAGGTTTCCTGCGGCAGAGCGAACCGTGCGAAACCCAGCTCGATGGGCATCCGCGCGCAGCAGACGACCGTTCGCGGGTGCGGCGTCACGGCCAGCAGGTCGCGCAGCAACTGCTCGCCGCCGTGGATTTGCGCGAGGCGCTCGCAATTCTCGAAGACGACGACACCCGCGAACGGCGCGCGCCACGCGCGGCGAGCCGGCTCGATCCAGGCGTCGTCTCGTCCGTCGTACTCAGGTGATTCACCATCGGCCCGCGCGTCGAACGCGCGAACGACGCGCCACGCGAACTCGCCGTCCGAAACCACACCGGACGCATCGATCACTCGCGCCTGAAAGAAGCGGCGCGAGAACTGCCGCACCAACGTGCTTTTGCCGAATCCCGCAGGCGCCCATAGCGCTACGACGCGCGCGTCTTTTGCGCTCACGCCGTCGAGCAGACGAATTCGTTCCAGGTCGGCCAAGGTGCTAAGCCTGCTTCGTCAAGCAAGCGGTCATTCTTGGGACGAAGCCGGGACTAAAGTCCCGCTCTTACAGAATTCTAATATGCTACGTCTTCGCGATGTACCGCTTGCGCAGTTCGTCGAGAATGACGGCCAAGAGAATGACCGCCCCGAGGACTACTTTTTGTAAGTACGAGTCGACGTTGAGGAGGTTCATTGCATTGTACAGCACGCCGATCAGCAGCGCGCCGAAAAACGTTCCGACGATGCTGCCGCGACCGCCCATCAAGCTGGTTCCCCCGACCACGACGGCGGCGATCGACTCCAGCAGCTCGTCGCCGGTTCCGGTCTGCGGCGAACCCGACGAGAACAGCGCCATATAGAGAAATCCGACGATCGCCGCGCACGACCCGCTGATCACGTAGACCAGCGTCTTCACCCGCGCGACGTTGATGCCGGCGAGCCGAGCCGCTTCTTCGTTTCCGCCGATGGCGAACACGTAGCGCCCGAATCGCGTCCGGGTGAGCAGCACCGAAGCGAGCACGATGATCGCGACCATCCAAACGACCGGCACGGGGATGTTCGGCAAGTGGAGCGCGCTCGTGACGCCGCCCAGGAACGAGCCGATGCCCGTGTTTTGAAAGTCGCTCGACTGTAGCGCCACCGGACGCCCGTGCGACAGGATGAACGAGGCGCCCAGCGCCATCTCGAGCATCGCGAGCGTCGTGATGAAGGGCGGCAAGTTGAGTTTCACGACGGGCAACGCATTGATCCAGCCCGCCGCCGCGCCGACGGCGACCGTCACGATCAAGGTGGCGGCGATCAGCGGAAAACCGCCGAACGGAAGACTGTTGGCAAAGCGCGCACCGACCACGCCCGTCAGCGCGACGAGCGAACCCACCGATAGATCGATACCTGCGGTGACGATCACGAACGTTTGGCCGACGCCCAGCAAGCAGTTGTACGTGATCTGACGCAGAACGCGCACGAGGTTGCTCGGCTGCAAAAACGCTCCGTGCGATGCGACGTTGACGATCGTCACCAGAATCACGAACGCGAGCGCGGCGCCGGCCACGCGCAGCCAGTAGCTTCTCGACTGCGTCACGCGGCACTCCTGGAAACGGTTGCGGCGGCGATGACCTTCTCGGGCGTCGCGTCGGCGCGTGAAAACTCGGCCGCGATGACACCGTCGCGAATCACGAGAATGCGGTGCGCCATGCCGAGCACTTCGGGAAGCTCGCTCGAGACCATGACGATCGCGGCGCCGCCGGCGAGCAGATGCAGCATCAGCTGATAGATCTCGGCCTTCGCGCCGACGTCGATACCGCGCGTCGGCTCGTCGAAAAGAAAAACCCGCGCCTGTCCGAGCAGCCACTTCGCCAGCACGACCTTCTGCTGGTTGCCGCCCGAAAGATTGCGCACGAGCTGTTCGATCGACGGCGTGCGTACGTGCAGGTCTTCGACCATCTTCTCCGCCGCCGCACGCTCGCGGCGGCCGTCGACCAGCAAATCGCGATCGACGTAGTCGCGCAGATGCGCGAGCGTCACGTTCTCGCGTACGCTCATGCCCAACACGAGTCCCTGACCCTTGCGATCTTCAGTGATGAACGCCAAACCGGCGGCGATCGCATCGTGCGGCTTGACGATGCGCACGCGCTTGCCGTTGACCGTCACCTCGCCGGCATCGGGAACGTCGGCTCCGGCGACCGCGCGTAGAATCTCGGTGCGTCCCGCTCCGACGAGTCCGGCAATGCCGAGAATCTCACCGGCCCGCACCGCGAACGAGACGCCGCGTACCGCCGGTGCACGCCGTAAATCTTTTACCTCCAGCGCGACCGGCGCGTCTGCGGCGACCTCCGGAAGCGGCGGAAACTGTGCGTCGAGCGTGCGTCCGACCATGGCGCGGATGATTTCGTCGACCGGAAAATCGGCCGCGCGGCGCGTTTCGATGGCGCGCCCGTCGCGCAGCACGGTCACACGATCCGCGATCCGCGGAAGCTCCTCCATACGATGCGAGATGTAGATAATGCCGGCGCCCGAATCGCGCAAGCGGTGTACGATCGTAAACAGCCGCTCGATCTCGCGATCGGTAAGCGCCGCCGTCGGCTCGTCCATCACGATGATGCGCGCGTGGCGCGCCAACGCTTTGGCGATCTCGACCAGCTGCTGCTGGCCGACGGAGAGCCGTGAGGTCGGAACGTTCAATGGGACGTCGACGCCGAGTTCCTCGAGCGTTGCTTTCGCGCGCGCGATCGCGGCTCGCTCGTCGAGAAAACCACCGCGCACCGGTTCGCTGCCAAGCGCGATGTTCTCGGGCGCGGTAAGTTGCGGAACCAGCGTGAACTCCTGATAGATCATGCCGATCCCCAGACGCTCGGCGGCACGCGGCGAATCGATTTGCACGGGCGCGCCGTCGACGAGAATCTCGCCGTGGTCCGCACGCTGCGCGCCGGCGAGAATCTTCATCAACGTCGACTTGCCGGCGCCGTTTTCACCGACGAGGACCAGCACCTCACCGCTTTCGAGCGTCAGCGAGACGTCGGAGAGCGCCTTTACGCCAGGAAAGCTCTTGGCGATATGACGCATATCGAGCAGGGGCGTATCGCTCAGGGCGCGGCTTTCTTGGCGTCCGACTGCGTGAACGTACCGGTTCCGAGTTTCACGAATGCGGGCGGCGTCTTGCCGCCCAGGTAGTCGTGAATCACGTCGATCGTCGTCGCGCCGATCTTCGTGGGAAACTGGATGGCGTCGCCGTACATGCCGCCGGCAGCAATTGCCTTACGCGCTTCGGGATCGGCATCGAATCCGACGATCGCGATTTTGCCGGTTTCGCCCGCGGCCTTCACCGCCGTGAGGGCGCCGAGCGCCGAATCGTCGTTGATGCCGAAGATGCCTTTGAGATCCTTGTGCGCTTGCAGAATGTCGCCGGCATCGCTGTTGGCTTTGTCGCGCGAACCTCCCGAATCGATATCCGCAACGATCGTCACGCCGGGGCAAGCCTGCGCGAGTGCCTGTTTGAAGCCCTTGACGCGATCTTGCACGCTCGTGACCTCGGGCTCGTCGAGAATCGCGACGCTTCCCGACGTACCGACGGCGGCGCACATGAGCTTGCCCGCTTGATATCCGCCCTGCACGTTGTCGCTGGCCACGTGCGCGACGACCTTGCCTTGCTTGCTCGTGCTCGCGATGTCGGCCGTGAAGACCGGAATGTTCGCGTTGTTCGCTTCCACGATCGCGCTGCCGATGGCTTGCGAGTCGAACGGCGTCAACACGATCGCGTCGACTTTCTTCGAGATGAAGTCTTCGACTTGGCTCTGCTGTTTGGCGTTATCGCGATTGGCGTCGACGACGATCAGCGAATAGCCGTATTTTTGCGCCTCCTGGCGCATCCCGGCCTCCATGTCCTGGTAGAACTGCGCTTCGCGATTCTGAATCGAGACGCCGATGGTTTTCCCGCCGGGAGCGGCCGAGCCGCCCGCCGATGCAGCCGAATTCGTCGCCGTGGAACTCGAGCTCGTGCACGCCGCCAAGGCAAGCGAGAGTAGCGCTCCAACGGTAAAAAAGCGGTAATTCAAGGCGTTCTCCTTACGGTCAGGGAGCCGTGTTCTCCACAGCATGCGACGTTCATCTTGTGCAATCTGTGGAGAATTAAGCGCTCGATGTAAACGTTCGACGGACAATTGTTACCAATCCAATAACTCCTGCTACGGAAACCGCCCCCCAGAGCGCTCCGGTGCCCGGATGTCCGTAAACGAAGGCCCCGGTCGAGAACAGGGCTCCGTAGATAGCAGCCAGGCCCAAAACCCAGCCCCCTAGGGCCTGGGCGGGCGAGTCGGGCGACGGCGGAAGGCCGGCCGCCGAACGGATTCGGGACCAGCCCGGACCCATCGGCCTCACTTTGGCATAGAATGCCTCGAGCGCGGCGTCCGGCGCGGGCGGGGTCGCAAACGTAACGACGAGCCAAACGACCGTGGTGATGGCGACCGTCACGAGCAGCACGGTCGTGCTCGCCGCGGGATGCCCGGCCTTGCCGGCGATGAAGAACCCGACCGACACCACGAACGACGCGAGCATCGCGCTTACCTCACTCCACGCGTTGATGCGCCACCAGAACCAGCGCAGCAGGTAGATCAGGCCCGTCCCGGCGCCGATCGAAAGCAGCAGGTTGAACGCGTCCTTGGCGTTGTCCAAGTACAGCGTGAAGACGACGCCCACACCCATCAGCGCGGCGGTGACGATGCGGCCGGCCAGCACGAGCTCGCGCTGCGTCGCATCTTTTCGTACGAAGCGCTGGTAGAAATCGTGCACGAGATACGACGTGCCCCAGTTCAGGTGGGTCTCGATCGTCGAACGGTATGCCGCGAAGATGCCGGCGACCATGAAACCGGCAAATCCCGACGGTAAGAAGACCAGCATCGCCGGATACGCGATGTCGTTGCCGATGAGGCTTGGCGCCACGTGCGGGAAGCGCGCTTGAATGTCGTGCAAGGTGGGATAGACGATCGTCGACGCGAGCGCGACCACGATCCACGGCCACGGCCGCAACGCGTAGTGCATCGCCGAGAAGGCCAGCGTGCCGAGCATCGAGTCCGACTCGCTGCGCGCGGCCAGCATGCGCTGCGCGACGTAACTGCCGCCCCCCGGCTCGGCGCCCGGGTACCATACCGACCACCACTGCACGGTCAGCGGGATAATGAAGATCGCTAATGCGGTCGGCCAGTCGGCAAAGTTCGGGAGAAGCGACAACAGGGACGGCGCCGTTGCCGAAACGTGCGCGATCAATCCATGCAGTCCGCCGACGCCCGGCGCGTGAATGGCGAAATACGCCGCGGCAAACGCCGACGTCATCGTGATGCAGAACTGAATCATGTCGGTCACCATGACGCCCCACAATCCCGCCGTGGCCGCGAAGATGATGGGCACGATCACGCAAATCAGCAGCGTTTCCCAACGCGGCCAGCCAAAGAGAATGCCGGCGATCTTCACCGCCGCGAGGTTCACCGTCGCGATGATCACGCAGTTGAAGAACAGGCCGAGATAGATCGCGCGGAATCCGCGCACGAACGAGGCGGCTTTCCCGGCGTAACGCAGCTCGTAAAACTCGAGATCGGTCAGCACGCCGCTGCGCCGCCACAATCGCGCGTAGAAGAAAACCGTCGCCATTCCGGTCAGTAGGAACGACCACCAGACCCAGTTCTCCGCGACGCCGCCGTCGCGTACGAGATTGGTGACCAGGTTGGGCGTGTCGGTCGAGAACGTCGTCGCGACGAGCGAGATACCGATCAGCCACCACGGCGCTTGCCTACCCGCCGCAAAGAACTCGGTGATGTCTTTTCCGGCGCGGCGCGCCAGGACGATCGCCGGCACGAACGTTATGCCGAGCGACAGCACGACGATAATGAGGTCGAGCCGGGTTAAGTGCACGGTCCACGATTAGGCTGCGATCGTCGCCGAGACCTTCGAGCCGCTCGAAAAGGACCGACGGCAAGCGCCGGTGCAGATACTAAAATGCCGCGCGTATTCAACGCGATTGTCGCCATTGGGATCTCGCTCGTCTTCTTCGGCGTTGTCGTCCCACCGATGTTCGGCGGCTACACGACGGCCTACACCGGTCTGCACGCTGGAGATATCGGAACGCCGATCTCGTCCGCGCACGTTACCATCGATCCCGGATCGCCGGCTGCGCGTGCCGGATTACGCGACGGCGATACCCTCGGCTGCCTAAATTTGCACGACTTCGAAACGCTCTTCCCGACCTTTCAGGCGGCCGGTTACGGCACCTCGCCGGTTCGCGGCTGCATCGTGCGCAACGGCCGCGAAGTGCCGTTCGAACTCGTTGCCCGCCCCGGGCCGCGCGCGGAGAGTCTCTATGGCGCAATCGGTTTCATACTGCTGCGCGTCTTCGCGTACGGCGTGTTTCTGTTCGTTGGGTCGGCACTGGTCATCTTACGGCCCTCGCTGATGACTTGGCTGCTTTTCGCCTTCTGCGTACTCACGTCGCCGGCCGCCGCGTCGAGCGACGCGTTACTGTCGTTATCGCCGGCAAAATATCTCGCTGCGATGCTTCCGCTGCAACTCGGACAGTTCTTGAGCACGGCCGCCCTGCTGCTTTTCACTTTGGTATTTCCGGACGCGTCGTTACCCGGCGGCTGGCGGAGCATTGCCTTTGGGCTCGTCTGTTTGGGAAGCATGGCGTCCGTCAGTTTGGAAGTCGTTCACATGGTTTCGGCCAGCGTGTCGGCGGGCGTTTTCGGCGGTGCGCTCGTCCGCAACGTTAACCTGGTCACTGCCGTTGTCGTCGTCCTCGTAATGTTGGGGCGTTTAGCCGGCATGCGGCCTGCCGATCGGGCACGCTTCGGTTGGGTGACATTCGGGATCGTAGTGGGCGTCGTAGCGAATTTTATGCGCTTGCTTCCTGGAAATTTTTTCCTCGGAACATTTGCCGGTACGCTCACCGTCATAATGCCGATTACGCTCATGTATGCGATCTTGCGGCGCCACGTCATCGACGTGCGCTTTGCGATCAGCCGCACCGTCGTTTACGGCGCGATCACGACGCTAATCGTCGGCATCATCGCGACGGTCGATTGGGTTACCAGCGTCTACCTCAACGGGCTTCGGATCGCACTCGCTATCGACGCGCTGGTGACAATTTGTTTGGGCATCGCGATGCATCGGCTGTACGGCGCGATTGAAAACGCGGTGGATTTCTTAGTTTACCGGCGCAAGCACGAAGCGGAGAACTACCTCAAGCGCCTCGCTCGCACGCTGCTTCGCGCCGATCGCGAGGACACGATCGATCGAGCGCTAGTGAACGATCCCTACGAAAAGCTCGAGCTTGCGATGGCGGCATTGTTTCGCACCGACGGCGATCGCTACTCGGCCGTGGCGTCGCTCGGCTGGAATCACGGAACGGACTTTGACCGCGAGCACGACGTCGTACGCTTTCTTACCACCGAACGCGCCCGGATTCAGCTCGGCGATTTTCGGCAAGCCGTTAAGGCCGAGCTCGTGGAATCGGGAACGTCGCCCACGATCGCCATCCCAATCTTCGAAGGCGACGATCTCCGCGGCTTCGCCCTCTACGGACTGCATCGCGACGGCACCAACCTCGACCCCGACGAGCAGGAAGTCCTCGAAACGCTCTGCCAGACGGCGGCGCAAGCCTACGTGCGCGTCGAGAATCTCGAGCTTCGAGCGCTGATGCGCCCTAGCGCGGTCGAGTTGGCTTAGTCGTCTAGATCGACGATCAAGCCGGAGTGATCGGTGAGGCCTTCCAAACGAAACCCGTGATCGTATTGCGCGCCGGTCAGCTTCGGCAATAAAGACTGCGATACGAACGCTTTGTCGATGCGCCAGCCGTTGCGGCGCTGCTCGGGCGGCGCTTTGCGAAACGGATACCAGCTGAACTCGCGCCTGTCGGGATGGAAGTGCAGCCAAGCTTCGGTCCAATACCGTTCGAGCTCGGCGTAGAGATCGGCCGTGCTGAACTCGTCTTTGAGCGTTTTGCGGCCGAGGTTGATCTCGACGTCGGTTTCGTTGCGTCCGGAGTTGAAATCACCAATACAGATTGCGTCGACGCCGCCCTCGTTATAGCGCGCGGCGGTCGCGATCAAGCAGCGCAGATGCGGACGCTTGCGGTCCTGCCCCGGCAGATAGACGCCGAAGACGCGCACGCTTTCGAACCGGGCCTCGATGACGGCATTGGGATATTCGTCGTCGGGCAGCCCAAAGGGATTGGCAATAGCTGAAAACTCGCGCGTCGACGCAATCAAAACGCCGTTGCCGCGGTGACCCTCGGTCGCGGCTTGATGCGCGTACCCGTGTTTGCCGAGGCTGCGGCGCAGATATGCGCCGGTCGCGTTATCGCGAAACTCCGAAAAAACGAGGACCTCCGCTTCGTGCGAAAGGCAGCGATCGACGAGCGCGCCGGCCGTGCCGCGGCTGCCGCCCGATCGAACGTTGACTCCGAGCACTCGCATGGTTCCCACGTTACTCCTCGAATGTACCGCGTCGATGCTTTTTGCCATGACTGCCTACGTCGTCGCCGATACGGCGCCCCTTCGCCATCTCGTGTACTCGTTCACGTACGAATCCAAACAGAACGGAACCGTCACGAGCGATCCCGGTTCGTCCGGCGCGCACAGCTTCACGGGACACCTCGCGGACCACGGAACGATCACCGCCGACATCATGCGCGAAGCGCCCGACCGCGGACTCGTGGTCGTCGTAAGCGAACAGGGAAGCGATACACGAAACGCCGCGGCCGTAACGTGTGCGGTTTACGGAAACACCCTCGTCGCCTGCGACCCGACTAAACCAACCAATAGCGAAGAGCTCACCTTGCTGCGCTTTCTGGGCGCCAACTTCGTCGATCCTACGAAGGTCGATGCCAACAATCACTGGCCCGTCTCGGCAGACGCCGGCGGCGTCAGCATAAAAGCCGACTACACGATAGCCAAAAACGACGACGGCGTATTGGCGATCGACGAGACGCGCCACGTCGAGGGGCACGGCTTCGGCGCCGTCACGACCGACGTTCAAACGAAGCTCACGTACAACGGACGAATGCAAGTGCCCATCTCCGTCGACGAATACGCCACCGAACGCAAAAACGCCGGGATGCAGGGCATTTCAACGACCGTCTTTCAAACGACCTTGAAGCTGTCCTCCGACTCGCTAGCCGGACACACGAGCGCCGCTTCACCCTAGTCGTCGCGCCCGTTGCGCGCAGAGGATGCAGCGATATGCTTTCGCTTGCGTTCTCCGCCGCGATGCTCGGCATCGAAGGCTACGTCGTCCGCGTCGAGGCCGACAGCGCCCCCGGTACGCCCGGACTGCGCATCGTCGGGTTGCCGGACCGCGCGCTCAGTGAAGCCGCCGACCGCGTGCGTTCGGCGATCTTCAACTCGGGTTTCCTCTATCCGGGCGGAAAGCTGATCGTGAACTTGGCGCCGGCCGACGTGCGCAAGGCCGGACCGGCGTTCGATTTGGCGATCGCGCTGGCGCTGATCGCGATGGACGAACAAATCGACCGTCTCGCCCTCCAGCAATACATCGCGCTGGGCGAACTCGCACTGGGCGGACGGCTGCAGCCGGTCAACGGGATTTTGCCGATGGTGCTCGGCGCTCGCCGCGCCGGCTTCACGAAACTCATCGTGCCCGAGTCGAACGCGGCCGAAGCCGCGCTCGTCGACGGCATCGAGCTCTATGCCGTCGACTCATTGCAGAGCGCGATCGCGGTCGTCGGCGGCAACGGCGCGCGCTGGCGCTCGCGGACGTCGCCGCCCGCATTGGAGCTTGCCGACGCGCTCGTGCACGGCGATCTCTGCGAAGTTCGCGGGCAGAGCCCGGCCAAACGCGCGCTCGAAATCGCCGCCGCCGGCGGTCACAACGTGCTGCTCGTCGGACCTCCGGGCTGCGGAAAGACGATGCTCGCCCGGCGCTTACCGCCGATCCTTCCGCCGATGTCGCTCGACGAAGCGCTCGACGTCACCAAGATCTATAGCGTTGCCGGACTGCTGCGCGGTGACGGCGGGATCGTGCGTGCGCGCCCGTTTCGTTTTCCGCACCACACGATCTCGCAGACCGCGCTCGTCGGTGGAGGCGCGACGGCCAAGCCCGGAGAGATCTCGCTCGCCCACCACGGCGTGCTCTTTCTCGACGAGCTGCCCGAGTTTTCGCGCAGTGCGATCGAAGTGATGCGCCAGCCGCTCGAAGAGGGGACCGTGACCATCGCGCGATCGGCCGGCACCTTTACGTATCCGGCGCGCTTCCAACTGGTGGCGTCGATGAATCCGTGTCCGTGCGGCTATCGGGGCGTGCGCAGTGCCGAGTGCCGATGCGACGACGGCGCCGTCGCGAAGTACGCCGGCAAACTTTCGGGGCCGCTGCTCGATCGCATCGACTTGCAGGTTGAGATCGCGCGCGTCCCGTTCGACGACATGATCCGCTACGAAGGCGGCGAGCGCTCGCACGCCGTGCGCGAACGGGTCGTCGCCGCGCGCGTCCGGCAGCAGCGCCGGTTCGAAAACGCGCAGGTAACCTGTAACGCCGCGATTCCCGCCAATGCGATGCGCCGATGGTGCGCGCTCGACGATTCGGCGGTGAAGCTCCTCGCTCGCGCCAGCGCGAAACGGCAGTTCTCGGCTCGCGCGTTGGATCGGATCGCGCGCGTCGCGCGTACGATTGCCGATTTGGCCGGCTGCGACGTCATTGCTTGCGAGCACGTCGCCGAAGCGGTGCAGTACCGCAGTCTCGAGCGATTTGGTATAGCGGCATAAGCGACGCCGTGCTATTATCAATTCCCCTAACGAAGGAGGCACCCATGAGCGCACAGACTGGGACCAAAAGCCTCGAGAAGAAATCCTTCGACCATGCCGACGAGACGCGAACGTTCGATAAAGGGACGGTCGACGTCGTCACGGTCGGCGGAACGCCAATTGGACTCGCTCACTTTCAACCCGGCTGGAAATGGTCGGAGTGCGTCAAACCCATCGCACAAACGGACAGCTGTCAGGCCGAGCACCTCTGCTATTTCATCTCCGGATGGATGAAAGTCGTGACCGATGACGGAGTTGAAATGGAATACGGGCCGGCCGACGTGATGTATCTCGCGCCGGGTCACGACGCTTGGATCGTCGGGGACGAGGAGTGCGTCGTCGTCGATTTCCTCGGTGCACGTACCTACGCAAAACGCTGATCGCGGCGATTCGGCCGAGCCCACGCGTTTTTTCACCGTGCGCTAATAGAGGTCGAGCCGAGCGCAACGCGCCTCGTGGAGCCGGTTGCCCCCTAAGCAAATTGACGATGCGCTAGCCTCGTTTAGTGCAGGCGAGCCCGCTGGTAAGACCCTGAGACCATGAATACGTCTACATCTCCGGTCTCGTGGATAACCAAGGCAGCGGCGCTGGCGGCCGCTCTGCTGCTGCCCGCGATTCCGCTCACCTCGCAAGCGCAGGTATTTATCGGCTTTAACATAGGAACGCCGCCGCCGCCTCTGCCTTACTATTCGCAACCGATGCTCACCACGCCGGGCCAAGTGTGGCAACCGGGTTATTGGGCGTACGGCGCTGCCGGTTACTACTGGGTTCCGGGTACGTACGTCACGCCGCCGAGCAGCGGGCTGTATTGGACTCCGGGATACTGGGGTTACGATAGCGGCTCGTACGGCGGCTCGTACGGTTGGAACAACGGCTATTGGGCGCCGCAAGTCGGCTACTACGGCGGCATCGACTACGGCTTCGGTTATCCCGGTGTCGGCTACAACGGCGGATACTGGAATAACGGCGCCTTCCTCTACAACACGGCTGTGACGAACGTCAATCGCCGATTCGTGACCAACGTCTACCGTCGCAACGTCGTCGTGACCCGCAACGGTGTCCGGTACGCGTTCAACGGACCGGGCGGCGTACGGGTGCGTCCCACCGCGAGAGAACTCGCCGTGATGCGCGAACGGCACGTCGCGCCGACCACGGTACAAGTAGAGCACGCACGAATTGCGGGCCAAGACCGCAATCTCTACGTGCGTTACAACCACGGGCATCCGCAAGTCGCAGCGGTTTCGCATCCGATCCGCACGACGCGCGCGCTGCCCCACTTTAGCGCGGTCACGGCCGCCGACCGGCGCGCCGCCGATCGGATGGTCCGCACGCGCTCCGCGGTTCGCGCCTCAGCCGCGCGCACTCGCGCCAACACTGCTGCAGCTCGAGGCCATCAGGTCCGCGCTGCCCGGGACAACGCCCAAGCGGCGCGCGCCCACGCCCAAGCCGCTCGAGCCCACGCTCAAGCTGCTCGGATCCACAACCAGCAGGTCCACACGCAAGCCTCACGCGTTCGCGCTCGAGCCGCGACGGTTCACGCGCGCACCGCAACGGTTCGCGCGCACCAGGCAACGGCCAACGCGCACGTAACGCGCCAAGAGCACACGAACAAACGGCCGCCGAACGGCTAGTTTAACCTAAGCGCAACCTACGGCGCCCCGCTCCACGCGGGGCGCCTTCGCATTTTGCCGATAACTCCTCTAGAGGCCGATACCCTGTTCACACTTAGGGTACGACCGGAGCGGAGGGTGCCGCCGATGCGAAAACTGTTTGCGTTCTTGTTCCGCGCTACGCTGCGCGACGAATATCGATCCGCGTTTCCTTGGCGATCGCTCGTTAAGCGCTAATCTGGAGTTCCGCAAATGACCTTCGTTGCGATGCGTCGTAGAGCATCGCACGGAGGACTTCCATTTGCTTGGAACGTTGACGCTTTTGCTCGCGCTGGCAACGCCTGCACCGGCGACGCTGGTCGACCCGTTCGTCGGCACGTCGGGCACGAAGATCGGCGGACCGATCGACACGTTTCCCGGCGCCGACGTTCCGTTCGGTATGGTGCAGTGGAGTCCCGACACCCCGTCGCAGAACGCAGGCGGCGGTTACGAATACACCGACAAAGCGATCACCGGATTTAGCCTCACGCATCTGAGCGGCCCTGGATGCAGCGTGTTCGGTGACTTCGGCATCCTGCCGGTGACCGGCGCGATCGACGATCCGGCCAACGCAAAGCAGCCGTTCAGTCACGACGGCGAAACCGCGTCTCCGGGCACGTACGCCGTCTCGGTTGGAAGCACGCCGATCAAAGCCGAGCTCACCGTAACGCCGCGCACGGGGATCGGACGCTTCACGTTTCCATCGACCCAGCAAGCCGATCTGCTGTTCAACGTCGCTTCGAATCAAGCCGGCGTGACCGCGGCGTACGTTCACGTCGACGGACCGGATCAACTCTCCGGATCCGCGACGAGCGGCTTCTTCTGCGGCATGGCCGACCAGTACAAAATCTACTTCGTCGCGCGCTTCGATCGGCCGTTCGCCGCACACGGCACGTGGAAAGCCAAAACCGTCACGCCGGGCTCCGACGAAAGCTCCGGTCCACAAAGCGGCGCGTACGTCACGTTCGATACGACGAGCAATCCGGTCGTCAACGTCAAGGTGGGACTCTCATTCGTCGACACCGGCGGCGCGGCGCGCAACTTGCAAGCCGAGAATGCCGGCTGGGATTTCAACGCCGTCGCGGCGCGCGCGGCGGCCTCGTGGAACGACTACTTGAGCCGCGTGAGCGTCGCGGGCGGCACGCCCGACGAACAGCGCACGTTCTACACCGCGCTCTATCACGTGCTGCTGCATCCCAACCTCTACAGCGACGTCGACGGACGCTATCCCGGCTTCGACGGGCGCATTCACGTCGCGCGGGCGCATCACGCCGAGTACGCCAACTTCTCCGATTGGGACATCTATCGCACCGAGGTTCCGCTGCTCGCGTTATTGGCACCGGGTGAGACCAGCGACATGATGGAGTCGCTCACCGATGCGGCGGAACAGGAGAACGGCTGGCTTCCGCGTTGGGCGCTGGTCAACGGTCCGTCGAGCGTGATGGGCGGCGACTCGATCGATCCCGTGATCGCGGGCGCTTATGCGTTCGGCGCGCGAGACTTTCAGGTACGCAAAGCGCTGCACGCGATGGTCAAAGGTGCGTCGACGATCGCCGGACCGCCCGGTCAAGGTTGGTACGTGCCTCGCTGGGAGCTCGAGGACGATTACTTGCACCGCGGTTTCGTCGTGAACACGCACACGACGTCGGTTGCACCGGTACCCAACGGCGCGTCGGAAACGCTGGAGTACGCGCTCGACGACTTTTCGATTGCGCGCTTCGCGCGAGCGCTTCACCAGCAGGCCATCGAGGACGATTTCATGCGACGCTCCGCGAACTGGGCGACGCTCTTCGACACCGCTGCCGGCGAAATGGCCGGACGCGACGCAACCGGCGCGTTCATGCAGGCGCCGATTACGGATAACGGGCAGAGCGGCTTCCAGGAAGGCAACGCCGCGCAGTACACGTGGATGGTGCCGCAAGACCTTCACGACCTCATCGCCGGCATGGGCGGCAACGCCGCCGCGGACGCGAAGCTCGATGCGTTCTTCACGCAGATCAACGCCGATCAAAATAAACCCTACGCGTGGCTCGGCAACGAAGTGAGCCTCGGCAGTCCCTGGGCGTACCTCTCCGCGGGCCAACCGTGGCGCACGCAAGAGATCGTGCGTCGGGCGTTGACGACGCTCTACGGACCCACGCCCGACGGATTGCCCGGCAACGACGATCTCGGTACGATGAGCGCCTGGTACGTCTGGAGCGCGATGGGGTTGTATCCGCAAAATCCGTCGGTGCGTCTGCTCGACGTCGGAAGCCCGCTCTTTACCAGCGTCGTGATTCATTCGCCGGCCGACGGGCCCACGATCGACGTCGAAGCTCCGAACGCATCGGCGTCGACGCCGTACGTTCAAGCGCTGCGCGTCAACGGTCAGCCGTCGCAGAACGCGTGGGTCGACGTGGCGCTGCGCGGAACGTTGCGCGTCGATTTCGATCTCGGCGCGGCGCCGAACACACAGTGGGGAATCGCGCCGGAGAACGCGCCGCCGTCGTACGCGACGGCGCCGGTTCGTTTCGCACCGGCAACCTCGGTCGGCATCGACGTGCCGGCGGTCACCGTGAAAGCGGGCAATCGTGTCGCAGCACAGGTCGTGCTCGACAATACCGCGGGTACGCAAGCGCAGGATCTGCACTGGGCCGCGACCGTACCGCCGGGGTTGCACGTCAATATGTCCGACGGTGCCGCGGGCGTCGCCGCCGGCAAAAGCTTGCCTATCGATCTCGACGTGACGGCCGGTACGTCGCTCGCAGGCGGATACTACGGAATCGTCTTCGGCGGAGCCGCCGCCAACGGCGCGCTGCTCGAAAAGCAAACGCTCGTGGTACGCGTCGACGGCGCGACGCCGCACGCCGTCGCGTGGGCGCAGAATCGTTTCGGCAACACGGTCGTGCCGGTCGACCTCGTTACCGGGGTCGTGGGTCCGCAGATCGCGGTCGGACAAGGACCCCGCGACGCGATCTTGCACGGCACGCGACTGTACGTGTGCGATCGCGATACCTCGCAGATCAGCGTCGTCGACACGGTTGCGCAGAGCGTCATCGCGACGATCAAGACCGGACGGAGTCCCAACGGTATTGCGATCGCACCCGGTGGGAACGCGGCCTGGATCGCCAACGCCGACGACGGCACTGTCCAGTCGATCGATCTCGTTGGTTTGACGGCCGGAAAACCGATCGAAGTGGGAGCGAACCCGCGCGCGATCGCGATAGCGCCCGACGGTAAGACGCTCTACGTGACCGACACCGGCGCGAATGCCGTGACGCCGGTCGACGTCGCGACGCGCTCCGCGCAAACGCCGATTCCCGTCGGCGGACGGCCGATGGGCATTGCCATAACGCCCGACGGCAAAACGCTCTACGTCGCGAACAACGGCGATAATACCGTCATGCCGGTCGAGGTCGCGACGCGGCGAGCGTTGCCCGCGATTGCCGTCGGCGTCAGCCCGATGCTCGTCGCGGTGAACCCCAGCGGCGCGCTCGCATACGTCAGCAACTATGCCAACTCGACGATCACGCCGATCGACGTCGCGACCAATGCGGCAAAAACACCCATTACGGTCGGCGGCGCGCCGTACGGGATCGTTTTTACCGGCGCCGGCAAGACGGCACTGGTCGTCGCGCGTCGCGACAACTCGTTGGTCACCGTCGACGTCGCGACCGGCCGCGTAAGCGCTCCCATCTTTCTGGGCAACGGTCCCTACACCGTCGCCGCGCCCTAACGAGGAAAAGATCGATGAACGTTCGTCAAGCGCACCAAGAAGAGTTTCCGCTGCTCGAAAAGATGCCGCACGCACTGCACTACAACCATCATCTTTCGTTCATCCGTCACGCGCTGGGAACCAAGGAGTGCCTGGTAGCCGAGATCGACGGTACGGTTGCCGGATTCGTGGTTTGGGATCGCGGCTTTTACGCCCGTCCGTTTTTGTGGATGCTGGGCGTCGACCCGGCGCACCAGCACGAGGGCATCGCCTCGACGCTCATCGAGCACGTTGAAAATCTCAACGCGGGACACAATCTCTACACGTCGACCAACGCGTCGAACGCGGCAATGCAAGGCTTGCTCGACAAACGCGGTTTCACCCAAACCGGCAGGCTCGAGAATCTCGATCCCGGCGATCCGGAGATCTTCTTCTTTAAGCCTTTGTAGTCAACTGCGGCACGGCGTCGCCGTCTAGTAAAACGCCGAGCTCTTGCGGCGAGAACTGCAGTCCCGACCAGAACGAGCCGAACTCGGCGTAACGCGCGCTGACCTCGTCAAAGCGCATTTCGTAGATGAGTTTCTTGAAGACGATCGGGTCGTCGGCGTAGAGATCGACGCCCCATTCGAAGTCGTCGTAGCCGATCGAGCCGGAGATCACCTGCGTCACCTGGCCGTGATAGGAGCGTCCGACGACGCCGTGCTCGCTCATCATCTTCGCGCGTGCGTCGAAACCGAGCAAATACCAGTTCTGCACCTCGCCGCGGCGCTTGTTCATCGGATAGAAGCACGCGTAGCGGCGCTCCGGAATCCGCGCCCACAAGCGCGGAGCGACGTGCGGGTTCTCGGCTTGCTTGCGCACGAGTTCGTCGAACGCCGCCTTCCATTCGGTCGATTGCGGCGCGAGCCCGCGCTCGCCGAGCTCTGCGTGAATCTTGCCGGTGGCGTCGTACAGCCCGAGCTCGAGCACCGACGCGTATGAGAAACGCGGCTGCAGAAAGTCGCGCAGCTCGAGCTTGTCGATGAGCGTTTGCGCGTAGGACAACCCTTCGAACGTTCGCGCGTAGTGCGTGAGCATCAAATCGCCCTTACCGCCCACCAGCTGCGCCAAACCCAAGTCCCCGTCTTCGGTGTTTTTGAGGTGGTCGATCAAGTCGATGGCGTGACCGCAATACTTATTGCGGCGCTTTTCGGGCAAAGCGTCCCACGCGCGGCGGTCGAGCGCGAACATCCGGTGGAGAATCCACCAGCCTTCGAGCGACTCGGGTACGTTCGGATCTCGCATATTAGCGCTTTGAGAGCGCCTTTGCACGCTTCATCTCGGCGAGCACTTCGCCTTCCAGCGTATCGGGACGTTCCCGGTACTTAGCCCACAGCGGCGGCGTGTGGGCGATGTCGTTGAGCACGCGGGCGTAGACGGCGTTGACCGGGGTCGGAACTCCCCGCTCGCGGCCCGCGGCCGCGACGGCGCCGTTGAGCACCTCGACTTCGGTCTGGGGCTTGGCCGACCGCAAGTCGAGCAGCAGCGACGGCGGCTTGGTGCCCCGAGCGCCCGCGATGCTGCGCGCGAGCAGCCCCCGCGCGACGGGACTGGGCAGCTGCGCGATCGCAAAGAGCGCGCGCACCGGATAGCGCGGCAGGTCGATGGCCGCGACGTTCATAGCCGCCATCACCGCGCGAACCTCGCGAACCATGCGAATCTCGAGCGTGAATATACTATCGAAGTGCACGAGCCGATTCGGCAGTACGTTGAGAATCGCGCAGCTCGCGTTGGCGACGACGTTGAGCGCGAGTTTGCTCCATTTGAGCGAACGCCAATCCTCGACCACTTTGACGTTCATGCCGGCCGCGGCGAACGTCGCGATGAGCCAGTTGTAGGCGTTGGTCCCCATCGGCGAGAGCGCGAGGCCGCCTTCTTTTCGAGCCACGGCGTGGCCGTCGCGATCGCGATCGACGGGCGTCGTCAGCGCGGCCGCGACCACGTTATCGGCGCCGAACGCCGCTGCGAGCTTTTCTTCGTTGCCCACGCCGTTTTGCGGCGTGACGAAAACGCATTTCTGCGGATATTGAACGGCTTTACGCAGCGTCTCGACCGCCGAATCCGTATCGTACGCCTTGGTGGTGACCAAGGCGATGTCGGCGTCGAACAGGCGCACGTCGGAAAGCGCGCGCGACGCGTACTCGACCTCGACGCCGGTTCGCGTCAGCAGATCGCCGAAGTACGTTCCCACGGCGCCTTTGCCGACGATATACACCTTCATCCGGTAGACCCGAATCCGCCCTCGCCGCGCATGGTTTCAGGGAGCTCCTCAATCACCTCGAACGACGCGCGCGAGACCGGCGCAACGATTAGCTGCGCGATGCGATCGCCGCGCCGCACGACGACCGGCTCGGATCCGAGATTCGCCAGCACCACTTGTACTTGTCCGCGATAATCGGCGTCGATGGTTCCCGGCGCGTTGAGGCACGTCACGCCGCTGCGAATCGCCAAGCCGCTGCGCGGGCGAACCTGCGCTTCGTACCCCGGCGGCAGCGCGATCGAAAAGCCGCACGGTATCAGCGCGCGCGCTCCGGGCAGCAGCGTCAACTCGTCGCGCAGAGCCGCGCAAAGATCGGCGCCCGCGGCGTGCTCGGTCATATACGCGGGAAGCGGCAAATCTTCGCCTTCGGGCAAGCGCTTGAGTGCGACGCGAACCATTGGGGTTGTCACTTGGAAAGAAGTGTCGATAACTCTTCCCGAAAACTCTCGATGTCTCGAAACGAGCGGTACACGCTGGCAAAGCGGATGTACGCCACGGGATCGAGTTTCTTGAGGGATTCCATCAGCTTCTCACCGACCATCGTCGAGGGAACCTCGCTCTCGCCGCGCGCGAAGAGCTCGCGTTCCAAATCCGATGCGACCGCTTCCATCTGGCTCTCCGAGATCGGCCGCTTTTCGCAGGCCTTGCGCAGGCCGGCCAAGATCTTGTCGCGGCTGTACTGCTCGCGCCGTCCGTCCTTCTTGACGACGAAGAGCCGCGGAGCTTCCATGCGCTCGTACGTGGTGAATCGGTGCTTGCAGCGCGGATCGAGGCACTCGCGCCGCCGCCGCACGACGGTCTCGTCGTCGCGCGAATCGACGACTCGGGTCTCACTCTTGCGGCAAGTTGGACAAGTCATAATACCCCACATGTAGTGGGCACTCGCATTATACGTTACTACCGGTAGTAAAAGCAAAAAGAGCCGTCGCATAGGACGGCTCCTTGATAATTGCGGCCGCGGAGCTTTTTAGCTGGCGGCTCCTATTTTGAACATTTTCGTTCCACAAACCGGGCACTTGCCTTCGGTTGCGGGGCGACCGTTCTTCATCGTGATCTGGACCGCGTCTTTGATTTCACGCTTGGTCTTGCACTTCACGCAATACGCTTCTGCTGCCACCTGCGGTACCTCCGTTCGGGCCTGGCTATTCCCTCGGGCCTTGTCGATTCCCCCCGAAGGCGGGATTGAGGGGCGATGCCGATCGACCGCCCCCTCTTCTTGCCCCGCGCCGCGCTCGAGGCGCTGCGGGGCCAGCGCGGCTTTGAGGCGACCGCCGTCGGCCTCTGGAGCGTCGGGGACCCGGCCGGCCTCGCTCGGCCCTGCGTAGCCGTCGTAGGCACCCGTGCCGCGACCAGCTACGGTCGCCGCGTGGCACGCGAGTTCGCCGCCGAGCTCGGCAGGGCGGGCTGCTGCGTCGTCTCGGGGTTGGCCCTGGGCATCGACGCCGCGGCTCACGAGGGGGCGCTCGAGGCGGGCGCACCGACGGTCGGCGTGCTGGGCTGCGGCCACGACCGGTTCTTCCCCGAACGCAATCGCCCGTTGGCCGAACGCATCGTCGCCGCCGGCGGCGCCGTGCTCTCGCCCTTCGAGCCGGAGCGCGCCGCGCTGCCGCATCAGTTCCTCCAGCGCAACGGCATCGTCGCCGCCCTCTCCGACGCCGTCGTCGTCATCGAAGCACCCGCTCGCAGCGGTGCGCTCAACACGGCGAGTTGGGCGGCGGGACGAGTTCCGGTGCTCGCGGTGCCCGGCGACGTCGATCGGCGCCACGTTGCGGGTTGCCACGCGCTCATTCGCGACGGCGCGACGTTGGCTCGCAACGCCGCCGACGTTCTCGAGGCGATCGGCTTGAATAAACCGCTGCCGCTGCCGTTCGACGATCCGGTCTTCGACGAGGATCCGCTCGCGCGAACGCTGCTCGGCGCGCTCGAGGCGGGACCGGCCGCCATCGACGACCTCGTCGTCCAAGCCGGCGCGGATGCCGCCGCAGTCATGGCGGCGCTCACCTTGCTCGAGCTGCGCGACGCAATCGCGATCGACGGTGCTATAGTGCGTAAATGATCGTACGCGTCGTCGCCGTCGACCGAATTCGCACGCCGTACGTCGCGCGCGCGTGCGAAGATTTTCGCGCGCGCCTGGGCGCCTATCACGCGTACGACGAGATCGAAGTGCGCGCCGGAAACGGGCGCGATCCGAACGCGGCGATGCGCGAAGAAGCCGAGCGCATCGCGCGTCATCTGCGCGAGGACGATCGCATTTGGCTCGTCGATCGCTCCGGGACGCAGCTCTCCAGTGAAGCGCTGGCGGTGCGCATCGGCGACGTAGGTCGCAGCGGCGCGCAACGTCTCACCTTGGTGATCGGCGGAACGTATGGTGCGACGGGCGCGCTGCGCGAGCGCGCCGAGTTCGTCTGGTCGCTTTCCGAACTCACGTTCTTACACGAGTGGGCACGCGCCATCGTGCTGGAACAACTCTACCGGGCGGCGAAGATCGCGCGCAATGAGCCGTATCACCACTGAAGGGGCACCGGCGTTGCCCGAGCACGCGCTCGAACACTTTGCATCGGCCGTCCAGGGCGCGATTGCGAAGCGGTATCCCGACGCCTCCGGGGTGAAGGTCGGCTTCGAAGCGCCGCGCCGGCCCGAGTTCGGCGATTTCGCGACCAACGTGGCGTTTTCGCTGGCGAAAGCCGCGCGGCGTTCGCCGCAAGACGTGGCGACGCAGATCGCCGCCGACGTGCGCGACTCGGACGCGGGCGAGCTCTTCAGCAGCATCGAGCCGGTTTCGGGATTCATCAATCTCCGGTTGATCCCGGGCGTCTGGCAAAACGTCGTCGGCAAGATTCTGCGCGACGGCGAGCGCTACGGTCAGTTTCCGTCCAACGGAAAACGCATTTCGCTGGAGTTCGGAAGCGCGAACCCGACGGGGCCGCTGGTCGTGGTGCAAGGCCGCTCGATGTCGTTGGGCGATACCTTGGCCAACGCGATGCGTTTCGCCGGCTACGACGTGTTCGTGGAGTGGATCATCAACGACGCCGGCGGCCAGCTCGACACGCTGGGCCGTTCGCTCTACGCGCGGTATCGCCAGCTCTCCGATGCGAACTATCCGTTTCCCGAAGAGGGCTATCCCGGCGATTACCTGATTCCGATCGCGCGCGCGATCGCGCAGCGCGACGGTGACAAGTGGATCGCCGCTCAGGAGCCGGATTGGCTGCCGTACTTCTCGCAATTCGGCCGCGACGAGCTGGTCGCGGAGCAGCGCAGAACGGCGCAGCGCTTCGGCGCGCACTACGACTTGTGGCAGAGCGAAAAAGAGCTGCACGACGCCGGAACGATTCGCGAGGGTATCGAGCGCTTACGCGAGCGGGGCCACACCTACGAGGCCGACGGCGCGCTCTTCTTTCGGGCGACCGAGTTCGGCGACGACAAAGATCGCGTGCTCGTTCGCCGCGACGGGCGCCCGACGTATTTTGCGATGGACGTGACCTATCACTACCAGAAGATGCAGCGGGGCGACCGCGTCATCGACATTCTCGGACCCGATCATCACGGCTACATCGGCCGGCTGCGTGGGCTCGCGTCGGCGCTCGGTTACGATCCCAACGCGGTGCACGTGCTGATCGCACAGCAAATTACGCTGATGCGCGGCGACGAACAAGTGAGCATGAGCAAACGCGCCGGCTATATCATCACACTCGACGAGATCGTCGACGAAGTCGGCGTCGACGCCGCGCGCTTCTTCTTCATTCTTCCCTCGGCGGAATCGCCCCTGACCTTCGACTTGAGGCTCGCGCGCGAGCAAAGCAACGAAAACCCGGTGTATTACGTGCAGTACGGACACGCGCGCATCTCGTCGGTCCTGCGCAACGCGTCGGACGACGACGTCGCGGCGGCGCGTTCCAAACCATCGCTGACCGCGCTGACGCACCCCGCGGAGCTCGCGCTCGTACGGCGACTGGCGGAGTTTCCCGAGACGGTGCGCGGGGTCGCCGAAGCGCTCGCGCCGCACCGGCTGGCGCGCTACGCGCGCGACGTCGCCTCGGACTTTCACCAGTTTTACACCGAGTGCCGCATTCTCACCGACGACTCTGCGACCCGCGCTGCGCGGCTGGGACTGTGCATCGCCACCAAGAACGTCTTGGCACGCGCGCTCGCCCTCGCCGGCGTGAGCGCTCCGGAAGCGATGTAATCGTGGCACAAGTAAAGCCGCTGCATATTGGCATCGTCGCCTGTTCGGCCGAAGGCGCGTCGCTCTGCTATCGCACGATCTGCGAAGAGGGCGAGCAGTTTTCGCGCGTTTACGATCATCCGGAGATCTCGATGCACTCGGCGCCGTTTTCCGAGTACGTGTCGCGAATCGACCGCGACGACTGGCGCGGCGTCGCCGAGATCATGCTCGCATCGTCGGAGAAGCTGGCAAAGGCGGGCGCCGACTTTCTGATCTGCCCCGACAACACGATTCATCGCGCGTTCGGCTACGTCGCGCCGCGTTCGCCGCTGCCGTGGCTGCATATCGGCGAAGTCGTCGCCGCCGAAGCTTCGGCACTCGGATACACGCGCTTAGCGTTAACGGGGACGCGGTACCTCGTGGAGAGCGACGTGTATCCGGCGGTGCTGTCGAAGCGGGGCATCGCGTTCGTGCGCCCCAATGCCGCCGAACGGCAAGAGATTCACCGCATCATCATGGACGAGCTCGTGCACGGTCTCTTCAAACCCGAAGCCGTCGTCTATTTTCAGCACACGATCGGCCGCATGAAAAATGAAGACGCCTGCGACGCGGTCGTCTTGGGCTGCACGGAAATCCCCTTGATCGTCAACGACGACAACGCGCCGCTGCCGACGCTCGACTCGACCCGGCTCCTCGCGCGCGCGGCGCTGCGGCACGCCGTCGGAACGACGGCGGCTACGCTGTAAGTTACACCGTTTCTTTTTGCGGTAACGGTAGCGGCGGAGCCGGAGCGGGCAACGGCTCCGGTTCTTTATATTGCGATTGTATCCACGGCGCCACGAAGTAGCGCCAGAGAATCTTGAGCAGCGCGGCGACCGGAATGCCCAGAATCAACCCGGGAATGCCGAAGAGTTCGCCGCCGGCGAACACCGCAAAGAACGCGACGATCGGCGAGACCCCGACCGACTCGCCCATGATCTTGGGAACGAGCACGTTGTCGCTGATGCGCGCCATCACGAACATCACGACTTGAACGCCGATGACCACGCCCCACCCTTGCGGGATGCTCAGCGGAATGGCGACGATCTGGGCGATGAGCATGCCGATGATCGGAATTGCATACGCGACCGCCGAGACGATGCCGATGATGAGTGAGAATTTAAAACCGAACATCGTGGTGATCAGCGCGATGACCAAGCCGGTGATCGCGCTGACCGTGACTTGCCCCGAGATGTAACTGCCGAAGAGCGTCGTGACTTCCGCGGCCAGACTGCGCGCGTCGTTGCGCCGCTTCGGTGGGAACATCGTCGCAAAGCCTTCGGCGATTTGCGAGTCGTTGAGCAAGAAGAATATCGATAAGATCACCGCGGAAAACGCCACGAAGAAGCCGGTGGCGGTGTTGACCGCGATCGCGCCGACGCCGGAAATGAGGCCCGTCACGACTGCCGTCGCCTGGCCGCTTCCGATCTTCTGAACGTTGATGCCGCCGGTCGGAAGGTTGAGCTGCGGGAAGTGCTGCTGAATCGAGAGTTCCAGGTTCGTCACCCAGTCTTGGGACGTCGCCGCATAACCGGGTAAGTTGCTCGCGAGCGTTTGCATTTGCTCGACGGTCAACGGCACGACGATGCCGATGAGCAAGGCGATGATCACCAGCAGCCCCAGGAAGACGATCCCGATCGCGACCGGCTTGGGCATTCGCTTCTCGAGACGGTTGACGATCGGTCCGACGCCGAACGCGATAAACGCGGCGATAACGAAGATCGCGATCGTCTTGGGGATGCGCACCGCAAGCCACCACGCTAGTGACGCGACGACGATCGCCGCAACGATCCAGCCCACGCGCCGCGCGAGCGAGCTGCTTACAGAGGCTTGCACAGCAGCCTGCGCTCCGTGACGTAGCCGCCGCGCTCGTAGAGCCGGCGTGCCGCGGTATTGTCCTCGGTCACCATTAGGGAGATATACGGCAGGCCGCGCCGTTTTGCCTCACTCTCGGCCGCGTCGAGCAGCGCTTTGCCCACGCCTCGGCCCTGCAGCCCGGGTTCCACGGCCATGTAGGCGACGAATGCTTGGGGTGTCGACGTGACCTCGTCCGGCAGGTCGTCGAGCAACAGGAGAAACCCGGCCGGAACGCCGTCGGCGACGGCCACGAACGTTACGTGCGATTGATTTTCCACGATTTCGAGTAGCCGGGTGAGCGCCAAATGGACCATCAGCTCTTGCGGATGGCGAAATGCCGCGACGCTGTCCATGACGGTACGCTCCGCAAGGCGCTCGATGAACTGCCGGTCGGCGGCGTTTGCGGGCCGAACGGCGACGTTCACGCGCGCCGCGATCCGGGATCGTCGATCGGTTCGCCGGCTTCGCATTGCGGACACGCGTCGGGATCGTGCGACACGATCGGCAGATCCAGCAGCGCGTGCGTCGGCACGCCGAAATCCGCCGGCGCGCGCATGACGATAATCCCAACTCCGGCGACGTGCGCGCCGGTTTGCCGCACCACGTCCATGACTTCGCGCACGGAAAGTCCGGTGGTAACGACGTCTTCGACGACGAGCGCGCGGTCGCCGGGGCCAAGCGTAAAGCCGCGGCGCAAGGCCGGCGCGCCCTTCTCTTTCTCGATGAAGATCGCTTTGGTACCGAGTTGTCGCGCGACTTCGTAGCCGAGCACGATGCCGCCGACCGCGGCGCTCACCACGACGGTGGGCTGCGTCGCACGAAACGCATCGGCGATGGAACGCGCGATCGGCTCGACGAGCTTGGGCTCCTCGAGAATGCGGAACTTTTGGACGAACCGGTTGCTGTGACGGCCCGAGCTCAGCCGAAAATGGCCTTCGAGCAGCGCGCCGCGTTCGGCGAGGGCTTGCGTCAAATCGGTAGCGGTCATCATACGGGCGCGTGCATTTCGTCGAGTACGGCGCGCGCGGCGGCCAGCGGATCTTCGGCTTGCGTGATCGGCCGCCCGACGACGAGATAGTCGGCGCCGGCAGCGACCGCTTGCGCCGGCGTCATCACGCGCTTCTGGTCGCCGTGCGCCGTTCCGGCCGGACGAATGCCCGGCGTGAGCGTGAGAAAATCGTCGCCGAAGAACCTTTTGAGATCGCGGACTTCGTGCGCGCTGCTGACCACGCCCGAACACCCGGCGTCGCGTGCGAGCGCCGCGAGACGCGTCGCGTTTTCGCCCGGGCCGCCGCCCAGACCCAGCTCCAGCAAATCTTCGGAAGCGATGCTGGTGAGAATCGTCACCGCAAAAACGTGCGGCACCGAGATGCCGAGCTCGCTCGCGCGCTCGTTGGCGGCGTCGACGGCCGCCCGCATCATCTCCAACCCGCCGAGCGCGTGAACGTTGATGATGTGCGCGTTCGGGCGAACCAGTTGGCGCATCGCGGCCTCGACCGTGCGCGGAATGTCGTGCAGCTTGGCGTCGATGAACGTGCGAACGTCGCGCGCCTCGCAATACGCGAAGATGCGCTCGGGATAGCCGTAAAGCGCCTCGATGCCGATTTTCACGATGACGTCGAGTTCGTAGAGCTGATCGATGAGGCGCTCGGCCTCGTCGGCGCCGGCGACGTCAAGTGCGACGATGAGTTGCGCCACGGGTTATCCTTGGTCTCCTTCGTATTCGTGTGCGGTGGCAAAACCGACGTTTGCCTTGCCTACGATCTCGCCGATCGAGGCCAGATTGCGGTTCAAAAGATATTCGCGCAACTCCTCGACGATGCGTTCGGGAACGCGCGGATCGGTAAAGTTGGCCGTGCCGATGCTGATTGCCGTCGCGCCGGCGAGCAAGAACTCGAGCGCGTCGCGCGTCGTTTCGATGCCGCCTTGACCGACGATCGGAATGGTGACCACGCGAGCGACTTCGTAGACCGCCAGCACGGCGATTGGCCGAATGGCCGGCCCCGATAAGCCGCCGGTGACGTTTCCGAGACGCGGATGCCACGTGTCGACGTCGATCGCCATGCCGCGCACCGTGTTGATGACGGCAAGCGCGTCGGCACCGGCGGCTTCGGCTTCGAACGCGATCGCGGTAATGTCGGTGACGTTGGGCGACAGCTTGACGATGAGCGTTTTGTCGGTCAGCCCGCGGCACGTGCGCACGACTTTAGCCGTCAAGTTCGGATCGCAGGCAAACGTCTCGCCCTCGCTTGCCACGTTCGGACACGAAATGTTCAGTTCGATTGCCGCGATTTCGTCGCGCGCGGCGAGGCGCTCGCAGACGTAGGCGTAGTCGTCGACGGAGAATCCCGCGACGCTGCCGATCACGCGCCAGGGACGCCGCCCGTACTTCGGCACCTCGTGCTCGAGGTACCAATCGATACCGGGATTCTGCAAGCCGATGGCATTGAGCATGCCCGCCGGGGTGTGAACCAGCCGCGGCGTCGGATTGCCCACGCGCGGCAGACGCGTCACGCTCTTGAGCACGACGGCGCCGATTTTGCGCAAGTCGGTAAACTGCGCGAACTCTTCGCCCGATCCGTAACAGCCGCTGCCCATCAAGGTCGGATACGGCAGCTCGAGCTTGCCCAGCTTGATCGCTAAGCTCGGTTGAGTCTCTACCATCTCAGCTCGTCGTTCCAAAAGACCGGGCCTTCTTTGCAGATGCGCGCGTTCACGACGTCGCTGCCGCCTTCCGATGCGGGCGGAAAACTCGGAGCCTGTGCGCTCGTGCGCACGATCGGTACCACGCACCCCCAGCAGCCGCCGACGCCGCATGCGAACGTTTCTTCCAGCGATAGCTGCGCGCGCACGCCGATCTGGGCGGCAACGCGCGCGACCGCGCGCAGCATCGGCGACGGACCGCAGGCCAAGACCACGTCGTGCTTTCGCGAACGCTCGAGCAAATCGGTGACGTAACCGTGATATCCTGCGGTGCCGTCGTCGGTCGATAGCGCGACTTCGCAGCCGGCATCGGCAAAGCGCTGCGCCTCGACGAGCAGCGCGGCGGTGCGTGCGCCGTAAAACAGCTGCACGCGCGCTCCCGCGCGAATCAGCGCTTGCGCCGGTAAGAGCACCGATGCGATGCCGACGCCGCCGGCGACGATCGCCACGTGCCGCGGCGAACCGCTCAGGTCGAAACCGTTGCCCAAAGGTCCTAGGACGTCGAGCCGCTCGCCGACGTGCAGCTCGGCGAGTTCGCGCGTGCGCTTTCCCGTTATGAAAAACAGCAGGCTCGCGCGCCGCATCTCCGCTTCGTAAACGCCCAGCGCCGTCGCCGCGGCTTCGCCGCTGGGAGGAATCGCCATGACGAACTGCCCCGGCAGCGTCGCGGCTGCTAACTCCGGCGCGTCAAGCTCGAGTAAGACCACGCCGGGGGCGAGTTCGCGCCGGTCGGTCACCAGCGTAGCGTGCACGCGCGAGGGCAGGTCCAGAGTCGTCACAGCCGCGCGTTTTCGCCGAATTTTTATAAAACTCCGCGAATTTCGCTGCACAACCTTGCGACTTTAACCGTTATACGGTATAGAGAGCAATAAAGAATGGAAAGGAGGGTCCGCAGATGGCAGGTCTTATCGTCTTCAAGTCGCTAGCCGACGCCCTTCGAGCCGGCTACCAGGTTTACGACCGGACTGCGGACGGATATCTCGTCAGGACCCGCACAACCGCCGGATGGGCAATGGCACTGGTATCCTGCAGGTAGATCGTCTTCCTTAAATTTTCATCTTCTGAACAGCAGATAAGCCCGTCGGCCTGAACCGACGGGCTTTTACTTTGGCGAGGGCGCGACTGCCCCGAGTCCTACGGACGGTAATCGGGAGGGCTCGGCGGTTTCTCGATCTCGGGGATTGGTCCCGGACGCCAGCCTGCATACGGACCCGACGGCGGAACGCTTCCAGCCGACGCGGCCGGCGGCGGCTGCGCGCCTTGCACCGTCTGCTGCGGACCGACGCTCACGCTGACGTTGCCGAGCTGGGCGCCGCTGAGCACCGCGCCGATAATCTGCGCGATACCGACGAACATCGGGATCAGACCGCCGAGCAGCCACGGGCCGTAGACGTACGTTCCGCCGTGATAGCCGATGAACGACAGGCCGATGAGCAGCGCCAATCCGATGAACGCGACTTGGATGCCGCGGCGCAGTTGATGTTGCGCGTAGTAACTCGGATCGTAATACGGCGCGGCAAACGTCCCCGGTGCCGGCGGCGGCCCGGGCGGCCACGCTCCGAACTTCATCGCTTTACGCATCATGCGCGGATCGGGCGACATCGGCGGCGGCACCATGCCGCGGCGAATGTATTCCATCCGTTCCTGATGCGCCATGTAGCGCGAAACGATTGCTAACGTCACGGGCAGTCCGATGACGAAGAAGAAAAATGCGACTGGGACGACGATTTCTGGTTCCATGGCGCTAGAGCGCTCCGTTCGTGGTAATGTGGATCGACCCATCCCGTGACGTCGCGCGCAGACTGGCGCTGCCGTTCCCGAGACGCATCGTGTAGTGTGCCGCGTCGTCGTCGCTGTCGCGACCGACGCGGTTTCCGTCGACGGTAATGCGTCCGTCGTCGGTTCCAACCTCGACGTTGAGATCGGCTCCCGGAGCGAATCCGAGCTCGATCCTGCCGTCGTTGGTCGACATGCTATTGTCACCGGTCAACGCAAGCCCGTGGGTGCGAATCGATCCGTCGTCGCTGTGCGCGTCGACCGTGCCCTTAACGTCGTTGAGACCGATGTGACCGTCTTGCGAGCGGACGTACACGCCTCCGGTAACGCCCGTAACGTCGTCGCCTTCAGAGTGCGTGATCTCCAAACGCGACGCCTCCGGCACGTCGACCTCGATGCGTTCGTCGGACATGCCCATCAAGAAGAATCGTTCGTGACGCGGCCGCGAAATCGCAACGCCGTCGGCGGTGCGCGAGACGCTCAATGGCGGAATCCCGCTATCGCCGGGGAAGCGCAACCCTTGCACATTGGTGAGATCGGTGACGTGCACCATCCCGTCGCTCGACGTTTTGACCTCGACGGTCGATTGCGGATCGTCGATCGTAACGTGCGGAGCCGTTCCCGCCGCCAGCGCCGGAAACGGTTTCCCGGCAAAGTCGTAGTGCCGCATTCCGGCCATTGCCGCTCCCGGACGGCCGAAGCCGATCGCGTAGAGCGCGATCGCCACGATGGCGACCTCGACGGCGACGAGCGCCGCAACCACGGACGACCGGCTCACGGTAGGGGGGACCCCAGCGGCTTTGCCGCGCGGGGGGCGGCGAAGGCGAAGCCGGAGCGCCAGCTAAAGTCGAAGGTCGGGCGCGGGGACGGGGCGGAGTGGAGGTGCGTGTTCATTTGTCCTAGGTACGGCCGGCGCGCCCCCCATGTTTCGTGCCCGATCCTGTCATCCCGAGCGCAGGCGCGAAGCGCCGAAGTCGAGGAACGAAGGGCGAAACAATTCGCTCGCGCGCGTGTACCTTGGGCGTGTCGGCAGTTCTCTTGGACAGGAAAGTGACGCAGCCCGAAGCAGCCGATGGCGACCTGGTCGCTATGGCCGTCCGGGGCAACCCGGACGCGTTTGCCGTACTCGTGGAGCGGTACGACCGAGCGGTCTACCACCTAGCTTTCCGCACTCTGCACGACGTCGAGGAGGCCCGGGACGCCACCCAAGAGGCGTTCTTCAAGGCCTTTCGCAGCCTGCGGACCTTTAAGCCGGGTGCCAAGTTCTCGACCTGGATCTTTGCAATCGCCTATCACGCCTGCTGCGACCGATTGAACCGCCGCAAACGTTATTCTAGTGAGGAGATGCCCGATCGCGCCGACGCCGGGCCGGGACCCGAGCAGCAAGCGATTGCGCTCGACGAAGCCCAACGGCTGCGGACCGCGATCGACGCACTCCCCGAAAAATACCGCACGGTCATCACCCTCTATCACTTGCAGGGCCGTCAATACGAGGAAATCGCGCAAGTGTTGGGACTGCCGATGGGTACGGTAAAAACACATTTATTCCGCGCGAAGGAGCAGCTGCGCAGGCTTCTGAGCGGGGCGGAGGTAACCGACCAATGATGTACCGCGACGACGACGCGCTCGACCGGGCCCTCTTCGCGCTCCCGCTGGAGGAGCCGCCGGCCGACCTACGCGCTTCGATTCTCACGGCGACGGCTTACCGTCCGGCCCCGATGTTCTCGGTTTTGGAGGTCACGCTCTTCGGCGCGATGGCCGCCGTTATCGTTTGGCTCGTCGCGCTGATCGCGATAGGCGGCGGAGCGCTCTTCGTCCACACGATCGAAACGATCGTTTCGACGGTCGCGCGACCGCTCTCGAACGTGACGACCTTGGCCTGGCTGGGGGCCGGTGCCGCGACGGCGTTCTGGCTGACGTTTTTCACCGGATCCCAACCTTTTACGCTCGCCTCGCAGAGGGTAGGACAGAGGGCCAGATAATCCGGCTTCATGCCCTATAAGATTCTCGTCATCGAGGACGACGCGGCGATCAGCCGCGTCCTGCAACTCGAGCTCGAACACGAGAACTACGAAGTCGACGTCGCGCGCGACGGACTGAGCGGTCTCGAAAAAGCCCTCAAGGAACCCGATCTCGTCGTTCTCGACTTGATGCTCCCGCGCATGGACGGCATCGAAGTTTGCAAGCGCATTCGCGCCAAGAGCAAGGTGCCGATCATCATGCTCACCGCCAAGGACCGGGTACCCGATCGCGTTGCCGGCTTGGACGTCGGCGCCGACGACTACGTCACCAAACCGTTTTCGACCGAAGAGCTTCTAGCGCGCGTTCGCGCGCGGCTGCGCGAGCGTTCGCCGCAAACCAACGTCATCGAATATCGCGACGTGATCATGGACCGCGATCGCCACGAAGTCCAGCGCGGCGGGAAGCCGATCGCGCTCACGGCCAAGGAGTACGCGCTGCTCGAGTACCTGCTGCTGCACCGCAACAAAGTCCACACGCGCGACGAGCTCTTCAACGGCGTGTGGGGCAGCGATTTTTTGGGCGATTCCAACTTGATCGACGTGTACATCCGCTACTTGCGAGGCAAGATCGACGACGGCTTCGACGACAAGCTCATCACGACCGTTCGCGGAGTCGGTTACACGATCAAAGACTAGGCTCCTAAATGTCTTTAAAATGGCGGATCGCCGTTTGGTACGCGACGCTGCTGATCGTGGTGCTCGCGCTGACCAGCGGCATCATCGCGTGGCGGCTGCAAGGCATTCTCTACGACCAAGTCAAGGTGTCGGTCAACTCGACGATGCGCTCGATCGTGCAGTTTTCCACGTCGGCTAATCCCTTCGTCACCGAAGACAGCTCGTCGCAATCGCTTCAGTTCATCCTCAGCAGCGCGAATCTCGCCAACTGGAGCTCCGCGAACACGTTCATCCAGGTCGATCGTGCCCGAGACGGCTACCTGCTGGCAAGAAGCACCAACCTCGGCGACGACACGATCCCAACGAATCCGTCCGTAAACGCCAAGCACGATACCGCGTATCGGCAAATCGCCATCGGCGGGCGACCGTTCTTAGTGGAAGATCGCTACGTGCACGAAGGCGGGAGCTCCGCCGTCATTCACGTCGCCGAACCAATCGACACGCTCAATCTGACGTTTGCGCGCGCGATACGCGCCATCGCGATCACGCTCGGCGCGGCTGCGCTCGCCGTCGTGATCTTTTCGATCGTGCTCGCGTCGCAAGCCACCACGCCGATCAACGAGCTCTCCGACGCCATGCGGAAGATCGGTTCGGAGGGACTCGATCGCCGGCTCGGCTCGCATCACCGCCGGCGGACCGACGAGATCGGCAAGCTGGCCGAAAGCTTCGACGACCTGCTGCAGCGTCTATCCGAAGCGTTCGCGCGCGAGCGGCAGTTCATCTCGGACGCGTCGCACGAGCTCAAAACGCCGCTGACGTCGATCAACGCCAACGCACAGATGCTGATGCGCTGGGGCGATCGCGATCCGGCGGTGCTGCGTGAAAGTCTCGAAACGATCGCGGGAGAGAGCGCGCAGCTGGCTGCGATGGTCAACGGCATGCTGACCTTGGCGAAGGCCGATCGCGGCGACGACATTCCCAAAGAACCGACGTCGTTAGCGCAAGTCGCTAACGAAGTCGTGCGCGGTGCCGAACCGCGCGCGGCCGAAAAGCACCTCACGCTCGAGTTCGAGCACCAGGCCACGCCGACGGTGTACGGCGAGCCGGGACTGCTGCGCCAGCTCGTTTCCAATCTCGTCGACAACGCCATCAAGTTCACCGAAAAGGGCGGCGTCGACGTCCGCGTGGGGGGCGACGAAGGGCGCGCTTGGGTGGAGGTCGGCGACAGCGGGCCGGGGATTCCGACCGAGGAGCTGCCCCACGTCTTCGATCGTTTCTACCGGGCAGACAAGGCGCGCTCGCGGACCGTGCCGGGGACCGGCCTCGGACTGGCGATCGTCCGCTCGATCGCTCGCGTGCACAACGGCGAGGTCTCGGTGGCCCGCAGCCCGGCGGGCGGTGCCCTGTTTACCGTGACCCTCCCCCGCATGACGGCACCTCTAGCGGATTCCCAATGATGACCCCAGCCGGCCGCCGATACAATGAGTCCGTGCGGAACCAATGGTGGCGTGGAGCGGCGACCTTCCTCCTCGCCCTGTCCTGTTGGGCGACGACCCTCGCGGCGCAAGCGCGCGCCGACGAGCAGATCGCCGTTGGGCCGAACCCCGTCGTCGACGTGCAGCTGGGAACCGGCAACGTCACCGTGCAGACGTGGGATCGCCCCGACGTGCAAGTCAGCGCCGACGGGACGGTTCAAGTGCAGCATCTGGAACCCAACGCCGTGGATCCGTACATCCAGCGGCAGCTTCCAGGCGGTTCGCACACGGTTCAAACGGCGTACGGCCCGGTCTCGCTGCCGGCCGAACCGTTCGTGCTCCCGCCGCTCCAAGGTCAGCAACACGACGGCATCAGCGCGCGCGGCAACGGCAACACGACGATCACGGTTCCGCGCGGCACGGCGCTCGTGATGGCGCACGTCGACAAAGGCCGCGTGACGCTCAACGACTATCGCGGCGTTTTCTGGGCGCAAGCGCACAGCGGCGGCATCTTTCTCAACCGCGTCAGCGGCAGCGGGTACCTCGAGTCGCTCAAAGGCCGCATCGTCGCGACCGATTCGAATTTCGACCGCCTGCGCGCGCGCAGCGCGACGAGCAACATGATCTTCAACAACTGCACGTCGCACCAAATCGAAGCGACGAGCCGGTACGGATCGATCGTCTACAACAACGGATCGTTCGAGCCGGGACTCGCGCGCTTTGACTCAGAGCACGGCAACGTGGCGCTCGGCGTTCGCGGCGCCGCGCAGATCGGCGCCCACAGCGAGAGCGGCCGCGTGATGTCGAACTTCTCGAACGGCACGCAACTGCGCGGCAACGAAAACACGACCCAAGCCCAAGTCGAAGGCGGCGGTCCCGTCGTTACCGCGACCAGTCGCGACGGTTCGGTGTATCTCTACAACGGCTCGCTCAACGCGCATCCGCAGTTTCAAGCGGAGTTGCGCGGAAATCGTGCCGGCGGCTTCGTGCGCGCGCCGGTGACGACGCGCTTCGCCCCGCAATATCCCGGTGCGCCGGGTCAATACGCTCCCGGGCCGCCGCGCGGATACGTTCCGCCGCAGGGACAATACGCGCCGCCGCAGCGTCAGTACGCGCCGCCGCAGCGTCAATACGCGCCGCCGCCGCGCCAATATGCGCCGCCGCCGCAGCAACAACACGGCCAACGTCAAGAGCAGCACCAAGAGCGCCGGGAAGAGCGGCACCAGAACAATCATCCGAACCAGCCTCCGCCGCGCTAGAGCAAGAACTTGCGCAGCGCGGTCATGTCGAGCTTGAACGTGTGCTGCGGCAAAACGGCTTCCTCGCGATAGCCGCACGCCTCGAAGAACTCCTGAGCCGCGCTGCGATGCGGGACCAGCACCGTCATCTTGTGACAGTTATAGTATTTCGCTAGGTCGTCGGCCGCGTCGAGCAGCCGGCGTCCGACGCCGTGGCGCCGCGCGTCTTCAGCGACGGCGACCTTTTCCACGTGCCCGAGCGACGCGCAAATCCGAATCGTCGCGGCGCCCACGACGCGCTCGCCGTCGCGCGCGACGAAATCGTGCGTCTGCTCGTGCCAGATCACGGAAAAGCCGTAGAACGTTTTGAGCGCTTCCCGCTCGGCGCCGCGATAGAACTCGGCAACCGCATCGGGCTGCACGCGTAGGATCTCAATCGCCAACGGCGGCGACTTCCGTGTCCAAATCTAAGCGCAAACCGTCGTAAGCCGCGATCACGCGTCGCCCGATCTCGTCCTCGAGCTCCTGCGCGAGCCGCTCCGGGCCGGCCTCGAGCATCTTCGTTCCGAAATGCTGAAAAACGGTCACCTTGGGGCGGATTTCCAGCGCGATGCTGCGCGCGTCTTCCCACGTGAGATGATCGACGTTCATCTCGTCGCGGAAGCGCAAGACGTTGACGATCAGCACATCGGGATTGCGACGCGCGTAGTCGCCGGCGAGCTCGTCGAAGTAGCGCCCGCACGGCAGGTACGCCACGCGCAATCCTTCGTACGCGAAGTGCAGGCCGTAGGTTTGCACGGCGTGCACGTGCGCCATCGACGTGCGCAGCTCGACCGGGCCGATGTGATACGGGCCGCCGCTTGGCGCGAGGCGCTCGAGACGCTGCACGAACTGCTGCGCGTAGGGCAGCACGACCGGCTCGCCTTCGAACGCGTCGGGCGGCGCCATCAGCGCGCCGCGGCGGCGAAAGCCGCCCGACGTCATCGCTTCGATCAGCGCGTTGACGTCGCCGGCGTGATCGAGGTGCTTGTGCGAAAGCACGATCGCCTCGAGCTCGCGCGGATTGCAGGGCGGCACGTGCGAAAGCGCGCGCACGAGAGCGCCCGGGCCGGGATCGACGTGAATCTGCGTCGTGCCGAAGCGCATCCACATACCGCCGGACGCGCGAAGCTGACGCGCGACGACGAAACGCGCACCACCGCTACCGAGAAAAAGTATCGAAGAGTTCAGGCGTGTTTGACTGCGGTCGACAACTCGTGACGATGTTCGTACAGCGCGAAGAACGTCTCGAGATTCGTGCGGTACGCGTCGAGCGCTTCGCTCCACATCCGCAGCGCAGCGTTGCCCGATTCCGTCAGCGCGTAGAACCGCCGCGCCGGTCCTTGCTCTTTTGGATCCCACCAGGACGAGATGTACCCGTCGCGCTCGAGCTGACGCAGCGCCCGATACACGGTGCCGGCGTCGGTTACGATATCGAACTTCTCGTTGAGTTCTTTGGTGATTTCGTATCCGTGCAAGTGGTGATCGGCAAGCATGACCAGCAGCCACGCCATGAGATAGTTTTTTGGCGTCCCCTTCGGCGGAAGGCCGCTTTCGCGCGCGCCAATCGATATCACCCGATCAGCAGTGGGTCTCATTGGGGTCGGTTCATTGCACCCCAACCAAACCTACACCTGTGTGAAAAGTCGGAGATTTACGCCAGGACCGGGATCGCCGGGAACGCCCCACCCAGAACCGGTGACGCAGGTCGCCCTAGCCATCGCTCGAGGACGGTGGCGTAGACGCTGCGGAAGTCGGTCGTCCAGCGCAGGTTTCCGTTGTCGAGGCTGCCGAGGTCGGGCACGTCGCCGTAGAGACCGCCTTTCACGCCGCCTCCGATGAGAAAGAGAGGGGACGCTTGGCCGTGATCGGTGCCGCGGCTGGCGTTCTCCGCGACGCGGCGTCCGAACTCACTGAAGGTCATCGTCAGGACGCGGTTGTCGTTGCCGTGAGCCGCGAGATCTTGATAGAACGCCGAGATGGCATCGGAAAACTGCATCAGCATGCGATCTTGACCCGGCCGCTGATTTTGATGCGTGTCGAACGAAGCGTGCTCGACATAGATGACGCGCGTGCCGAGATTGCTGCCGACGATCTGCGCGGCCAGTGCCAGGCTGCGTCCGAGCGGCGTCGCCGGATACGACGCGTCGGTCTTATAGCCGCCGATCAATTTCGGAAGCTCTTCCGAACCGCGCTGCGCGTGGTCTTCGATCTCCATGACGTGCGCGAGATACGGCGATTTAAACGGCAACGACGCGTCGCGTGCGTCTTGTTTGAACGCCTGGCTCAGCTCCGGCGAACGGTCGAACGCCAAACCGTATCCCGCGGAATTGGGAATCGCCGGGATGTCGGTCTTGTTCGAAGCGAGCACTTCGGGAACGGTTTGCGAGATCGCGACGCCGTTGAAAAGGTTGTCCGGCGGCAATCCGGCTTCGTCGAAATAGCGTCCCAGCCAACCGGTGTGCTCGTAGCGGTCGGGCGCGGCCGTCTGCCAAATCTCGGTCGAACGAAAATGCGAGTAGTCGGGATTCGGATAGCCGACGCCTTGCACGATCGCGACGTTGCCCTTATCGTACATCGACTTGAACGCGGACATCTTGGGATTGAGGCCCATGTGCGCGTCGATCGCGAGCACCTCGGATTGCGAGATGGCCAATGTGGGGCGCAGGTTGTAGTAGCGCTGATCGCCGTGCGGAACGACGCAGTTGAGGCCGTCGTTTCCACCGCCCAAGTTGATCAGCACCAGGCAGCGGCCTTGCGAACCCGGCAGCCCCGCCAGCGGCGTCTGCGCGAGAGCGCGCGCGAAGACGTGATTGGCCGTCGCGGAGACCGTGAGTCCGGAGATCGTTCCGAGGAGAAAGTTACCGCGTTTCATATCTTCCCTAATTGAGCTGGTACGCCGGCATCGCCATCGCGAGCGCAACCGCTTGCCCGATGCGCTGTTGCAGATTTTCCGGCGAAAGCGACTTGAGCGACGCCGTTCCCGAGCCGGCCATCACACCTTCGAGTTGGAAGCGCGACGCGGGCGCGGCGTCCTGCTGCACGATCGCCGAAAGTATCTCGTGCGCGGCTTGCGCCGGCTGCATGGGAATTTGCTGCAGCCACGACGATGCCGCGAGCGTCTGCGAGTTGACCATGCGCACGGCGAAGTTCTGGCGCGCGATCATGGTCGCGCTGGTGATCCAGTTCGCTCCGCCCGGCCAGCCGGCGACGTTGGGCGGCTGCAGCAGCGTCTGTCCCATCTGCTTGGAAGCCGCTACGGCGGACGTCTCGATCTGCGGGAGTCCCAGCGCCTTATAGGTTCCCACGACAAACTCGGTTGGGCTCTTTACCAGCGCGCGATAGGCGCGATCGCCGTAGAATAGGTTGCTGCGGAAAATCGCCGACATCACGGGCGCGAGCTCGAACTGGTGCTTGCGCAAAAGCGCCGCGACGCCGTCGATCAGTTCCGGCTCGGGATCGTTGTAGACGAAATAGCTCAGCAGGCTGTTGGCGAAGAATCGCGCGCACTGCGGCTGATCGAAGATGATGTCGACGACGTCGTCGCCGGTGAAGTTGCCGGTGTGCCCCAAGAACGTCTTGGTACCGTCGTCGTGCTGCGCCTCGCCGAACCAGACGGTCTCGGTGAAACGATCGAAGCGCAGACCCGTCCACGCCCGCGCCGCTTCGCGCACGTCGTCTTCGGTGTAGTGCCCTACGCCCAAAGTGAAGAGCTCCATCAGCTCTCGAGCGTAGTTCTCGTTGGGATGCTTGGCGACGTTGCTGTTATTGTTGAGGTACAGAACCATCGCCGGATCTTTCGACACCGCGTGCGCGAGCGCGCGCACGTTCCCCAGCGCGTATTGACGGAACAGCTGATTCTGACCGTACATCATGCTGCTGAAATTAATGTACGTCGTAAAATGCCCGTGCCAGAAGAGCGTCAACTTTTCTTGCAGCGGCGCTTGCGTCGTCAACATGCGGTTGAGCCACCACAGACGCAGGTCTTCCAGGGCGAGCACGTCGCCGTGGACGAGCCGATTCTGCAACTGTTTTTTTTCGTTGCCCTCGAGACTGGCGAGCTCGCGCATGTACGGACGGCGATCGAAGAGCGTCGGCTGCGCAGCGGCGGAGCTCGACGTAAAACGAACGAGCGATTCGACCGCATCGCCGGCCGACATCGAAGCGTACCGGCGGATCTCGTCGGGCGTGCCGCCGAAGCCCGCGCGGCGCAGCAGATGCGCCGCCAGGCGCTCGTCGAGCGCTCCGCGGAACGGTTGCAAAGCCGTGGCGGAATCCAACTGCCCCGACGGGCGAAGGATGCCGCCGAAATCGACTCGAGTCTGCGCTGCCATTGCATGTAGTATAACATTTGCGGCGAATCGCTCGGTTCGTGGCTACATTAGAATCGCGTTTAGATCGGCGATCCGAAGAGTTTGCGCGCAACGACGCGCGTCTAGCGAGCCTGGTTGCCGAACTGCGCGAGCGCCTGATCGCGGTGCGCGCAGGCGGCGGCCCCGAAGCCACCGAGAAGCACCGTAAGCGCAATAAGCTCACCGCGCGCGAGCGCATCGAACGTTTGATCGATCCGGGCTCGGATTTCCTGGAGTTTTCGGCGCTGGCTGCCTACGACATGTATAACGGCGATTCGCCGTGCGCGGGCATCGTGACCGGCATCGGCATCGTCGAAGGACAGCATTGCGTCATCGTCGCCAACGACGCAACCGTCAAAGGCGGAACGTACTATCCAATGACGGTCAAGAAACATCTGCGCGCGCAAGAGATCGCCGAACAGAATCATCTGCCGTGCATGTATCTCGTCGATTCGGGCGGCGCGTTCTTGCCGCTGCAGGCCGACGTGTTCCCCGATCGCGAGCATTTCGGACGTATCTTTTACAATCAAGCGCGCATGTCGGGCAAACGCATTCCGCAGATCGCGGCCGTGATGGGCTCGTGTACCGCGGGCGGCGCTTACGTGCCCGCGATGAGCGACGAAGCGGTGATCGTCAAGGGCCAAGGGACGATCTTTCTCGGCGGTCCGCCGCTGGTCAAAGCCGCGACCGGCGAAATCGTCACCGCTGAAGAGCTGGGCGGCGCCGACGTGCACACGCGCGTTTCGGGCGTTGCCGATCACTTCGCCAACGACGACACGCAAGCGATCGGCATCGTGCGCGAGATCGTGCGCAACCTGCATCTCGAACTTCCCGGTCAGTGGGACCGCACCGATCCGCAGCCGCCGAAATACGATCCGCGCGACATCTACGGCGTCATTCCCAGCGACAGCCGCATCGGCTACGACGTTCGGGAAATCATCGCACGCTTAGTCGACGCGTCGGAGTTTCACGAGTTCAAAGCGCGCTACGGCACGACGCTCGTCTGCGGCTTCGCGCGCATCGAAGGCCATCCGGTCGGCATTTTGGCCAACAACGGCATCCTCTTTAGCGAAAGCGCGCTCAAGGGCGCGCACTTCATCGAGTTGTGCGTGCAGCGCGGCACGCCGCTGCTCTTCCTACAGAATATCACCGGCTTCATGGTCGGCAAGGAATACGAAAACGGCGGCATCGCCAAAGACGGCGCCAAGCTCGTCACGGCCGTGGCTTGTGCCGAAGTCCCAAAGTTTACGGTGGTGATCGGCGGCAGCTTCGGCGCTGGGAATTATGGCATGTGCGGGCGCGCATATTCGCCGCGCCAGTTGTGGATGTGGCCCAATGCCCGCATCAGCGTGATGGGCGGCCCACAGGCCGCAAGCGTGCTCTCCACCGTCAAAGGTGAGATGCCGGCCGACGAGAAGGCCAAGTTCGAAGCGCCGATTCTCGAAAAGTACGAGCGCGAAGGCAGCCCCTATTATTCGACGGCGCGGTTGTGGGACGACGGCATCATCGATCCGCTCGACACCCGCCGCGTCATCGCCATCGGACTCGACGCCGCCGCGCACGCACCGCTGCCGCGAACGCACTTCGGCATCTTCAGAATGTAACGAGGGGAGGTTCGCCGTGACGCACGTTCGATCGCTCGCATGGATCGCCGTAATCGCCGTTCTCGCAGCCTGCGCACCCGGCGGTGACGGCGCTTCAACGACGCCGCCGCTCGACGCCGCGCGTCGCTTGAATGCTGCCGGCCCCGGATCGATCGGCAACGTGATCTTCATCGTGCAGGCCGATCGCAGCTTCAACGATCTTTTCGAAGCGTTTCCGGGCACGGATACGGCGTCGACCGGACGCACCCACGACGGCCGGGAGGTTGCGCTAAAAGCGGTTCCACTGTCGGCACCGCCGTGTTCGATCGAAGGATACGGGCTGTCCTCATCGGTTACCGCATGGAACCACGGGGAAATGAACGGGTGGGATCTCCTCGATAGTTCGAAACCGGTTTGTCCCTATACGTACGTGCGCCCCGCCGATACAAAGCCGTATTGGCAACTAGCGAAGGCATTCACGATCGGCGACCACACGTTCTCGTCGAGCTATTTCGGCGATTTCGTTGCGATGCAATATCTGATTGCAGGATCGACGAAGGTAGCGCCCGGCACGTACGTGATCGGCGTGCCCAACAAGCTCGACTGCGACGCGCCGGCCGGAACGACGTCGACTGTTCTGCGCCGCGGCAAGGTCGATCCGCACGGACCCTTCCCGTGCTTTAGTTATCCGACCATTGCCAATCTGCTCGACGCGCATCACGTTACGTGGAAATGGTACGCGGCACCGAACTCGCAATGGAACCCATGGGCGTATATCAGGTACGTTCGCACGGGCCCGGATTGGAAACGCAACGTCAGCATTCCGGAGACGAACGTCTTCTCGGACTTGAAAAACGGAACGCTCGCATCGGTCTCCTGGGTGACGCCCAGCGTAGCGAACTCCGACGATCCAGCCTCAGGCAGCGATGGCGGCCCGGAGTGGGTGAAATCCGTCGTCACGGCGGTGCGGCATAGTAAGTACTGGAGCCAAACGGCGATCGTCGTCGTCTGGAACGACGCGGGCAACGGACAGTTCTACGATCCCATCGCGCCGCCGCAGCTTGATGTTCTCGGACTCGGCTTCCGCGTTCCACTCATCGCCATTTCGCCGTTCGCGCGCAACGGCTACGTTGCGCACGCCGTATTCCAAAACGGCGGCAGCACGCTGCGATTCGTCGAGCAGAACTGGAAGCTCGGCAGTCTTGGTACGACCGACGCGAGCTCAACCTCGGTCGGCGAGCTGTTTACGAAGTAGGTTTAGTCGGTCTTACGGGCGGCGCCCAAGACCATCGAGCGCGGCGCGCGCATGCCGCCGTGCCGCTCGTCGCCGTGCTTGTCGGCGACGGCCACCAGCGAATCTTCGTCGTCACCGGCGATGATCTCGCCGCATAGAGGGCATTTCACGGTTAATCCCATACCTCGGCCATTCGATGCAGTCCGGCGAAAACCGTGCCGCCATCGTCGGTGCCTATTGCGCGATGTGCGCGATCTGGGGCACGACCTGGCTGGGCATCAAGGTCTCGCTCCACTACGTCCCGCCGCTAACCGGCGTGGGGCTCCGCTTTATCATCGCCGGCACAGCAATGTATGCGATCGCCGCGCTTGCAGGTACGAAGGGGAAGCCGCCGTGGAAGCTGATCGCGGTACTGGCCGTGTTCCTGTTCGGGCTCAACTACGTTCTCACGTACACGGCGGAGACGCGGTTGGATTCGGGGCTGGTCGCCGTTTTGTTCGGAACCCTGCCGTTCTTCGTCTTCGCGTTCGGGCACGCGCTCGCAAACGAACGCACGACACCGCGCGTTTGGATCGGCGCCGCGGTTGCATTCGGCGGCGTCGCCGCGATTTCGCTCGGCGGCCAAGTGCGCGGCTCCCCGCTCTTCGCGCTGGCGGCAATCGGCGCGGCCGCGGTCTCGGCGTTCGGCAACGTGTACGCGCGGCGTCACTCCGGATCTCCGCCGCTGCTCACCTTGCCGCCGGCGATGCTGATCTCCGGCATCGGGGTGTTTCTCCTCGGCATCGCTACCGAGCGCGTGACGTGGGCCAATGCCGCGACGCCGCCGTCGATCGCCGCGCTGCTCTACCTCTCGATCTTAGGCAGCTGCATTCCGTTCTTCTTGAATCTTTGGCTGCTGCAGCGCATCGCCGTCTGGATCGTCGGACTTTCGTCGCTCGTGATTCCCGTGATCGCCGTCGCCGTCGGTATCGCGCTCGGCGGCGAAGTCTTCACGTGGCGCGAACTGCTGGGATCGTTTTTGGTGCTGATAGGAATGTGGGTCGCGCTGACTTAGTGACGCGCCAGCACCGAACGTTCGGCCTCTTGCAGAACCTCCGCAATCGGGATAGCGGCGCCGCTCGCGCGTTCTTCTTCGTAGGTCGCGTCGCCTAAGTTCTGGCGCAAACTGTCGAGAATCTCTTGGAGCACCGCGCCGTCGCGCGCCTGGCGTGCGAGATCGCGCGGAATGAGCGTCTGCGCGCAGCCGATCAGGCGCGCGGCCAGGCGATCCTCACCCGTGACGTGATAGTAGTAGGCGCTGTTTTCGAGCACTTCGGAGAGGCCTTCGCGGTCGTTGCGCTCGAGGGCGATCTCGATGCCTTTGCGCAGCGCCGTGCGCGACTCGTCGTAGCGCCCGACGACGGCGAGATGGAAGCCGAAGTTCGACCACTGATGTCCGGCTTCGATGCTGTCCGGCACCTCGTCGAAGAATCCGACGGCGCGTTCGCTCCAGCGCACGGCTTGTTCGATATCGCCCGAAAGGAAGGCGTTGATTGCGCTGTTGCCCATCACCACGCCGGCGCGAAAGCGATCGCCGCGCGCCTCCATCAGGCCGGCGGCGCGCTCGAAACAAACGCCCGCATCTTGCAGCCGCGCGTCGTCGAGCGACTCCGCGTAAGCAACGCCGAGATTGTTGAGCAGCTCGGCGGCGCGCAGCACGCTGCCCATCTCGAGCATCAGATTCGCCATGCGGGCGAGCTCGGCCGTGAGCTGCATGGCCGGCGCGCCCAGCACCGCGTGCTGCAAGGCGTTGGTAGCGCGCAAAGCATCGGCGAGGTGAACGACGTCACCCAGCGAGCGATACAGATCGTGCGCGCGCTTGGCGGCTTCGAGCGCGCGCGGGCGCTGACTGCGGCGTAAGAGCGCCGCAAGCGCCAAACGCAGCGGCGCTTCGACACGCGCTTCCATCGTCGTCGCAAGAATCGTTGCGATGCGGCGCGTCAGATCCGCAGCGTGCACCGGCCCGTGCGTCCACAGCCAGTGATGCAGCGCCTCGCAGATCTCCGCCGGACTCTCGACGTCACCGGCGTCCAGTGCGAGCGATAGCGCGGCGCGGAAGTTCTGCGCTTCGCCGGTGACCATCGCTTGCCACTGCAGAATCGGCAGCGCGTCGAGCATGTTTTCGAAGCGTCGCGCCAGCAGCGAGAAATACCGGACGTGCGCCAGCGCGGCCTCGTCGTATTCGTTCGAGCGCAACAGACAGTTTTGGGCGTACGCGCGCGTGATCTCCAGCATGCGGTACCGCGCGCGGCCGTCGGAGACGTCTTTGACGACCAGCGATTTGACGACCAGCTCGTCGAGCGCTTCGCTCAGGCGGGCTTCGTTGAACGCTTCGTCCGCGCAGACGTGCATCGCGGCTTCGAGCGTACAGCCGCCCACGAAGATCGCCAGCCGGAGGAACAGTTTCTGCGCGTTCTCACTGAGGAGGCGATGGCTCCAGTCGTGCATCGCTTCCAGCGTCTGCTGCCGGCTGGGCGCGCCGCTCTTTTCGAGCGAGAGCAGCTCGAGGCGATCGTCGAGATGCCGCAGCAGCTCTTCGGTCGACATCGTACGCAGCAGCGGCGCCGCCAGCTCGATCGCCAGCGGAATCCCGTCGAGATACTCGACGATCGTGGCGATCACCGGCCGCTCGAAGTCGCCGAGCTCGATGCCGGCGTTGCGCGCACGATCGTAAAAGAGTTCGGCCGCGTCGTCGAGCGCGAGCGTGTTCAAGCGATGTTCGAGTTCGCGAGGCACGGACATCGGCTGGCGCGACGTCGCGATCACCCGTGCGCGCGGCGCCGAATCGACGATCGACGTGACCAACTCGCCCGTCTGTTCCAGCACGTGTTCGCAACTGTCGAAGACGAGCAGCACTTGCCGGTCGCCGAGCGCGACGGCAAACGACGCCGCATCGTGCGCGACCGGTGCGACGTCGCGCAGCGTCTCGCAAACGAACGGCACGACGTCGGCGCCGTCGTCGAGCAGCGCGAGATTGACGAACCACACGCCATCGGGGAAAAAGCCGGCGGTACGCTTTGCCAGCTCGATCGCGGTGCGCGTCTTGCCGACGCCGCCCGGGCCCGTAAGCGTGACGACGGGCGTTTCGTCGAGGGCGGCAATGAGCAGCGCCACCTCACCGGCGTGGCCGATGAAGCGGGTGGGACGGCTCGGAAGGTTTCCGGGCATGCGATTCGAGTTGACGATCACGCCGGTGAGCCTTCGGCTCCCTTGCTCATCTTCCTAAGTGCGAAATGCACCGATGTCACTTTTTCGGCACCTCCCGGCCTACGGCTTCAAGGTCGCGCCCTTGGGCGGGGCCGACAACAGGGCCATTCCTCCCAGGGCCGGCGGCGGGGACCGGACGATGCCGCGGTGCATGTCGCCCCACGCCTGCGTGAAGATCGGCAAGAGGGTTACGATCCGGTGCGTTCCGTGCGGCTGCGAGTAGAACGATACCGGTATGCCGCTGGCGTTTAAGTAGACGGCGGTCGCCGTGGGATATTGGGTGGGAATGCTATCGTCGTCGCTGCCGGTGAGCACGTAAAACGGCGTTCGCGAAAGCATCGCAGTCACCGCGTGCGCGTCGTGACCTAGCAGCGCGCCGGAAATGCACATGATCCCCGACCACACGTCGGCGTGAACCGGCGCGACTTCAAACACCGAAAAGCCGCCCATCGAATAGCCGGCCAGGTACCGCTTGCGCGAGTCGATCGCAAACGCTTTGCCGGCGACGGCAACGGTATCGTAAACGTCGGCAATCGCGCCGCGAAAGTCGTAGTACCCGCGGCCGTACGGCGCGACGACGATGCTGCCCGTCGCGTCGGCAAGCGCCGCGACGTAATCGGGCGCCATCAACGACGTCTCCGCCTGCGGATGTCCGTGCAAGAACACGACGAGCGGCGCGGGATGCGCCGGCGTATACGACGGCGGCACGTAGACCGCGACCGGCTGCATCGTCCCGTCGAGCGACGAGCGAACCAGCGCTTCGCCCAGTCCGTGAATCGATTCCATCGGCTGATAATGCTGCGAGAGCACTTGATGCGCCAAGCTCACGTCGAGGGTCGCTTTGCGCAGCACGTAGTCGTGCCATTGGCCGGCGGTGAAACCGTCGGGAACGTCGTTGGGCGAATCCATCGCATCGGCGTCGTCGACGAGCCGCTGCATATAGTCGGTCACGGAGTAGCGCCCGACGATCGGCTCGAGCGCGACGAGATGCTTGTAATACTCCGATTGGGTCGCGCGCAGTTGCTCGCGCAGGCCCGGCTGCGCCGGCGCAACGGCCAACATCGCCACCGCCGCCGCAGCGGCCGCGACTGCTCGCAGTGTCATGACGGGAATTATAGCGCGGGCCGTACCTGCCGTGTGACTAAATGCCCGCGTACCACTCGTAGCCCTGATCTTCCCAATAACCGCCGCGGCCCGAAGCGATATTGGCGAAACTGCCGACCAGCTCGATGCGGCCGATCCATTTGGCGCTCTTATAGCCGAGCTGCGTGGGAACGCGCAGGCGCACGGGCGCCCCGTGATCGGGATCGAGCGGCGCGTCGTTGAGACGCAACGCGAGCAGCGCTTGCGGATGGCGCGCCTGGTGCAGATCGAGGCTTTCGTAATACATGTTGCCCTGGCCGTCGTTGTCCAAGCAGTGGAAGACGACGTAGCGCGCGTCGCCGCGCGGCCGCACCGCATCGAGCACGTCGCCGAGCCGCACGCCGCTCCACTTCCCGATCGCGCTCCAGCCTTCCACGCAATCGTGACGCGTGATCTGCGTCTGCTGCGCCATCGCATGCAGTTCCGCCAACGAAAACGCGTGCCGGTTCTCGGCCGCGCCGTCGACGACGAGCTTGTACGCGGCGAAGTTTCCCGCGACGAGTCGCTGATAGTTTGCGTCCGCGGGCGTGTTGAAACCGTTGACGCGAAACTCGCGGTCGACGTCGCTCTCGCGATACACGCGCGCCAACCCGCGCGTGCCGATCAGCGCGTGATTGACCGGCTCGGCCGATTCGAGCAACCGGCGGAACGCCTCGTTGTTGTTGAGCCCGTTGGAGATCGGTCCGCACGCGCTGAGCGCCGCCGCCGACACCGACGTCGCGATAAACAAATTACGCTTCATACCAGCCCGTAATCATCGAACGCATCTGATTCAAGAAGCCTTGCGTCGCCACTTGAAAGACGTGAATGGCGAAGAACGCCAAGAGCGCGAGCATCGCGGCGAAGTGCCACAAGCGCGCGAACTGCCGCCCGCCGAGGATCGCCGTGAGCGGCTGCGCGATCGCGTCGATGCCCGGCGAGAGGGCGAGCCCGGTGATGACGATGAGCGGCGCGATGACGAATCCGACGACCGTATACGCGGCTTTCTGCAGCGGATTGTACACGTCGTAGGGCGGCGGCTCTTTGCGCAGTTTGAAGTAGTACGCCTGCATCGGCCAGAGTTTGGGCAAATCGCTCGGCCGCAGAATCATCTTGCGCAAGGTGCCGCGCCACGCGGTGGCTACAATCCAGCTGATCCAGCACAACGCCGCGATCCACGCGAAGAAAAGATGCCAACGCCGTCCGTCGGCGAGATCTTGAAAGCCGGGAACCGTGATCCACGCCGGAAACGCGTGCGGTCCGCGCCCGCCCATGCCGTCCTCGACCCAGCCCAGGACTCCCGTGGTGGTGAAGGTATGGCCGAAGATCGTGGTCGTTCCCACGCCGTCGGCCGGCGATCCGATCGCAAGCACGCGCCGAGCCGGGTTGCTCTTGTCGCTGGCGTCGAGGTTCGGCGACGCGTTGAAGATTTGTAATCCGCTCGACACCAGCACCGCAAACGCCAGCGCCCACAGCCAGTGACTGGCGCGGGTCACGACGGAGTAGCGGTAGATCGTCGTTTTGTGGTTTGGCGGCACTTCAAACCGTATACGCTAGCGAGCTCAGGCCGGATGAGTTCGCTCGCCATGGTCGGGGAACCCGCAGGGCGAATCAGCCCCCCGCATGCCTGAAACGATCACACTCGAGGTCACCGACGGGATCGCGCGCGTCACGCTCGCCCGCCCCGACGTGCGCAACGCGTTCAACGCCAACGTCATCGGCGAGCTGCACGCGGCGTTCACGCGCATCTCGGCGGCCGACGACGTCCGCGCCGTCGTGCTGGCCGGCGACGGGCGCGTTTTCTGCGGCGGCGCGGATATCAACTGGATGCGCGAATCGCTCGACTTGAGCATCGAAGCGAATCAAATCGACGCGGAACGCATGAGCGACATGTTTCGCGCGATCGACAACTGCTCGCATCCGGTAATCGGACGCATCCACGGCGCGGCGATCGGCGGAGGGGCGGGTCTCACCGCCGTCTGCGACATCGCGATCGCCAGCGACGAGACGGTCTTCGGCTTCACCGAGGTGAAGCTCGGCATCATTCCCGCGGTGATCTCGCCGTTCGTGCTGGGAAAGATCGGCGCGTCGCACGCCCGCGCGCTATTCTTAACCGGCGAACGCTTCGACGCGGATCGCGCGCTGCAGATTGGGCTGGTACACCAGGTCGTCAAGGTCGACGATCTCGACGCGGCGATCGACGGCATCATCGCCGAACTGCGCACCGCCGGCCCGCGCGCCGTGAGCGCGGCGAAGCTATTGGTACGGCGCGTGCTCGACGCGACGTATGAAGAGTCGCGCGAGATCACGTCCAAAGCGATCGCCAATCAACGCGTCTCGCCCGAAGGCCAAGAAGGGTTACGCGCGTTTCTCGAACGCCGCACACCGGGGTTTGCCGAATGATCCGCCGCCTGCTGATCGCTAATAGGGGCGAAATCGCGGTGCGCGTCGCCCGCGCCGCGCGCGAGATGAGCATCGCTCCGCTGGGCATCTATTCGCAAGCCGACGACCGCGCCTATCATTTGAGCGAGATGGACGACGCGCGCTGCGTCGGTCCGGCGCCGGCAACGCAATCGTATCTCAACATCGATGCGGTCATCGCGGCGGGTGTCGCGATGAAGGCCGACGCGGTGCATCCGGGTTACGGCTTTCTCTCCGAACGCGCCGCGTTCGCGCAAGCGGTTCTCGACGCGGGCATGATCTTCGTCGGACCAACGCCCCAAGCGATGGCGGCGATGGGCAGCAAGATCGAGGCCAAGCGGCGGGTCAGTGAGTTCGACGTGCCGACCGTTCCGGGCTACCTCGGCGACGACCAAACGCTCGAGACGCTGCGCGCGAAAGCCAAAGAAGCCGGCTTTCCGCTGCTCATCAAAGCCAGTGCCGGCGGCGGCGGCCGCGGCATGCGGGTCGTCGACGCCATCGCCCAGTTCGACGAAGCGCTCGCGGCGGCAAAACGCGAAGCGCTGGCCGCATTCGGCGACGACGCGGTGCTGCTCGAACGCTACCTGCGCGATCCGCGTCACATCGAGTTTCAGGTGCTCGCCGACGCGCACGGACACACGATCCACCTTGGCGAGCGCGAGTGCTCGATTCAGCGGCGGCATCAGAAGATCGTCGAGGAGGCGCCGTCGGTCGCGCTCTCGCCCGAGCTGCGCGCCGCGATGGGCGCGGCCGCGGTGCGCGCGGCGCAATCGGTGCAGTACCGTAACGCGGGCACGTGCGAGTTCATGCTCGACGGCGACGGATCGTACTACTTTCTCGAGATGAACACGCGGCTGCAGGTCGAGCATCCGGTGACCGAACTCGTCTACGGCGTCGATCTCGTGCAGTGGCAGCTGCGCATTGCGTCGGGGGAGAAACTCACGATCGTTCAAGACGACGTGCGCCCGCGCGGGTGGGCGATCGAGACGCGCATTTACGCCGAGGATCCCGCCAACAACATGCTGCCCTCGACGGGCACGATCGCGCAGTGGACGCCGCCGGAAGGCCCGGGCATTCGCCTCGACGCAGGCGTCACTACCGGCAGTGAAGTGAGCGTTTACTACGACCCGATGCTCGCCAAGCTGATCGTCTACGGCAGCGATCGCGCACAAGCGATCGCGCGTCTCCAGCTCGCGCTCGAAGACTTCGCCATCGGCGGCGTGCGCACGAACGTTCCGCTGCTGCTGTGGATCGCCCGAGACGACGCGTTTGGGGCCGGCGATACGACGACGAGCTTTTTAGCGCAGCGCCTCGACGAGTCGATCTTCAAAAACCCGGTCGTACCCGAAGACGCGATCGTGAGCGCGGCCGCGAGCTTGCTCGCGGATGCGCCGTTTCGCGTCGGCGGGGTCGGCATACCGTTGCGCTTTACGATCGAGGGACGTAACGTCGTCATCATTGCCGACGCCACCGGCGATTCAACCGTTTGGCAGCTATCCGGCGACGTCAACGGCGAACTGACGGTCGCACACCGGCAGCCGTCGCTCAACGGCCGGCCGATCGCCGCGAGCGCGCACCGCTATCGTTTCGAGCTGACCTCGCCGCCCTCAGCGGAGGGCGCGCACGGTTCGCACGGCGGCGGAGACGGCCGCGTCGTCGCGCCGATGCCCGGCAAGATCGTGAAGATCGCGGTGCGCGAAGGCGACGCCGTCGAGGAGCACGCGCTGCTCGTCGTGCTCGAGGCCATGAAGATGGAACATCGCCTCGAAGCGTCGATCGCCGGCAGCGTCAAAGCGATTCTCGTGAAAGAAGGCGCGATCGTCGCCGGCGGCGCGCCCCTGCTCGAACTCGCCTAAGTCCCCTTTGCTTTGGCTATTTCGTAGTCGACGTGCTCGCGCAAAGTGTCGAGCGTCATTGCGCCGCTGTCGAGAATCCACGCGTGGAACTGCCGGATATCGAACTTCGAGCCTAGCTCCTTGCGCGCGTGGTCGCGCAGCTGCAGCATCGTCATCTCGCCGGTTTTATACGCAAGCGCTTGGCCCGGAATGTCGGTCGAATACCGCAACGTTTCGCTCTCGATCTGCGCCTGGCTGATCGTCAGGTTCGCTCGCATGAACGCGATGGCGCGCTCGCGGCTCCAACCCATCGCGTTCATTCCGGTGTCGACGACCAACCGCGTCGAGACCATCAGATCTTGCATCAAGCGGCCCGCTTTGTCATAAGGCGTCGTGTAGACGCCCATATCCCAGCAGAGCTGCGACGCGTACTCACCCCAGCCTTCGACGAATCCCGTCTCCGAGAAATCGTAGTGCCGCACGTCGGGCAGCGCCGTATTCTCTTGCTGCGCCGCGATTTGGAAATGATGCCCGGGAATCAGCTCGTGACAGATCAGTGCGCCGGCGCCCAGATCCGAGGTGCGTTCCGGGTGCCACGCGTTGTAAAGGTAATGGCCGTACGGTTTCGAGGCCGTCGGCGGATCGTAATAACCGAACGTCTGCGAACCGGCCAGCTCTTTGGGCAGCGGCTCGACGCCGTACGGCGCGGTGGGCGTATGCAAGAAGTATTTCGGGACCGCTGCGGCGGCGCGGCGCACGTAGACTTCGAGTCGATCGCCGAACTCACTGGTCGTCTTGACGAAGAAACGCGGATCGGTCGCGAGGAAGTGTTTGAACGCCGCCAGGTCGCCGTGAAATCCGAGCTGCCGGCGAATGCCGTCGAGCTTCGCGTTGATCGCCGCGACCTGCTCCATTCCGGTTTGGTGCAGCGTTTCAGGTTCGACGTGAATCGTCGTACTCGCGAAGATGAGATAGCGATAGTAGTCGAGGCCGCCGGGATACTGCCGCAGACCGACGCCGGCCGGCGCACCCACGCGATACGGGCCCTTCAGGTAGGCGCCCACGGCGTCGAACGCGGGCGCGATCTCGGTGCCGGCGATGCTCGTCGCCGATGCGCGTAACGCCCTCGCGTCGCTTGGGGAGAGGGCGGTCAAACGGCTTTGCGCCGGAGCGAGCGTACCGGCGCGCGTCAGTTTGGCGTAGCCGTCGAAAACGGCCGCCGACGCTTCGCTCTCGACGTTGGGCAGAACGATACCGCGCTCGTGCTGGCCCTCGAGCAGGTCGCCGATCGACGTCACGAACGCCGCGTACTGATGCAGCAGCGACTCGTAGCGCGCGGCATCGCCCGCGTTCGAGAACGTAAACGACGTAAAGATGTTGGCGATCTGCTCGATCTGGCTGCCGCCGGCGTAGGGCGTTGCCTGCTGCGCGAGCCAGTAATACTGTTTGCCCGCAACGTCGTTACCGGCGAGATACTGCAGCGTCCGGTAGGTCAGCCAGCGATCGTGATCGAGCTTCGCGGCATCGATTGCGGCGAGACCGTTGAGCATCTGTTGCGCAAACGCGGCGTCGTCGGACGCATTCGCGTACGTGACGGCACGGATCGTTTCGATCGGCTTGCCGATCTCGGTACGCAGGTAGTAATTGTTCTGCAGCTCGCGCTGCCAGTATTGCGCGGCCAGCGCGTCGAGCGCGTTGGCGCCGCTACCTTGGGCAGGCGCGGGAGCGGCTGCCAGCAACGCGGCACCGAGGAGCAGGGCCAGCCATCGCTTCATCATGCTCCGGGCCTTCGGACCGAATCCAGGCAATACCGCCCAGCGGTCTAATGAGAGCAGCAATGGCTCTTCCCAAATCCGTGACGCTCTTCGAAATGGGCGCCCGCGACGGGCTCCAGAACGAAGGCGAGATCGTCCCCGCCGACGCGAAGGTCGAGTTCATCGACCTGCTGTCGCAGACGGGTCTGCGCTGGATCGAGGCGACGTCGTTCGTCAGTCCCAAGGCGATTCCGCAGCTCGCCGACGCCGCCGACGTTTTCGCACGCATCGAAAAGGCGCCCGGCGTGCGTTATCCCGTGCTCGTGCCGAATCTCAAAGGCTACGAGCGCGCAAAAGCGGCCGGCGCCGATGCAATCGCGGTATTCACCGCGGCGTCGGAACACTTTACCAAACGCAACATCAATATGACGATCGACGAATCGCTCGAAACGTTTCGCGACGTCGTGCGCGCCGGCCGGCATGACGGCATGTGGGTGCGCGGTTATGTATCGACCGCGTTCGGCTCGCCGTTCGGCGACACGGTCACACCCCAGATGGTCGTCGACGTCTGCGTGAAACTCATGGAGATGGGCTGCAGCGAGTTGTCGATCGGCGACACGATCGGCGTCGGCGTGCCCAGCCAAATCGACGAGTTGATGCCGCTTCTGCTGCACGACGTGCCCCTCGAGCTGATCGCGTTTCACTTCCACGACACGCGCGGCACCGCGCTTGCCAACGTCTACGCAGCGCTCCAGCACGGTATCGCCAAGTTCGACTCTTCGTCGGGCGGCCTGGGCGGCTGTCCCTACGCGCCGGGCGCGACCGGCAACGTCGGCACCGAAGACGTGCTCTACTTGCTGCATCAAATGGGCATCGAAACCGGCATCGATCTCGCGAAGATCCGCGCCGCCTCGCGGTACATCGCCAACGTCGTCGGACATAATCTGACCAGCAAGGCGTATCAAGCGATGGAAGCGGCCGATGCGCGCCGCTAGCGCGCTGCTCGCCGTCCTTTTGATCGCGGCTTCTGCGCCGCACGCGATCACGTTCAACGCCGACAACAACATGGATTCGCCGCAGCCGAAAGCTCCGCTCGCGCAGTGGCAAGACGCGCCGGGACGCAAGCGCGTCGAGTTGTTCGTCAAGGGCGCGATCTTGCGCGGGTACAGTTACACCGGCAAAGTCGAGCGCGGTCCCGTGGTGGTGCTGTTCGGCGGCAGCGGCAATATGGTGAAGGCTCACGATGGGGCGGCGCGCGGATTCGCGCGGCACGCGTCGCGGGTGGTGTGGTACGACTACCGCGGATATGGATTCAGCGGCGGCACGGCACACTACGACGATCTGCTCGCCGACGCGTTGCGCGTCTACGATTCGGTCCTTGCCGGAAGCGAAGTCAAGCGCATCGTGCCGTTCGGCTACTCGATGGGCACCGCCATCGCCGAGTACGTCGCGCTCAACCGTCAGGTCGCGGGATACGTTCTCGCCGCACCGTGGAGCGATTTCAACGCGGTACTGCGTTATCAAGATCCCAAACACACGTACCGCCTGACGCCCCAAGCCGCGAGCGAAACCGACGAGGTCGCGATGGTGCGCCGCATCCGCGCACCGCTGTTGATCTTCCAAGGAACCCGCGACGACGCTATCCCCCCGACGCAAGGGCCGCGGCTCGAACGCTACGCTGCCTCGCCGGACAAGCGCTTCGTTGCTATCGTGGGCGCGAAGCACAATGGGCTGCTGGAGAATCCGCAGTCGCAAGCCGCAGTCGCCGGCTTCCTCATGCACGTGACCAATTTATAAGATGGACGGCTCCAAGGGCGAACGCACCTGGGCCGTCGTGGCGCACCTGTGCGGCTGCCTGTGGATTCTGGGGATACCCTTCGGCGGCAGCATCGCAACGGCCGTCATTTACCTCACGCGGCGGCACGATTCGCCGTTCGTCGCCGATCAGGCGCGCGAATCTCAAAACTTTCAAAATACCGTTTCGCTCGCGGTGATCGCCGTGTTCGTCGTTGTCGCGCTAATCGTCGAACGGCTGGCCGTTCACGGCGCGACCGAGCCGGCTTTGGCGGCGATCGCGCTGGGTGCCGTTTCTTTGGCCGTCATTATGACTGCTAACGTTGTCTTATCGATCGTAGCGGCGCTCGCAGTGCAGGGCGGCAAGACGTATCGCTATCCATTGTGCGTGCGTTTTCTTCGTGCGGCAAGCGAGCCCACTTCCGCGAGGTGACGCGTCGCGCGCCGCGAACCCGTCACGCCTCCCACAAACACACACGAAGGAGATACGCATGAGCACCACCGGTACTGCAACGACCGGCACGACGGGTACGGGAATCACGTTTCAGCCGTACATCTTCTTCTACGGACGCTGCAAAGAAGCACTCGATTTTTACAAAGACGTTTTCGGCGGCACGTACGAAGCGATGACGGCCGGCGAATCGCCGTTTAAAGACGATCCGCAAATGGGCGGCGACAACAACCGCATCATGCACGCATCGTTTACGTCGCCGACCGTCAACTTCTTGTGTTCCGACGGTCAAAACGACAAGACGATCGACCCCGAAGAAGGCAACATTTCCGTCGCGTTTTCGACGACCGATAAAGCCACGGGCGAACGCATCGTCGAGCGGCTGTCCGAGGGCGGCACGGTGAAAATGCCGCTGGCAGACGCGTTCTGGGGCGGACGTTTCGCCAACGTGGTCGATCGCTTCGGCAACGATTGGATGATCACGACCCCATAGGCGCCAATAGGCCCGGCATGATCGTTCGTGCCGGCGTTCTTTACGACGGAACCCTCGAACCCCCAAAACACAACGTCGACGTCGTCATCGACGACGGGCGCATCCAAGACATCCGCGCGGGCGACGGCGAGCACGATCTCGCCGCCGCCTGCGTTACGCCGGGGCTGGTCAACGCGCACGTGCACCTCGAAGCCAGCGGCGAGCCCGACCTTTTCGCGATGGTCCAGTCGACGACGCCCAACCAGCGGCTGCTGTGTGCGGTCGCCAACGCGCGCAAGTCGCTCCAAGCCGGCGTCACGACGGTGCGCGATCTCGGCTGTTCCAACACCATCGCGCAATCGGTACGCGACGCGATCGCCGCCGGACTGATTCCAGGTCCGCGCATTCGCGCCGCCGGCAACGTGCTGTGTATGACGGGCGGACACGGCTGGCCGATCGGCCGCGCGATCGTCTCGCCCTGGGACGCCCGCAACGCCGTTCGCGAACAAATGCTCGCGGGCGCCGATTGCATCAAGGTGATCGCGACCGGCGGCGTGCTCACCAAGGGCGCCGTGCCCGGCAACGCACAACTCTGTCCCGAGGAACTCTCGTTTGCCGTCGACGAAGCGCACCGGCACGGACTGCGCGCGGCGGCGCACGCTATCGGCACCGAAGGAATCAACAACGCGCTGCGGGCGGGTATCGATTCGATCGAGCACGGAATGATGCTCGACGACGAGTCGATCGCGCTGCTCAAAGAGCGGCGGGCGTTCCTCGTACCGACCCTGGCGGCACCGGTTTGCATCTTGGCCCATCTCGAGGACGGAACGCAGCCGCAGTACGTGATCGACAAGACGCGCGCGATCGGAAGCGTGATGCAGAGCAACGTGCGCCGCGCCTACGAAGCCGGCGTGCGCATCGCCGGCGGCTCCGACGCCGGCACGCCGTATAACTTTCACGAGGACTACGCCCACGAAGTCGAGCTCATGCACGCGATGCTCGGCATGACGCCCCAGCAGGCGCTGCACGCCGCGACCGCCGTCTCCGCCGAACTGATCGGTCTGCACAAAGGCATTCTCGCGCAAGGCGAACCTGCCGATCTCATCTTGTTCGATCGCGACGCCGGTCAAGACGTTCGCGCGCTTGCCCATCCCAAGCACGTCATCAAAGACGGCTCCGTCGTCGCGTGATTGCCGCGCTGCTCGCCGCCGCAGCGCTCGGCCAGCCGGTGATGGGCAGTCCGATCGCGCACGTCATCGTCGTCATTCAAGAGAATCGCACGACCGATAATCTCTTCGCGTCGTCGACGCTGTCCAACGGCGGTCCGTTTCCCGGCGCCGACGTCACGCAGACCGCCAGGATCGACGGAAAATCCGTCGCGCTCAAGGCGACGCCGTTCGAGGATCCGTACGATCCGGATCACTCGCATCCGGCGCTGCTCAAAGAGTGGAACGGCGGCAAACTCGACGGCTGGCCCGCGCAGACCCTGGCGTACGTGCCCGCGGCCGAGACGACCGTGTATCACATGCTCGCGCACGCGTACGCACTCGCCGACGAAAACTTCGCGCCGCGCTTGATTCCAACGTTCCCGGGTCATCTGTTCTTGGTCGCCGCGCAAAGCGACGCCGCGGACGATCCGACCGATCTGTTTCGCTGGGGCTGCGATTCCGCGCCGGGCACGACCGTGCCGGTCTTCGGCCAAGGCGAAACCGAGATCACGCCCGGGAAGTTTCCGTGCTTCGACTATCAGACGATCGGCGATCTGCTCGACGGCGCGCACGTGAGCTGGAAGTATTACGCCGCCGCGCCCGGCACGATGTTCGACGCCTGGGAGAACGTGTACGACGCCATCAACCACATTCGCTTTGGTCCGGATTGGGCGAACGTATCGATGCCGATGTCGAACGTGCTCTCCGACGTGGCGTCGTGCAGACTGCCGCAGGTTGCTTACGTCACGCCGACGTGGACCAACTCCGATCACGCGGGCGAACTGACCAACGGCGGCCCAGCGTGGGTAGGATCGATCTATATGGCGATGCTCCAGAGTCAGAAGAGCGCCGATCCCGCCTGCCGTTATTACGGCAATACCGCCATGATCGTCACGTGGGACGACAGCGGCGGGTGGTACGATCACGTCGCCCCGCCCGCCGGGCCCAACGGCACGCACTGGGGGTTTCGCGTGCCGATCCTCGTCGTTTCGGCGTGGTCGAAGTCCGGGTTCGTCTCGCACACGCAGCGCGAAACCACCTCGATCGTTCGCTACATCGAGAAGAACTGGTCGCTGGGCGATCTCGGTCAGCGCGACGCGAGCGGCGACGACTTGAGCGACCTGTTCGACTACGCTCGTCCGCAGCCGATACCGCCGCTGCAATCGTATTGGCTCGCGCGGCTGATTCGGCACACCTCGCCGGGCTGGAATCTCGCCGCGAGCCTGCGCGACACGCACGTGGTCGACAATCAGTAACGTGAGTCTCGCCGGACTGCGTCTGGCGGTGCTCGCGCCGATCGCATGGCCGACGCCGCCGCCGGGATACGGACCGTGGGAACAGATTGCGTTCAACATCGCCGACGGCATGCGCCGGCGCGGTCTCGACGTGACGCTCTTTGCCCCCGGTAACTCGCAGTTCGACGGCAAGGTCGCCTCGGTCGTGCCGGTGGGATTGAACGAAGACCCGGCGCTCAACGGCGACGTCTTCGTCGCGCTGCACATCGGCGAGCTCGTGCGGCGATTCGGTGAGTTCGATCTCATCCATAACAACTTCGATTGGAAGCCGATGACCTACGCGCTCGGGTCGACCGCACCACCGCTGCTCACGACCGTGCACGGCTTTTCGTCGCCGCAGATTCTCGCCGCGTACTACGCGTGCGCGTGGCGCAGCTTCTTCTGCTCGATTTCCGACGCCGATCGCGATCCGGGCTTGGAGTATCTGTCGACAACCTACAACGGCATCGACGTCGAAGAGTTTACCTTCGGCTCGAAGCCCGGCGACTATCTCGTCTTCTTGGGCCGCTTCCATCCCGAAAAAGGCACGCACCTGGCGATCGACATCGCCAAGCGCGCCGGCGTGCGATTGAAGATGGCGGCGATTCCGCAAGACGATGCGTACTTTCACGAGTACGTCGAGCCGCACATCGACGGCGATCGCGTGCAGTTTCTGGGCGCGGTCGAACGCGACGCGCGCAGCGAGCTGCTCTCGAACGCGCTGGGACTGATCCATATGACCACGCGGCCGGAGCGCTTTGGTTTAACCATGATCGAAGCGATGGCGTGCGGCACGCCGGTGCTCGGCGCGAACATGGGCTCGGTTCCCGAGATCGTCGTCGACGGCGTCACCGGCTTCGTCTGCGATACGGTCGAAGAGGCCGCGAGCAAGGTGCCGCGGCTCGCGTCGATCGATCGGGCCGCCTGCCGGGAGCACGTCGCGCAGAACTTTTCGGTCGAGCGGATGATCGACCGCTACGTCGATGCGTACGAACGCGCGCTCGCTTTGAAACTGCCCCCGCCTCCGGCGGAAGATACCTTACGAATGCGAAAGCACGACTGGTGGGACCGGCCGATGGCCTACACCGAGATTCCGCCCAAGCCCAAGACGTTGACGTTTGAGTGATGAAAACCGAGCGCGACTACTCGCATCGATCGCTATTTGAAAAACTCGGGGTTCGCTCCGATATGCACGTTGCCGTCTGCGGCGTGCGCGACGAATCGTTCCTGCTCGAGCTCAACGCACGTTTGGCCATGGGCGCGTCGACGACCATGCGCACGAAGTACGACATGATCTTCGTGCAGATCGACGGTCCAGCCGACCTCGAGCGCATCGCCCGCGCGAGCGCGCACCTGCGCCCGAACGGCGCCGTCTGGGTGTTTCATCCTAAAGGCCGCGGCGCGTCGCCCACCGACGATCAAGTGCGGGCGTCGGGCATCGCTGCCGGACTCGTCGACACGAAAATTTGCGCGCTCAACGACACGCACACGGCTACCAAGTTCGTGATTCCGCTGGTGAAGCGCTAGCCTACCGGAGTCCAGCCGAGCTTCTTGAGCGCGGCCTTCGCTTCGGCGATCGCGAACTCGCTCACCGGTCCGTCGACTAGCATCGTGAAGTGCCCCATCTTGCGGCGCGCGACGGCGTGCTTCTTTCCGTAGACGTGCAGCACGATCGCCGGATCGCTCAGTAGGGCGGGGACGCCGCCGAGAAAGTCACCCTTGCCTTGCCCGAGGATGTTCATCATGATCGCGTTGCAGAACAGGCGCGGCTGCGAGAGCGGTAAGTCGCAGATCGCGCGCACGTGCTGTTCGTACTGCGAGCACGGCGTGACGTCGATGGTGTAATGTCCGCTGTTGTGCGGGCGCGGCGCGATCTCGTTGACGAGCAACTCCTCTTCCATCGAAAGGAAGAACTCGACGCAGTACGTGCCGACGATGCCGAGCTTGCGGCCGATCGTGGCCGCCATGCTCTGCGCGCGCGCCGCGATCTTCTTGTCGACGCGCGCCGGCGCGATCGTCATCGCGAGGATCCCCTGGTCGTGCGTGTTCTCGCACACCGGATACGTTACCACGTTGTCCTTGGCATCGCGCGTGGCGATCACGCTCAACTCGCGCGTGAAGTAAATCATCTTCTCGAAGATGAGCTTCGCTCCGCGTGCCGCCGCGAACGCCGCCTTGGCTTCTTCGAGATTGGTCGCGCGCCACTGGCCTTTGCCGTCGTACCCGCCGCGCACGGTTTTGAGAATCGCCGGAAATCCGACGGTCATCGCCGCTTCGGAGATGTCGTCTATGCGATCGACCATCGCGAAATCGGCGGTCGGCAGGCCGCACTCGCGCACGAACTTCTTCTCTAAAATCCGATCCTGCGTGACGCGCAGCACGTTGCTGCCCGGCGTCACGCGATATTCGAGCTTTTCCAGATGCTCGACCGACGCGATCGAGATGTTCTCGAACTCGTAGGTAACGAGGTCGCTGCGCTTGCCGAGGTCTTCGATCGCCTCGAGATCGTCGTATTGCGCGACGATTTGCTCGTCGGCAACCTGCCCGCACGGCGAATGCTCTTGCGGGTCGAGCGTGATGACGTGGTAACCCATGCGTTTGGCGTCGAGGGCGAGCATCCGGCCGAGCTGGCCTCCCCCGATCACGCCGATCGTATGGATCGCGGGCGTCTTCACTCCGGCGAGCTCGACGCGGCCGCGTCGTGCATTTTCTTCACGTACGCTTCTAACCGCCGGCGCACGCCGGTTTTGCGCAACGCGACGATCCGCGCGGCAAAGAGCGCCGCGTTGATCGCTCCGCCGATCGCCATGGTCGCAACCGGAACGCCCGGCGGCATCTGCGCGATCGATAAGAACGAGTCGACGCCGTCGAGCGCTTTGCTTCGTACGGGAACGCCGATAACCGGCACGAGCGTTTTCGCGGCCGTCATTCCCGGCAGATGCGCCGCCCCGCCCGCCGCTGCGATGATCGCCTGTAGGCCGCGTTTGGCGGCCTTTTCGGCGTACTTAAACATCTCGTCGGGCATGCGATGCGCCGATACGACGCGCACCTCGCAAGCGATTCCAAATTCGCGCAGCAGGTCGCGCGCCGGTTCCATGGTTTCCCAATCGGAACGGCTGCCCATGATGATTCCGACCGTCACCGCCTTGCCTGCTTGCGCCATGCCCAGGCGCTTCGCCAACGCCCTATTATGTCATCCTGAGCGTAGCGAAGAGCGAAGCTCGAAGCGAAGTCGAAGGGCAGGCGCATATGGACAACCGCTTTCTTCTGGGCATCAATTACTGGCCGAGGCGGAGCGCGATGTACGCGTGGAAGCGTTTCGATATCGGCGAAATGCGCGAAGATTTCGCGCGCATCAAAGCGCTTGGTTTGGACGTGGTGCGCTTCTTCTTGCTGTGGGAAGATTTTCAGCCCGAAGCCGACGCGATGGATGCCCAAACGCTGCGCAAGTTCGACGCGGTGATGGACGCCATCGCCGACGATGGGTTGCTCGCGATGCCGACGCTCTATTGCGGACACATGAGCGGCGTGAACTGGTTGCCGGCTTGGTCGCTCGACGCAGGGACGCCGCACGGACGTTTCCGCACCATCGCCAACGATCGCAAGGCGCCGTTCGGCATCGGCGACTTCTACGCGGGACAAAAACTGCTGCGCGCACAAACGCTGTTCGCGCGCAAGGTCGGCGAACGCGTGCGCGAACATCCGGCGATGTACCTGTGGGATCTCGGTAACGAGTTTTCGAACATGCGCGAACCCGCTACACCCAACGACGGCGCGAAATGGAGCGCGCTGCTCACCGAGCATCTGCTCGAAACGTCCGGCTTCGGGACGACGGCCGGCATGCACGGTGAAGACCTCGAGCGCGACCGTCATTTGCGTCCCGCGAGCATGGCGACGCCGTGGACCATCGCGACGATGCACGGCTACTCGGTGTACAGCGCATGGTCGCGCGGCAAGCTCGACACCAACGTCGTGCCGTTTCTCTGCCAAGTGCAGCAGTCGCTGAGCGTAAAGCCGGTGCTCTTTACCGAGTTCGGGAATCCGACGTGTCCGCGCGATCGATCGAGCATCGGCGAAATGGCGTGCCTCACCGAGGAGCAGATGTGCCATTACGGGCGAGGCGTGCTCGATCGGCTGCACGCGCGCGGCGCGCTCGGTGCATTCTGGTGGTGCTGGGCCGATTACGACGCGGCGCTTGCGACCTTGCCCCCGTTCGACGTCGCACCGCACGAGCTTACCTTTGGAATTGTGCGCGACGACGGCAGCGAGAAGCCGATCGCGCACGTCTTGGCGGCTTTTGCGCGCGAGGGGCGCACGGTCGTCGCGCCCCCGCCGCCGATCGCTGAAGAAAGCGCGTATTACGCGGCGCTGCCGGAGGGCATTTTCGACCTGTACCGCGAGTATTGCGAAACGCATTCTTGACATAAATCAACAAAGGGCGAGCGGGCGGACGGCCCAAATATATCGAGCATGCGCTCGAACGTTTATATGCGGCTCGGCGCCGCTGCATGCGCCGCACTCTTAGCCAGTTGTTCCAACGCGGTACGCGATGCCGCGCCGCTTCCTCCCGATAGCGCCGCATTCTCGCACGCCGCCCCTTCCGGCGCCGCGGAGCCGATCGGGCGGCACAAGCGACGTAAAGAAAACCTCACCATTCGCGTGCGCATTCCGAAAGCGCGTCATCATAAACGCGGGCGCTATATTTCACCCGCGACCCGCGGCATGAAGCTGTCGTTTACCGGAACGAAGTCGTTTACCGAGGCGATCGCACTGACGCAAGTCAGCCAAGGCTGCAGCAACTCGACGGGTGCGGTGGAGTGCACGGTTACCGTTGCGCTTCCGACCGGCACCTATGCGGTGTCGGTTGCCACGTACGATCAAGCGCCCAGCGGCGGCACGTTTTCCAGCGGCGCGAAACTGCTGTCAACCGCTTCGAATCTGCCGCTTACGGTAAAGCTCGGGAAGCCCAACACGCTCAAGGTGACGCTCGACGGCGTTCCCGCGGCGCTCGCGGTGAGCGGGATTCCGTCGGGGTCCGCGGGCATGGCATTCTCGGCGCTCGGCTTCACGGTTGCGGTGAACGACGCCGGCGGCTACACGATCGTCGGCACCTACGATTCGCCGGTAACGCTGTCAGATAGCGACAAGAGCGGCGCAACGTCGATCGCTACGTCGGGTTCTGACAAACCGGCGGCCGGAAAGCTCCTGAGCTCCAACGACAACGCGACGTTATCGTACTCGGGTCTTGCGCTTGCGCCCGTAACGATCGGCGCTTCGGTAACCGGCGCGACGAACGCAAGCGCGCAGTTCGCACCGACGCTGCAGCCCATTGTGTTCACAGCGCAGGGAGGCAGTACGACCCAAACCATTAATTTGTATGCCGACGCGAACGACCCCGACTCGGCCGGACTTTCCGCTTCGTTCACGGCAACCGAAGCCGGCTGGACGAACGCGCCGTACAATCGCAACATCACGGCGACACCAGCAGATGCGTGCAACGCCTTCTCGAACACGTCGCCGGCCAGCGGGACGTCGTTTACCACCACGGCCAGTTTGATTCCAACCACCGGTTTGTGCACGCTTACGCTATCTGACGGAAACGGACAAACGCTCCACATTTCGTTGTCGTACGCCGTATCGTCAACGACGATTAACACCGCTGGGTCGACGCAATTTACCGTTCCCGACGGCGTTACGCGCATTACGGTTACGGCCGGCGGCGCGCAGGGGGGTACCGGCTACAACGGGCTCAGCGGCGGCGAAGGCGGCTCGGTCACGGGAACCATCGCCGTGACGCCGGGCCAGACCTTTGACGTCGTTGTCGGCGGTAAAGGCGGTAACGGCGGGACTCCCGCGGGGGGATCCGCCGGTACCAACGGCGGCGGCGCCGGCTCGGGCTCGGGAGAATGGGGCGGCGGAGGCGGCGGAGGCGAGTCGACCTTCGCGCTGAGCGGCACGCGGCTCTTCGTCGCCGGCGGCGGTGGCGGCTCGGCCGGCGCCAGTTCCGACTTCGGGGGCACGCCCGGTGGCGGCGGCGGAACATCGGGCCAAGTCGGCGGCGCCGGGGATGGCGGCGGCGGCGGAGGCGGCGGCGGCGGCGCAACGCAATCGCTCGGGGGAACGGGCGGTACCGGACTGGCTCCGGGCGGCACCGGCGGAACTGGGACGGCAAACACCGGCGGGGCCGCCGGCTTGGGGTCCGGGACCGGTCCAAACTCTCCTGGCGCATACGCACCGGGCGGTGGTGGCGCTGGCCACTTCGGGGGTGGCGGCGGCGGCACCGGCGCAGCTAGCAGCGATAACACCGGCGGCTCGGGAGGCGGCGGTTCCTCGTTTGCGGCCGGCAGCATTTTGAACGTTACGTATACAACCGCCACGCAAAGCGGTGACGGAGTCGTAATCATCGCATACTAGCGGCATGCCTAGAGCGCGAACGATGGTCGTGACGGGCGCAAGCTCGGGAATCGGCCGAGCGCTCGCGTTCGAAGCCGCGCGCGACGGTTTTGCCGTCGTGGCGGTGGCGCGCCGCACCGAGCTGCTCGCCGAGATGGCGCTGCACATTCGCGCCAACGGCGGCGCGTGCGCGGTCGTGCCGACCGACGTGCGCGCGAGCGACGCTCCCGGACGCATCGTCGACACCGCGCTGCACGCGTTCGGCGGCATCGACGTCGTCGTCAATAACGCGGGCGGCGGCGCCTACGGCGCGCTGCTCGAACAGAGCGACGCCGCACTCGAAGCGCAGTGGCAACTGCACGTCGCCGCGCCGCTGCGCATCGCCCGCGCCGCGCTGCCGCATTTGGAGAAGGCACGCGGACAACTGATTTTCGTCGGCTCGGGCATCGCGCGCGTTCCCGTTCCGCAGTACGGCGGCTACGCGCTGGCCAAAGCCGCGATCCGCACCGCATCGATTCAGCTACGCCGCGAGTTGCGCGATCGCGGCATATCGGTGGCGTACGTCGATCCAGGATTGGTGGCCAGCGAGTTTCACGACGCCGCCGGCGTCGAGCGCGATCCGCGCGTGAGGGCGGCGACACCCGAAAGCGTCGCGCGCACGATTTTGCGCGGCATCAAACGGCGCCGTCCGACGATCAACGCGCAGTGGTGGCAATCCGCCGGCACCGCGCTCGGCGAGTTCGCCGGCACCCTCGCCGACAGCACCGTCTCGACCTTCACGCCAAAACCCACACAGCAAGTGGGCGAGAACGCCTCTGTCATCCTGAGCGTAGCGCCCGAAGGGCGCGAAGTCGAAGGGCAGGCGCCTCAAAACACCGGCTTCGAAAAGGCTCTCGAGCCGGTGGCGCGGCGCATGGAGCGGGTGAAGCTGCAACCAACGTTCGTGCGCGACGCGTTGGTGCCGGGGACGACGCTCGAGCTCAACGAGCTGGCGATGCGCTGGGCGGGAATGCCGAACAAGAACGAACGCGCGGCGATGCGCGAAGTGCTCGATGCGTTGACCGCAGGTGGTTACCTCGAACCGATGGGAGATGAAACGTGGAAAGTCGTACGCGCCGCGGATTGACGCTTGCGGTTGTCGCACTGGCAACCTTGGCCTCGGCCGGACCGGCGGAGCAAAATGGAACGTTCGCGCTGCTCGGCGGCACGCCGCAGATCGTCTCGGAGTTCTGGGCGACGCACGGCACGGGTTTGACCTACCGGCTCAACGTGCAGCAGTTTACCAAAGCCGGCGCACCGATCAAAGCGTACGACGTCGACATGCAGCACTTCATGCACCTCGTCGTCGTCCGCGACGACTTCGCGACGTTCGCGCACAAGCACCCCGCGTACAACACCACCACCGGCGCGTTTGAAGAAAACTTCACCAAAGAGCGCAACCACCGCTACTACGTCTTCGCCGACACCGTGCCAAAAGGCGTCGGCCAGCAAGTCTTCCGCTTCCTCTTGGAGAGCGACGGACCGTACGCGATGTACAAGCTCTCGGCCGACGCATCGGCAAATAGCGCGCCGGCCGGACCGTATACCGTGACGCTCGCGACGACGACCGTGGCCGCCAACGCGCCGCACGTCGTCGATCTCACCGTCGAGAAGGGCGACGATCCCGCCGAGGATCTCGTACCGTACCTCGGCGCGGCCGGGCACGTGGTGATGATCGACATGTCCACGCTCGAATACATCCACGTGCATCCGACCTTGCGCGGTCAAGCGACGCCGCAAAACGCGTCGATGAACTCCCCGCGTGCGATGAAAGCCATGACCGGTTCGGGTAAAGCCGGCCCGTTCATGAAGATGGAGTTGCCGCCGTTGCCGGCCGGCTCGTATAAAACGTGGGTGCAGATTTCGGGCGGCAAAGACTTAAAAGTCTATACCGCCCCGTTTACGATCGTCGCGAAGTAAAGCGCTTTACGGATACTCGTACGCGCCCGCGTCGCAGTTGGCGTGTCCGGTTCCCGGTCGCGCGTTCCCGCGCTGATCGGTCGTAACGCCGCTGTTGTTGCAGCTGCCGGTGACGATCGGAATCGTGTTGTAGCCAGGACTCGTATTCGAATCCGCCATGGTTTTCGTCGGACCGCCGTTACTTGCCAGCGCCGACAACCCCGGATTTGCGGTTTGGTCGTGCGGCGGCGGGCTAAAAATTCCGATGGGTGTGGGGGTCGTCTGCATGATGTTGTAGTCGCCCGAGTTGAGCGTGCCGTTGTTGTAGATGTCGGGTCCCGTGCCGCCGGCCGTGCCCCCGCCGACGACCGAGTTCGTTAGCGAATCCGGCGACGTCGGGGTCGTCGAGTTGTTCCAATTACCGCCGTTGCCGCTCTGCGCCGTATTTCCGTACATTGTCGTATTGACCAGTGACGACGTCGATCCCAGGTCTTCCAGACCGCCGCCGTCGACGGGCGACGTGTTGTTGGCAATCGTATCGTTCGTGAGCGTCAGCGTACCCGGCGAGCCATTGCTGGTATTGAGAATGCCGCCACCGGTACCGCTGCCGGCGACGGAGTTACCGGAGATCGTGCTTCCGCTGATAGTGAACGTGTGGCTTCCGACGAGATAGAGCCCGCCGCCGCCGTCGGGGGTCGGTTGACCGACCGCCTGCGCGGCGGTCACGTTGTTGCCGGACACCGTCGAGTTGGTCATCGTGAGACCGCCGACGAAGATGCCGCCGCCTTGGTTCGTGGCGCTATTACCGGTAACCGATCCACTGAACGTGAGCGTGCCTGCGTTGACCGCTCCGCCCCACCCCTGGTGGTCGCCCGGCGTCGTCGCGGAGTTGTTCGTGAACGTACCGTTTGAAATCGTGGAAGTGCCTATCAGGTACAGCGCCCCGCCGTTCGCGAGCGACAGCGCGCCGGATGCCGTGGCGACGTTGTTTGAAAACGTGACGTTCGTCAGCGAGGTTCCCGGAGCGTCGACTTCCGCCCCGCCGCCGTAGACGTACGCACCGGCGCCGCCGGTCACCGTATTGGACGTGAACGTCGTGCCGCTAATCGTCGCCGAACTACTCGGGTCAAAAACGCCGCCGCCGTCGGCGAAACCGCCGGCTCCGGCCGTCGCGCTGTTGGAATTAAACTTGCTGTTGGTGATCGTCATGCCCGACGTGCCTTGAATGGCGCCGCCCGCGACGCTCGCCGCGCCCGGCCCACTGGCAGCGTTCGACGTAAACGTATCGCTGTCCAGCGTCAGCGTGTTGCTTGTGTAAATCGCGCCGCCGGCGGTGATCGGACCGTTGCCGCCACTAGCAGTATTCTGCGAGAAGGTACTTCCGTTGAGCTCGATGGTCGAATTCGTATCGATCGCGCCGCCGAAAACGTTTTGCGACGCGCTCGTACCGGTCGCCGCGTTCTTCGAAAACGTGTCGCTGCCGCCGTTGAGGTCGGCTTGGATAAAAATCGCGCCGCCGTTGCCGTACCCGTCGCCGCCGGCCGTGTTGCTCGTAAAGGTCGAGCCATTGAGGGCGAGCGTGTTGTACGCTTCGGTGTTGATCGCGCCGCCGTACCCATACGACGTCCCCGCGCTGCCGCCGCCGGCAATATTGCCGGTGAACGTCGAGTTGGTAATGCTCACCGCGAGCGCGGATAAGCTCGTCGTGTCGATCGCGCCGCCTTCTCCCGTCGAACCGCTCGAGCTCGCGCCGCCGGCGACGTTGTTCTTAAACGTGCTGCCGGACACGGTGAGCGCCGCATTATCGGCCTCGATCGCGCCGCCGAACCCGTACGCGAAAGCCTGCGTGCCGCCCCCGGCCACGTTTCCGTTAAAGATGCAGTTCGTTACCGTGAGTGCCCCCTGCGCGTACACCCCTGCGCCGAAGCCGTATGGCGGGATCGTGGCGCCGTCCCCCGGATAGCCGCCGTTGGTGGTAAACGTGTCGCTAGTCAGCGTTCCCGCCGTATCTACTCCGACGGCGCCGCCGTAGGCGGCGGAGTTATTCGTAAAGGTGTCGTTGGCGATCGTCCATCCGGCTGCTGAGTTCGCGCTGGAGACGGCACCGCCGTCGCCTTGCTGTGCACCGTTGCCGGTGAAGGCCGCATTGGTGATGTCGATCGTGCCTGCGGCCCCGTTATAGATCGCGCCACCGTTGGGCACGGTGCTTGCGGCGGGATGCGGACGCATGTGGTCCGGCGGAAATACTTGTTTGGGCACTTGGGGTGCGTGCCGCGGGGCGCGCCCGCGCGGATGCAATCGCTTGAGATGGCGCTGCTTCGGCATTTTCGCCGGCCGCATCGCGTTGACGATCGACGGTCCGACGCCGGCGCCGACGGCGTTGTTGCCGCTAAACGTGTCGGAGGTCGCCGTCAACGATCCCGTGTTATCGATCGCTCCACCGTGGAGCGCGGTGTTGCCGGAATACGTGTTGGACGTCGACGTCATCACGCCGGCGTTTTCGACCGCGCCGCCGGCGGTGGTCGCCGTGCTGCTCGAAAACGTATCGTCGCTCAGCGTGAGCGTTCCGGCGTTGTCGATCGCGCCGCCGTTGGTGGACGACGTGCCTTTGGTGATCGTCACGCCGGAGATCGTCGCGGTGACGCTGGAGCCGATGGTAAACGCTTGCCCCGCATTGTTGGCGGAGATCGTGAGCTTGCCGGCGCCGGGACCCGCGATCGTGACGTTCTTGGGCAGTGCGACGGCGCCGCCGGTCAGTGTAATCGTCGCCGGCGTCGTTCCGACGTACAGGAGCGTGTCACCCGGATTGGCGTCGGCGAGTCCCTGACGCAGCGATCCCGGTCCGCTGTCGTTCGCATTGCTGATCACCGGACCGAGAATGATGCCGACCGATTTCGTTGTCGACGTCACGCGATAGACCGCCGTCGCTTGGTCGAGCACGAAGCCGCCGGCGTTCGTCGCGCTATAGGTTTTCACGACGAGCGTGTTCTTGCCGCCGCTGACGAAGATCTGGAACGCGCAGATCAGCTCACTCTTGCGTAGCGCGCAGTTTTTCGAACTCGGCGTCGTGTTGAACACCTTGGGCGTCTTTCCGTTGTCGGCGACCGAAACGGAGAGCGTCAGCGGGGAGATCGTATTGCGATGCAGCTGATGGGCGTCGCGCCGACGATGGTGCGGAATCGAGAGCCGCATCGACAGCGACACCGGCGCGGCGCGATGGCGCCCGCTCAGCACGTCGGGTGCCGTGCCGAGGGCCGACGGGGTCAGCGTGGTGCCGCCCGGCCCGCCGCTGCAGGCAACGAGAAATGCAAAGCCCAGCGATAACAATCGGCGCATGAGTCCTCCAACCAAGGGCTTTCTTAGGACTGCTGCGCGCGACTCCTCTTCGCGATCTCCTTGACGGTAAGGGCGAGGAAGAACAGCACGGTCGCGAGGAGCACGATCGTCGCGCCGCTCGAGCCGCGGAGGTAGTAGGAAAGGTAGAGGCCGCCGACGGTGCTGACCGCACCGAAAATCGCCGAGACCCACATCATCGGTGCGAAGCGCGCCGTGAGCTGATAGGCTGCAGCGGCCGGCGTGACGAGCAGCGCGGCGACGAGAATGATGCCGACCGACTGCAGCGCAACGATGATGGTCAGTGCGAGCATCACGAGCAGCGCGTACTCGTAAGCCGGCGCCCTAATGCCGCTGGCTTCGGCGACGACCGGATCGAACGACGTGTAGAGCAGTCCGCGGTACAGCATCGCCACGGTCGCGCCGACGAGGACGCTCAAGCCAAGGATCAGCCACAGATCTTGCGACGAGACGCCGAGGATGTCGCCGAACAGAAAGCTCTGCAGGTCGACGGCGTAGCTGCGCTGCTGGCTCATCAGGAAGACGCCGAGCGCGAACATGGCGGTAAAGAGCACGCCGATCGTCGTGTCGAGCGAGATGCGCCCGCGCCGGTGCACGTAGCCGATGCCCAGCGCCGTCACGACCGCCACGATCGCCGCGCCGATGTAGTAGTTGGTGCCGCGCAAGAACGCGATGACGATACCCGCGAACGACGCGTGCGCGATGCCGTCGCCGATGAACGACAGCTTACGCAAAACGACGTACGTCCCCATCGTCGAGCAGAGCAATCCCACCGCCAGCGCCGCCACAAACGCCCGCTGCATAAACGCATAATGAAACGGCTCCGCCAACAGCGTCAGCACGCTTTTGTCATCCTGAGCGTAGCCCCGAAGGGGCGAAGTCGAAGGGCAGGCGCCACTAGTGCTTGACCTCCGGGTGCGCGGCGTGGCCTTCGTGCGGCGGATGGTCGTGGCGCAAGTGGCCGTGCGTGTGCGTGTGCTCGCGAATCGCCGAGTACGCGCCCGATTGTGCGACCTGCTCCGGCGTTCCGATCGCCAGCATCTTGCGATCGAGCACCAGCAAGCGGTCGAACCATTCGTCGACGCGATCGAGATCGTGCGTGGTCATGATGACCGGCAAACCACCCGCGACGAGATTGCGCACGACTTCACGCAGTGATTCTTCCGTTGCCGCATCGACGCCGGTCGTGGATTCGTCGAGCAGCAAGAGCTGCGGCTCCTGCGCGATCGCTCGCGCGACGAAGACCCGCTGCTGCTGCCCGCCCGAGAGATTGGCGATGTGCCGATCGGCAAACACGTGCATCTTCACGGCTTCGAGCGCGTCTTGCACGGCCTCGCGATCGCGCGGTCCGAACCGCTGCCAGAACTTCAGACGCGGATAACGCCCCATTTTCACCACGTCCCACACCGTTGCGGGAAACGACCAATCGACGGCCTCGACTTGCGGCACGTACGCGATCGATCCCGGCGGTAAATCGCGCGGCTGACTGCCCAGCACGCACAGCTGCCCCGACGCGGGCGAAATGAGTCCGCACAACGCCTTGAGCAACGTCGACTTTCCCGAACCGTTGGGACCAACGATGCCGAGCGCTTCGCCCTCGTGCACTTTGATAGTGACGCCTTCGAGCGCGGTGAAATCCTCGTACTTGAGCACGAGGTTGCGCGTAACCACCGCCTCCCCCGGCTCACACTGCAGCATCACCCCTTGTCATCCTGAGCGTAGCGCCCGAAGGGCGCGAAGTCGAAGGGCAGGCGCATCATTTCAGCGCTTTTACGATTACGTCGGTATCGTAGGTGAGCATTGAAATGTAGTTGGAGACGCGCGGATCGGTGCCGATCGAATCGTCGTAGAGATTCTCGACGACTTTGACGCCGGCACCCTGCGCGATCGAGTAGAGCAGCTTCGGACTATATTCCGGCTCGCTGAACACGGCTTTGACCCCATGCTGCTTGGCAAGATCGATGAGGTTGGCGATTTGCGCCGGGTTCGGCTCCTGCCCCGGATTGCGCTCGACGAACCCGAGCGTATCGAGTCCAAAACGGTCGTTATAATACTGGAACGCGTTGTGGAAGACGATCATGTACCGGTGCGACGGCGGAATCGTGTTGATTTTCGCTTGAATGCTGGCGGAGAGCCCATCGAGCTTGCCGTTATAGAGGAACGCGTTGCGGCGGTACTCGTTGGCGTGCTGGGGATCGACCGCGATGAGCCCGTCGCGAATCGCCAGCACGTAGTGCTTGGCGTTCGCCGGATCCATCCACAAATGCGGATTGTCGTTCTTTGCCTGCAAGCCATCCGCACCGACGACCGTCTTGAGTTTCGGGTTGCCCGCGTTTTGCAGCATGCGATCGAGCCACGTCTCGAGCCCGGCACCGTTTTCGACGAGCAGCTGCGCGTCGGCCACCGTCGCGACGTCTTGCGGCGCCGGTTGAAACGTCTCCGGCGACGCGCCGACCGGCACGATGTTCTGGACGTGCACGTACTTGCCGCCGACCCCTTCCACCAGCGAGTTCAGCGTCGAAATGGTCGTCGCAACTTGCACGACGTTGGTGTGCTTCGTAGCCTCGCGCGTGCCGGAACATCCGGCGCTCAATACGAGCAGCGCGGCGAGTAGAATTCTTACCGGCATTGGCGGCACCGTCCGAAGAACTCCATGGCGTGACCGTCGAGCTGGAAACCGCTGCTGGTCCGCAGCGATTCGGCAAACTGCTCCATCGCGGTACAGTCGACGTCTTCGACGCGGCCGCACACGTTGCAGATGGCGTGATGGTGATGGTGCTGCGGCTCGCACGGCATGTACCGCGTTTCGCCGTCAGCCTCGGTGCGCGCGGTCAGCTCGCCCTTGCTCTGCAGATGTTCGAGGTTGCGATAGACGGTCGAGAGCGCGACCTTCGGGCCGCCTTCCTCGAGTAGATGGTGATGGATCTCGGCGGCGGAGAGAAACCGCCGCTCGCGATGGAGGATGGTGGCGATTCGCTCGCGCGCCCGGGTGACGTATTCCGCTCGCATGGCCATGATGCGACCCTATTTGCGAACGATTTGCAAAATCCCTATGGCGTGGCTGTCGTCGAGGGCGCCGGGCTCGAACAGGCCTGGATGGCCGCCTTTGCCTGATTGGCGACCTGGTCGCGCCAGTAGGCCGAGGTGTCGGCCCAAACCGGCAAGGTCAGGCCCAGAACCGCGGCGCGCTTCTGAATGCGTGGGGCCGCTTCGGTGACGTCCTTCGGCGGCGTCCCGCCGGCGTCGTTGACGACCTGCGCGAGATTGAGCCAGCCCTGGGCCAGTAACGCCTTCGCGACCGCTCTTGCGGCGTCTGGGCATGGCTGGTTGATCCGCACCGCGACGTCGCTCTGGAGCGCGAGCGCGTACGACGCCGTCGCGCCGGCGTACGCGAAGAGGGGTGCCTTGTCGGCATCGCTCGTGCAGACGCTATCGAGAACGGAGCGCTCTTGGCCGAGCGCCTTGAGCACCTCGTTGATATCGTTGAAGCGCTTCTGCAGGCTGGCCAGATCGACGGCGGACGGATGCGCGTCGTAGTCGCGCACCTCGCCGGCGTAGTCGCCGATCATCCGCGAGTTACAGCGGCTCGCGGCAGCGACGGTCGACCCGGCCGCGGCCGGGGGCGCGCCGACGAACGTCAGGCTCATAAGGAAGGCCATGGCGGCAAGGGTACTGCGGTACATCGCTTTGACAGGTGCCCAGCCCAGCGCGTACAATCCTTCACGCTGCCCAAAACGAGCCGTGGGGATGTAGCTCAGCTGGTAGAGCACTTGCTTCGCATGTAAGGGGTCAGGAGTTCGAGTCTCCTCATCTCCACCATTTGAAAACGCCCAATGACGGGGCGTTTTCTTTTTGAGCATGTGCGCGCAGCTGTTGGAACGTACGTCGCGATCGTCAATGGCAAGGAGTGTTGCGCGAACCCAAGCGCGAACGGTGCTAAATCCTCAATGTCCAATCACTACGTCATACTCACGCTGACGGGCGACTACGACGTTTCGCAACGTTCAACGCTGCGCGCGGAGCTCGCGGCCGTCGAAGATAGCGATGGCTTGATCGTTGATCTCAGCGGCGTCACGTTCATCGACTCGTCGTGCGTTGGCGAGCTCGTCTCGATGCACGGAGCGCGCGTCGCGGCCGGGCATCCTCCGCTCACCGTCGTGCAGGACGATTTCATCGTCAAGCGGTTGTTCGAGCTGCTCGGGCTCAATCTCGTTTTTCACGTCGTCGACACGCTCGACGAGGTGGTGCCCGACGATGCCGGCGCGATCGTACGCCAGTACGCCGCCGGCGGAGACTCGCGCGCATCTGTTGCCGACACTAGCAACAAAACAAGCAGATAACTAAGCGCATTGTTCCTAGGAGCCCCTTAAGCTCCAATACAAACTACCGCCCCATGGCAAGAGACACTTCTTCAGGCCAGGTTGCTTCTGTCGTCCGCGAAAAGCGCGACGAGATCTGGAAACGCTGGCTCAAGGTTATCCAATCGCGATCGCGCGGCACGACCAATATTACGGAATCCCAAAACGAGCTGGCCCCAATTTTCGAGGCCGTGCTCGCGGGCATCGCCGCGAACAAGATGGACGCGGAAGATCCGGCCCACGACGAACTGCGCGCGCTGCTTTCAGAATATTCGCGGATGCGGGCGCGCCACGGCTACACGCCGACGCAAACGGCGCTAGCGATCTTCGCGCTTCGGGATGCGATTCTGGAATCGGTCGACGACGCACGCATCCACGCCGAGTTTCCCCCGTACTCGCGCTTCATTGACGATTTGGGACTGCTGACGTTCGAATCGTACAGCAAGACCCGCGAATCGGTTATCGCCGGGCAGACCGAGCAGCTCATGGAGCTGTCGACGCCGGTGGTCAAGCTGTGGGAGGGTATTCTTGCCATTCCCCTGGTTGGAACGCTCGATTCGGCGCGTACGCAAGTCGTCATGGAGTCGCTGCTGCAAGAACTCGTCGCGACCGGCAGCGCCCACGCGATCATCGACATCACCGGCGTTCCCGCTGTCGACACCGAAGTGGCGCAGCATCTGCTCAAGACGGTGTTCGCCGCCCGTTTGATGGGCGCCGAATGCATCATCTCGGGTATCCGGCCTCAAATCGCGCAAACGATCGTCAGCCTTGGAATCGAGTTCGGCGACGTCGCGACGAAAGCGACACTCGAAAGTGCTCTGCGCCTGACCCTCACTCGAGCCGGGTTTGAAGTCCGGCGAGTCGCCGGAGCGGCCCAGCGCACGTGAGCGAACGCGTACCGATCCTGCGAATCGGAGACGTGCTGCTCGCGTCGATCCATCTCGACTTGAGCGACGAATCCGTACTCTTGCTGCAAGACGATCTTTCGCAGCGCATCGTCGAAACCGGCGCGCGCGGCGTCATCATCGACATCTCCGCCCTCGAAATCGTCGACAGCTTTGTCGGGCGCATGCTCGCGACGATTGCGGCGATGGCCGGGATACTCGACGCCCGAACCATCGTCGTTGGGATGCGGCCGGCAGTAGCCATCACCCTCACCGAGCTGGGCCTCTCTCTTGGCGGCGTCCGGACCGCGCTCAACGTCGACAAGGCGCTTGCGCTTTTGGGAACGAGCGACGTGACGAGAACGACCGCACCAGATACCGACGAGGATGCAACCGCCGCCAGTGGCCAGGAGTAAGGCAGCACCAGTCGCCGAGATCCACGACATCGACACCGCCGCCGACGTCGTGCGCGTTCGGCAATCGGTCCGCACGCTCGCACAGCAAGCGGCACTCTCGATCGTCGATCAAACGAAGATCGTCACCGCCGCCAGCGAGCTCGCACGAAACACACTCGTGCACGGCGGCGGCGGCAACGCACGAATCGAATTAATCGTCGAAGGCGACCGCACCGGGCTGCGCGCCTCGTTTTCCGATTCGGGTCCAGGCATCCCCGACATAGGCAAAGCGATGACCGACGGCTACAGCAGCGGTAACGGGTTGGGCCTTGGACTTTCCGGCAGCCGCCGGCTCGTCGACGACTTCAAACTCGAGACGACCGTCGGCAAAGGGACGCAGGTGACGGTAATCAAGTGGGCGCGGTGACGGGCGAAGACATCGAATGGATCTGGGTTGAAGACGAAAGCGCTCCGGGCCGGGTACGCGTAGCGGCAATGTCGCTGGCGCGACGGTTGGATTTTTCCGAGAAGCAAACCGGCGAGATCGGCCTAGCGGCAACCGAACTCGGGACGAACCTTTACCTGCATGCCAAGCACGGTGCGATGCTGATACGCTGCCGGCGCGAGAGCGCCGAAACCGCGCTCGAACTCGTCAGCATTGACGAAGGACCGGGAATCGGCGATTACGCCGGGGCTTCGCGCGACGGTGAATCGACCCGCGGTACGCTCGGCATTGGTATCGGAGCGATTCGACGGGCCGCATCGTCGTTCGACGCTTACTCAAAGCCCGGACGCGGCACGATCGTCGTCGCAACGTTTTGGAGCGGAGATCGCAAGCGTTCCGTGCGTACGGTTGGCGCGCTGACGCGTCCGATGCAGAACGAATCGGCGTGCGGCGATGCGTGGGCGATTCGCTCGAATCGCGACGGCGATGCCGTCGTGATGCTGGCGGATGGACTGGGCCACGGTGAACTGGCGGCAATGGCCAGCCGCGAAGCCGTCCGCACGTTCTTGGGCTCGAGCGAACAATCACCGGTCGCCATTATCGAAACGCTCAACGGCGCTTTGCGCGGCACGCGAGGTGCGGCGGTCGCAGTCGTCGCGGTTTCGGCGCAGGAACGCGCCGTCACGCTTGCCGGCGTCGGCAACGTGGCGCTGTGGATCGACGACGCCCAAACGCGACGCGCCCTGCACAGCAGCCCCGGCATCGTCGGTCAGTATCCTAAGCGCGTTCGCGAAGTTTCGGCGCCCGTGCCCGAAGGGGCGATCGTCGTGCTGCATTCAGACGGGCTTTCGTCGAAATGGGATTTACATCAATATGGCGGTCTCTTGCAGCACGACCCGCAAGTAATAGCCGCAACGTTGCTGCGCGATGCCGGGGTTCACCGCGACGACGCATCGGTGGTCGTCTACCGGCCGTGAACGAACTGTTGACATTGGTCCTGGCCCAAGCCGAAGACGTCTTCGCGCTTCGGCAGTGCGGCCGCGTCGCGATGTCGGCAATCGGATGCGACGAAGCCGACCAAGTGCGCTTCGCGACGGCGCTGAGCGAGATCGGTCGCGAAGTCGTTGCCGCCAAAGCGAAATCGTCGGCAACGTTTTTCATCGAAGACGACGCGCTGGCGGTGAGAATCGGCGGCGTACCGGTTGCCGCGAAGGGCCGTCCCAGCGACGGGCTGCTGGCTGCGCAACGGCTCGTCCAGGCGATCGAGGTCGAACGCGAAGCCGATGGGAAAAGCGAGACGGTTACGCTGCGACGCGGTTTTGCCAACCGCGCGCAACCCGGCGCGCTGCGCGCGCTGCTGCGCCGAAGCTCCACCTTGACGCCGCTCGAAGAGCTTCGCATCCAGAATAACGATTTGCTCAACGCGCTCGAAAGCGTCCAAGCGCAGCGTGAAGAGCTCGTTGAACTCAACGCCGAGCTCGAACACACCAACCGCGGCGTTCTGGCGATGTACGCCGAACTCGAGGGAGAGCTCGAAGAGACCAACCGCGGCGTAGTAGCGCTGTATGCCGAGCTCGACGACAAGACGCTGCGCTTGAACGACGTCAGCGAAGCCAAGACGCGGTTTCTTGCTAACGTGAGCCACGAACTGCGCGGACCGATCAACGCCATCCTCGGTTTGCTTCGCTTGACGCTTGAATCCGACGGCGATGACGGCGCAGAACGGCAGCGCCAAGTCTCGCTTGCAATAGGCGCCGCCAACGATCTCCTCGCACTCGTTAACGGGTTGCTCGACCTTTCGAAGGCCGAATCGGGACGCCTCGAACCCGATATCGCCGACACGGATTTGCGTGACGTCTTCGGCGAGCTTCGCGGCACGCTGCGCCCGCTGGCAAAACCCGGCGTCGAACTCGTCGTCGAGCAGCCTGCCGTCTGGAACATCGAAACCGACCGCATCCTGCTGGCGCAAGTCTTGCGCAATCTCATCACCAACGCGCTCAAGTTTACCGAAAGCGGAACGGTAACCGTGACCGCGAGTGAAAAGTCACCGCTGGAACTCGAGATCGCCGTGAGGGATACCGGCGTGGGCATCGCTCCCGAAGACCTCGCTCGCATTTTCGAAGAGTTCTATCAAGTTCGCGGTCCGTTGCAAACCAAACAAAAGGGTACGGGCCTGGGGCTTCCGTACGCCCGCTTAGCGTCGCGCGCACTCGGCGGCGACCTTTCGGTGGAAAGCACGCCCGGCGCGGGCAGTGCGTTCTACGTGCGTCTGCCGATGCGCTGGGTTGCGCCCGTTAATGCGGCGGCCACACCAGGTCGCTCGGAAGTCGCGCCGCATTCGTTAGGAACGGTTCTCGTCGTCGACGACGACGCGCGTTTCCGCGAAATCGTTCGCGGACTGCTGCAGGGCTTCGCCGCCGAGATTCTCGAGGCTGACAACGGGGTACATGCGTTGCAAATCATGCGCGCGCATACGCCCGATCTCGTCTTCTTGGATCTACGCATGCCGAGTATGGATGGCGACGACGTCATGTCGCAAATGAAGTTGGAACCCGTCTTGCGCGACGTGCCCGTCGTCATGGTGTCGTCGGCGGAACTCGACGTGGCTAGCCGTCCGATTCTGGGAAGCGCCGCTGCGCTGCTTGCCAAATCCAACGTGTCGAAGCAGACACTGCAGGAAGCCATCGCGAAAGCCGGGGTTCGGTGAAAGCCCGAATCCTCGTCGCCGACGATTCCGAAGGGTCGCGTTACGTCATTGCGACGTGGCTGCGACGCGACGGTTACGACGTGATCGAGGCCTCGACCGGACAAGAAGCCCTCGAGCACGCCGAACGCGGCGTGGATTTAATCATCCTCGACGTCAACCTGCCCGACATGAGCGGCTACGTCGTGTGCGAGCGCGTCAAGGCCGGCACCGATAACGCGCTACCGGTGCTGCACGTGTCGGCGACCGCGATCACGCCGAGCGACCGCTCCGAGGGTTTGCGGCGCGGCGCGGATGCGTACTTGGTCGAGCCCGTCGATCGAGAAGTATTGCTGGCGAGCGTCGCCGCGTTGTTGCGCGGCGCTTCCGCCGAGCGAACCGCTCGCCGCCTTGCAAAACGCCTCCGTCAACTCAACGACGCCACCCAAGCGTTGAACGAAGCGCGCACCGTGGAGAAGTTGGCGAGCGTCGTCGCGGAACAAGCGAGCGCGCTCTTCGAACGGGACGCGTGGGTCGAGATTGTCGTCGGAGGGACGCGCGAGCGGGCGGCCTCGCGCTCCGGCGGAGGTCAGCCCGAAGAGATCGACATCGCTGCCGCCGGTGCGTCCCAGCAATATACGACGGCCGAGTTTGCCGATGGCGATGGCGATCGCGCGCTCCTGGTCGTCGCGCCGGGGGAAGCGAACTCGACGCACGCCGAGGAAGACGAACTCGTCCTTTCGCAGTTCGTTCGCGCGGCCAAGACCGCGCTGCGGAACCTGGTAGTCTACGACATCGAACGCGATATCGCCGTGACGTTGCAGCAAAGCTTGCTGCCGACGGTCGTTCCGGACGTTCCCAACGCGCAGTTCGCAGTGCGCTATCGTTCCAGCGCCGAGCACGCTGAGGTCGGCGGCGACTTTTACGATATGTTCGCGCTACGTAATCATCGCCTGGCATTCGCCGTGGGCGACGTCGTCGGCCACTCGCTTGAAGCGGCCGCCATCATGGCGCAGCTGCGCACCGGCATTCGATCGTACATGCTGGAGGGCCACAGCCCCGCCTCGACGTTGGAACGCCTGAACGCGATGCTGCAGCGATTCCATCCTGGTACGTCCGCGACCGTTTGCTGCGCGACCTACGACTGGGAAACCGGCGAGTGCGAAATCGCCAACGCGGGGCATCCGCCGGCCTTGCTTATCGCCGGCGGCACCGCGAGCTTTTTGCCGACAGGCGGAACGCTGCTGGGGATCACGCCCGTTACCAGACCTCCGGTTCGACGCCGTCTCGATCCCGGCGACCTCATGCTGTTCTACACCGACGGTCTGATCGAACGGCGCGGGGAATCGCTCGACACCGGATTCAAGCGTTTGCTCGACGCCGCAGCTCGTCCCCCCGAAGATCTCGAGGGGTTCTTAGATCACGTACTGTCCGAAGTCGCACCAGCCAAACCGGGCGACGATATCGCGCTGGTAGCGTTGCGGCGGTTGGTACCCAAAATTGATTCGCGCCTGACGGTGTCGCGGCTGGCCACCGACGAAGCGCCGAGCTATATGCGAGCGAAAGCCGCGCAGTTCTTCCGAGCGATTGGCGCGCCGCCGGCGGTAGCGGCGGACATGCTGCTTGCCATCAGCGAGGCGGTAACCAATGTTGCCGAACACGCGTATCCCCACGCAGCCGGCGACGTTCAAATGCAGATCAGCCACCCGGACCCCGCAACGGTCTCCATCGAGGTTGCCGACACGGGCGCCTTCGCCTACCGGGAGGCGCAGCGGGACCGCAGTCGTGGACTCACGATCATTCGCGGCGTCGCGCGCGACGTGAAGATTCATCGCGACGGCGGAACGCGCATCGTGATGACGTTCGACGTATCGTCAGCCTCATAACCTTAAACGCCGCTCGCCTGCATCCGAAGATAGTCGAATGAAGACTCGTATTTTTGCTTTGCTGGTCGCGGGGGTTCTGTCGGGCTGTTCCGGATCGGTGATGCAATCGTCGCCGCCGGCAAATCCGGGGCCATTGCCGGCAATGCGCGCGGCGCATGCGGAGTGGGGCCGATCGGTTCGGCGGGTTCCGCTTCCCGGCGCCGGCTGCTTCAAAGCCTCGTATCCGGCGATGACGTGGCGGCGCATCGCGTGCTCGACGGAGCGTCTTACCCCGGGGTTCGCGCCGCACATTCGGCCAAACAGCGACTACAGCGCGTCGGTAAAGCCGAATATCATTGCGAGCGCTACCGGGTCGTTTCCAGCCGTGCGCGGCGTCAAGAGCGTTCGAAGCACGAACGCCGGTACGGCCACAGGCACGGGCAGCTATTCACTTCAGCTCAACTCACAGTTCTTTACGACGGCGGCGTGCGGCGCGATCGCGCACTGCCAAGGCTGGGTGCAGTTCGTCTATCGGAATGGGCGCAACCATGAGCGCGGAAACTTGGAAATCTGGGACTGGCTCGTCTCGGCGACGGCAAAACCCCTGTCGGGCTGTCCACCAAACTTTGGCTGGCATGGATCGTCCAGCAGCAGCAGCCTAGTCGATTGTTATCAAACGAGCCCAGTTCTCGACGTTCCTAATCAAGCGATCGCCAAGCTCGCAGACATGAGCTTGAGCGGCCTCGCATCGTCAGGTGGCGACGGGATCGAGCTTGTCGCAGGTGATACGGTGTACGGTATGCGGAAAGCGCAAAGCGACGGCATCGTTGATTTATCCAAATATTGGAACTTTGCCGAGTTCAACGTCTTCGGCTACAGCACCGCGGGGAGTAAACCCAGCAGCGCCAAATTTAATGCGGGATCGTCGGTCACCGTAAGCGTCGAGGTCGACGACGGGAGCACGTCGGCACCGCAATGCATCGGTGGCTACAGCACGACCTTCGAGATCAACAACTTGACTCTCGGTGTGCCGCCGGTGAATACGCCCTTGCCCAAGGATCCCTCGATCCTTTTCAACGAAAGCAATCCTGGCAGCGGCAAAAGTGACTGCGATGCCCTCGCAGGAGCGGGCTAGCCGCATACGGACCGCGATTAGACGTCAGTTAATCTAGCAGGGTCTCACGGCGCCGTTTTCAAACGCGCCAGACATGACGTACCGCGCGATAGCCACCCTCGTTTCGCTCGCCGTCTTGTGTGCGTGCGGCAATAGCCAAACATCGCCCACTATCGTGCCGCCGCCAACGCCGGCGGCGAACACGCTCTTCGTCTTCTCGCCCGATCGCGATGCGGAGCTCGCGACATATCCGGCGTCCGCTAAGGGATCGTCGACACCGTCTAGCGTTCTCGATGGCTCCAAAACGCTGTTCGACGGGTTGAAAAAAGACAGCATCTTCGGTGGCGGGATCTCGATTGAGGTCGACGGCACCATCTACGTCTTGGATGCGATGCGCGCGCGCGTGCTCACGTTCGCTCCGGCTTCGCGCGGCAATACCGCGCCGTTGCTCGTCGAGCGGCTGCCGCAGAACGACGGCGTGTCGCTTCACGTTCCGCAGTACGCGGGCTTCGCGCTCGATAACAACGGAGGCTTTTGGACCGTCGATCGTTCGAATGGCAACATCGACCGCTTCCCGCTCGGGGTCGGCGGCCGCGTGAAGGCTACGACGACGTTCAAGCCGTCGGTCCTCGAAGGTCATCAGTTCGTTCCCGGCGTCGCGTCGACCGTCGCAAGCGACGGCATGGGAAACATCTACTGCATTTGCCAGCCCGACGATCTCGTGCTGCAACTCTACTGCATCACCAAATACGACGTCACCGGCTCGAAGCCCAAACTCGTGAGCAGCATTTACGGCATCCTCGGCAATCTCGACACGCAGATTCCGTCGACGGTGATGCACGTCGACCCGCGTACCAAAATCGTGTACGTCGGCATCTGGACCCCCACCGCAGTGCTCGAATATCCGGCCGACGCACCATCGGGTCAGGCGCGGATGACGAAATATATCAGCGGGCCGCGCACCACGCTCGATACGGTACCCGCGGCCATTACGACCGACGCGACGGGGGCCGTCTACGTCGCGCAGCGCGAAGGCATCCTCGTGTTTGGCCCGAGCGCCAGTGGCAACGTCAAACCGACGCGCACCATCTCGGACCCGAACCACCTGCACTTCCTGGGCGACGCCTATGGAGATCTGCTCGCGATTCAGTGACGCCCTAGGCCTGCCAACCGTCTGGCACGCGCCGACGCTAGTCTAAAGGCATGGCCTATATCGTGTGCCTCATCGTAGGCTACATCATCGGCGCGTATCTCATGCGCCGCCATATGCTCAACTCGATTCGAGCGGCGGCGCGACGCGAGGTCGCTCGCGCCATGACTGAATATGAACGCGGGCTGCTGCGTACCATTCGCGCCGCGCCCGCCTGCCGCGAACTCAGGGATTAGCTCGAACGGCTATAAATGGGCGCATGGCTTCGAAGCTCACGATCGCACTATCGCGCGTTACCGTTGCGCTAGCGGCGCAAAGTAACGAGGACGCGCACTACTTCAAGTTGTGCGCCAGGTTGGCGCGCAAACTCCCACCGACCGAACCCACGAAGTCGTCGATGAGCCAGCCTTGCGCCGTCTTTATGACCACGACCGTCACGTGCCCGGCACCGGGGGCTCTTGAGTAACGAATCGCGACGGGAACCTTCGCGCTGTTGCCGCTGACGGTGGCAACGCCGACGGTCGCCGATGAAGCGGGAATCTGCGCGTCCTCGAACGGCTGGGCGTCGAGCACTTCTTCGTGGTTTTTCTGCTCGAAGGGACCGATTTGGCTCACTAAACCGTAGAGCGAGGTCGTCAGATACGGCTTAGCGCCGCTCAGGTGATCGAGATAGCTCTGCGGATACTTGACCGAGAGATCCCAATTGTAGAACGCGCGAACGACCGACTCCGGCGTACCCGCCGTGGCCGCGGGCGACCCGCACGGCGCAAGAAACGCAAAGCTGACGAGCAGCGCAACCGCACGAGTGTTTATCATTGGCCTCACATACCCACTTCGATGCCCAGTTTCGCTAGCTCGTCGGCGGGGATGCCGAGGCTTGCGGTAATGGGACGCGCGTTGCGCTTGAGGTAGACGAAGAGGTTGCGCCGCCAAGCGCGCCAGCGGCCCTGCTTCTTGGCCACGATCTGCGGATCGGCGACGTAATACGTGGTGTCGGGATCGTCGAGCTTGAGCCCCGACACTTCGCACGCCGACACGATCCGTCCGATGCTCAGCTTCTCCATGAACCCGTAGCTGGCGGTCACGCGAACGAGGTTTTCCGCCAACTTCTCGACGTGAACGCGCTGCGCTTCGGGAACGTACGGCTCGTTGACCGGCACGACCGTCATCAAGACGATGCGCTCGTCGACGCTGTGAATGCGCGCCCAATGATGGCGCATCACAAATGGAACGCCCTCGGGATCGGACGTGAGGAACACTGCCGTGCCGTGCAGCGGCCGGCCCAAGTTGCCCTTGACCTCCTCCAGAAACTGTTCCACCGGAACGGATTGCTCCATGAAGCTCAGCGCGACGCGCCGGCGGCCCGTGCGCCACGTGCCGGCGATCGCGAACACGACCAAGCTGATGAGAATCGGAATCCATCCACCCTGGTGAATCTTCGGTAAACTGCCCAGCACGAAGAGCAGTTCCACTACCATAAACGGCACGTTGAAAACGAGCGCTTTGGCCCGGCTCCAGCCCAGCTTTTCGCGCACGACGACGTAATACGCGATCGACGTCACGACCATCGTCACCGCGACTGCTAGTCCGTAGGCGTTCGCTAAGCGCTCGGAGCTATGAAACCACAGCACCAGGCCAATGCAGAGCACCGCCAACACCAGGTTGAGCATCGGCACGTAGATTTGCCCGCGATGAACCGCGTTGGTATAGACGACTTGCACACGCGGAATAAATCCCAGTTGAATCGCCTGCTTGGCCAAGGTGAACACGCCCGAGATCAGCGCCTGCGACGCAATAATGGTCGCGGCGGTAGCGATGCCGACGACGGCATAAAGCGCGACACCGGGGACGAGTCCGAAGAACGGATTGACGACCGCTTCCGGATTAGCGAGCACGAGCGCGCCCTGCCCGAGATAGTTGAGCACCAGCGCCGGAAAAACGAGAAATCCCCACGCGATCGCGATCGGCTGACGGCCGAAGTGCGACATATCGGCATATAAGGCTTCCACGCCGGATACGCAGAGCACGATCGCGCCGAAGATCGTGATCGCGACGATGCCGTGGTGCGCGAAGAAGTTGACGATATAGATCGGATCGATCGCATGCAGCACGGCCGGATCGCGGAAAATGCCCCACACACCCAGCGCTGCAATCGTCAGGAACCACAAGGTCATGATTGGTCCGAACACGGCGCCGATGCGGCTGGTGCCGCGATTTTGAAACAGAAACAATCCAACCAGCACGCCAACAGTGATCGGAATCACGAACGGCTGGAGTGCCGAGGTTGCAACGTTTAAGCCTTCCACCGCCGAGAGCACCGAGACCGCCGGCGTGATCACGCCGTCGCCGAACAGCATGCCCGCGCCGAGAATGATGAGGAACGTCAGCCAGGTCGCCTTGGGTGGCACGCCGCGCTTGACCGGCGGCAGCACGAAGGCGAGCAGCGCGAGGATGCCGCCTTCGCCGTCGTGCGAGACGCGCATAATCATGCTGATGTAGCGCACGAAGACGATCAGGATGAGCGACCACAGGATCAGGCTGAGCATGCCCAGGACGTTCGCGTGCGTGGGCGGCAGGTGCAGCGCGGTCGCGAAACACTGCCGGAACGCATACAGCGGACTGGTTCCGATGTCGCCAAAAACCACGCCCAGCGCCGCAAGCGCGAGCGCGGGAGCGAACGCCCGAGGGCCTGTTTGCTCGATGATACGCGAACCTTCCATCTTCAACCGGCGCCGCCTCCGAAGGGGCATTACCCAAATCGAGAGCAAGCCGCGATGGGCCAGGCCCTTCCTCACGAAACCCGAAAAGCTCGCCGCATGTCGCGATTCGCCTATTATATTGTTGGGGCACTTCTTCTTGCGTTGTCGACTGGTTGCGCGCACGGTCCGGCTAACAGCATTCCGGCCACGCCGGCAATCCCCCATTCGTCGCTCGCGTTAGCCCCTCGCGCTGGTTCGCCCGCGAAGGCTCCCAAGTTCTTGATGCCCACACCCGATTTCTACGACAGCGGCTATACGCCCAGCGTCAGTTTTCTCAAACCCGGGAAACTCGTGGAAATGCACGTCAGTTCGACGGGCTACCTGTGGTATCGCATCGGGTTTGTGGATCGCGCGACCGTTTCGTGGGGCAAGAGCCACGACATCGATAGCGGCGATGTGCCCGCCATCGCCGGGGACGGCAATGACGGCGTATTCGAAGTCCACCGGCACAGTCCGCGCAACGATACGCTCTATTACGGCACGGGCAAAGTGCTGACCAACAACAGCATTCAGTGGATCAACACGAATAAGTATTCCAACGGCAACGATCCCATGGTGGCATTCTCGGGAAGAAACGCCATTCTCGAATCCCACGTCGACAGCGACGGTCTTGGCTCGTGGGGTGTCGCGACCATCGCTTCCAACGGCGAGGTGAAGTGGGGGACGAGAGGCCCGTTCACCGGCGGCTACGATCCCAGTGTCGCGGCAAATTCGAGCGGAATGGCCGTTGAAGTCGAACGGCGACAGCAAGACGTACACGGCTCGTACTTTCTCTACTATCGTGTGGGCCGGATCGATGCGGCAAACCGGACCGTCAACTGGCTCAATCGCCAAGAGCTTCCATTTGGCGCAACGGAGGCAACAGGCAAATCGACCGCCGTCGCGCTCGACGACGCGGGCAACGTCATCGCGCTCTACACGTGCAAAAAGTATGACGGCGTTTTTGCCTTTGCGTACGGTTGGTGTTCGATTACGGGAAAGCTTGAAAGCAACAACCTCGTGGACTGGGTCAACATCGGAGAACTATCGCCGCCGATGAATTATTTCATCGAAACGCACGGACTCTCGTCGCCCGGCGTGGCGACCTCGAATGGCGTGGCCGTCGGGGTGGCTCAGCAGGGCAGTAAAGGGCTGTATTTCGGAACGACGTTCCTGACCGATCGAAGCAATTGGATGGGCGATCGCCTCGACACCACGTTAAAGGATAAGACACTTCGCCAGATCGTGATTCCCGGTTCGCACGACGCCGGCATGTATAAAGGGAACGCGGATTTCCTTGGCTTGGCTCAAAATCAAGATTTTTACAACCAGCTCACCGGCGGCCAACGCTATTTCGATCTTCGGCCCGACGCAGAACTCAGGGTATACCACGGGCCCGTCAAGGGGCCGTCCGTGCAGGTCATTCTCAACGACGTCAAGCGCTATATGGATGAAGGCCATCGCGAAGTGGTCATCCTAAAGTTCTCGCATTTCGATTTCGAGCCGTCGCTAACCAAGGGTTCGCCGTACGCCAAACTCGCGGATATGATCACGACGACGCTGTCGAAGTATCTCTACGAGAATACTACCGACGAGCGTCTCGCAGATATTCCGCTCTCAACGCTTATTCCGGCCGACCACGGCATCGTTCTACCACTGATGGATCTACCGGGCAGTTTCACTACCGCCGGACACGCGGGTCTCTTTACGTACCGTGACTGGGATAGCAAAGTAGAAGCCGGTACAGAGTTCACCGTATACGACCAATATAGTAATACGTCGGTTCTCAGCTGGATGCAGAACGATCAGTTACAGAAGCTGCGCACTTTCAATGGTAAAATGGAAACGCTCCCGGGCCCCTGCGACCTATTCTTATTATCGTGGACGATTACGCCGGTGTTGGCGATACGCGCGAGCGCCGCTGAAGCGAATGCGACGCTGGCGCCGGAGATGTCTCACGTACGTCGCAACGGGTACGGTTATATTCCCAACATCTTGTATGTAGATTTTTACTCGTGGGCAGATGCGGCCGATGTCGCGATAGCCGCAAACGCAACACTCTAACCTTACCGAATCGCTTCACCAGCCGCCGGGGCCGATCTCCCATAGCTCGCCGTAGGTGACTCGGGTGAAGCGCTGCTGCGCAGCCGTACACGCCGCGCGGTCCCAGCCGCGGATGTCGTAGTCTCCGTTGCTCAATCGATACACCCACGGCTCGGCGTGCTAAGCGGAGAGACACCGCTGCAACTCTGCGAGAATCTGCGGTGAGTAGTTCTTCGCGAACGACTTTGCAACACCGCGAGCGTTCGGATGCGGCAAGAAGACGATCGTGCGACGGCGGCCGCCGAGATCGCGCTCTACCGGCGAACTCGGCTGCGCGGCGCCAATACCGAGCATCGCTTCGCGGGCGACCCTTCCGAACACCACCACGACGCGGGCTGCGGCAACGCCCCACACTCGGTCCATAAAGCGCTTGTAGCACTCGCCGACGGCTTCGGTCACACCGTATTCGTCCTCGGTCTTGCAGTGTACGACCTCGGTCAGCGCATAATCCGTTCCCGGCACAACCGGTCGCTCCGGCATCAGCTCGCGCGCTCGCGCACGCACGCTGGCCAATACTTGACGGTCTTGATCGGCGTGCCGTCGGGCGCTGTCGATTTGACCCCGTCGAGGATATAGGTACGCGCGCCTCCACCAAAGGCCAAGTGACCTGACTCCCAAACTTCTTCGGGCGACGATTTGCCCATCGCGTGATCGTCCTTACCGATCGACGGATTCGACGAAACGAAGAGCAACGGCGCGACGTCGATCTGCCCCACCCATGGTTCGGGAAGCTGAAACGTATCGATCGACGCTGCGCCTTGCTTCGAGACGATACTATAGCATGGATTCGCTTTGTCGCCACCGATGCAACGCTCGACATTTGGGCAGTACGCGATCGCATCGAATGTCTCGCGAACGGACGATGTACCTGAAGTCTGCATAAGCGGTCCTCCTTCGTTGCTGCGGGTCACGCTCTTCGCCACGCCGGCGCCCACACGGTACGCCGAAACTGTTCGGCTTGCAGCGGCGAGCCGTCCCAAATGTGGTAGTACCGGTTCGCTTCGAGGTCTTCCCGCGGAATCGAGTCGAGCGGGTGGTGGATGATCGCAACGCGGGATGCGCTCAATGACTCCCGCAGCGCCGGGCTCGGGTCCCATTTTGAAAACAGCTGCACCGCGACCTGATCGGTTCCGTGCGCCAGGATTCTAAAGACGTCGGCTAAGGTGCGCTCGGGGCGTCCCTCGCATTTTCCGCAATCGGGGTGAAGCCGCCGATCGAACAGCTCATTGACGACGTTTTCGTGGAACTCGGCTTGCCGCATTGCCGTCCCGATGAGTGAGAGATTCCGCTCGATTCGAGCGTTCTGCGCGTTCATCTCGACGCGCGACGCGACGGTGTTGACGACACCCATCGGAAACTCCCACGCGCCGTTCCATCCTCGCGTGATGGAAGCTTCGGCTGCCTCCTCGGTGCTCGATGCAAAGTCGACGACGATCGCGTTGCGCAGATCGACCATCGGCGGCTGAGCGTACCACCCGTGTCCCCACGCCAATGCCACCAACGAATCGGCGAAGCTCGTGAACGCGTAACACTCGTCGGGATAGCCGTGCCACAAGCGCTCTTCGCCGCCGTCGGGTTGCGGGGAGGCAATGAACGCGTGACTGGCGTCGGCAGCGGCGACCAACGGCGAGGTCGCAGCGAACGGCGCGGCAGTCGCGAGGCCTAAAATACGTAAGAATTGCAATCGTGTCGAGTGGTCCATGCATCGATGATATACGGCGCGCTTGCCAACCGTCTGGCACACGCCGGGGATAGACTCAGCCCTATGAGTTGGAGTCCGTTTCGCGATGCCAAGACTCGCGCTCTCTGGCGAGAGCTCTTGATGCGCGAGCAGAGCGGGTTGTGCGCTCTCTGCGGGCACCGCTTCCCGCAACCAGGCCAGTGCAGCCCGGACGTCGACGCGGGTTTCGCGCCGACGTTCGATCACGTCATTCCGCGGGTGCACGGCGGCGAGGACGCGTTGCACAACCTGCGTCTCGTTCATCGCGCCTGCAATCACATGCGCGGAGACGCCGGCGGCCTCGAGCGAATCCCGCCGATCCCGCGGTCGCTCCGGGTCCCAGCGCCGCCGCTGCGGCGCGTGCGAATCAGCCGGGAGGGCGAGGCGTGGTGCCGCAATCGCGATTGGAAGCGCGCCTACCCTTCGCTGACGACGGCATGGATCGCCGCTTTTTGCAGTTTCTCGCAAACGGGGCGCGTTCATGCGCCCTATCGCTGCGGGCGTAGCACGCGCGCATGGGCAGTCGTGCGGCATCGCGTGAGCACGAACCCGTGGCGCTTCGATCCGATCGTCTACTGGATCGGCAGCGTCAAGCGCCGCTCCCATGGATGCGGATTGTGGCATCTAACGTCGCTCCCTGGCCATCTCCTATCGAGCGAAAAGCATTTGGCACTACCAAAGCCGATGGGCTGGGAAGCCTACCATCGCGCCGTCGACGGCAGCTGGGTTCCTAAGGACCGCGAATGCATTCGCGGCAATGGATTGCCGAAAAAACAGTTCGCAACGCGAGAAGACGCCGAGCGTTGCGCTCGAGCGATGTCGGTGCCCGAGGGGCGGCGCGGCCGGCGATATCATGCCTACGTGTGCAGCAACGGGCACATCCACGTCGGCGCGCTCAAGGATTGACTTCGTCCTTTACTTTTTGAACCGCTCCAAGCCGTGCCACTCCAGATGTTCGCGGCTCGGATAGTTTTCCCGATCGCTGGGAAGGAAGATTGTCGGCCGCTGTTTGGCGTAGTCGTAGTAGACCTGGCCGTTGTCGAAATCCTCACGGAGACGGTCGCTCACGACGAACCGGTAGTCCGGCGTTATCGTAACGTACCCTTGATCGAAGAGCGTGTGAATATCCGAGCGCAACGCGAGCCCGTTGGCGATCTCGTGCTGCGCAACGTCGGCAAACGGCCGAATATGGCTCGCCTGAAGAACTGGAACCGTGTGCTCTCCGCTTACTGCACAGCGCCGCTCGTACGCATCGAGCACCAGCTTTCGAAAGGCCCCCTGGCCCAGCCGCACTTGTTGCAAAACGGGCTGCCCATAGCCGCCAAACGCACTTGCGGGCACAGCCGGCTGCGCGCTCAGCGCGATCGAAACGTCGTGCCAAACCCGCCGCGCGACCGGTTCCGCCGACGAATAGTACTTGCCGGCCTGCAGGTTCGGAGGCCAACCTTCAGGCTGAGGTATGGGACTTGCGAAAAACGTCGGCTGGGACAAGATGATGCAGCCGACCTCATCGTCGACGCTTGCCGACTCTTGGGCGCGATTGGCTGCAATCCGCCGCCTGAGTTCCTCGAGCGATGGCGCACCGTTCTTGGTCTTAAAGAACTCCCACGCGTCGCGAATCGACATTCGTTCCGCGAGCGATACGAATCCAACCCCGCCGATGACGTTCCTGGGCGCTTTGAGCTTGAGGAGAAACGGTGTGCCGCGCTCGGCCCGAATGATCCGGCCGCTGGGACTCCAGAAGTTGATCTCATCAAGCGGCGGCTCGTTCTGCAAGAAACGGAACCACTGTTCGTCGGTCACGCCAACGTAGAATCGAGCCGGAACCATCTGTTGTGCCATCCAGTACCGACCGGACATTCGCACCCGACGAGTGGCGCCCTCGTGCGTGCAGCCACCCGTTTGATGACTGCGGAGGCGAAGAGATAGTATGCGGGCGAAACCCGGATTAAAGACGACTGGGAGGAACGCATGGCTATTTGGCTCGTCCGGGCTGGCCGTAACGGTGAACGCGAGGCATTGGCTCTCGAACGCAATGTCGCGACGATTGGCTGGACCGAAATGCCGGATCTGGGAACGTTCCGCGATCGAGATGAGATGCGCCGGTCTTTCTCCGAGCACTACTCCGCCGAATCGGCCGGCACGCTAGCGAACTGGACGGGGCAGTGCTGGCGTTTCGCAAAGGAAATCGCGATAGGCGACGTTATCGCGATGCCGCTCAAGAGCCGTCCAGCAGTTCAATTCGGAAACGTGACGGGCCCATATAAATATGAACCTAGCTTTCCGCCTGGAACCGAGCACACGCACGCCGTGAACTGGGCGCGCGAGGTACCCAGGGCGCAAATTGATCAGGATCTGCTGTTCTCTCTGGGCTCCACGATGACGGTTGCAAGAATATCCCGTAACGATGCGGAGCAGCGGTTTCGCGCCATGATGAGCAGGGTTGCAGGGTCCGGCACGCCGCAGGGTGCGGATTCGACGACAAAGGAAGATGGCCAGCAACCCGAGTCGGAAACGCTCGACATCGAAGAGTTCGGCCTTGACTCGATCCGACGACATATACGCACCAAATTTGCCGGCCATGGACTGGCAAGGCTCGTAGAAGCCGTCCTCATCGCGCAAGGGTACAAAACTCACAGGTCACCACCTGGCGCCGATCGTGGAGTCGACATCCTAGCCGGCCGGGGGCCGCACGGATTAGATTCTCCGCGGCTCTGCGTTCAAGTCAAGTCCGGCGATATACCAATAGACGTCAAGGTCTTTCGTGAACTTGACGGCATTCTTGGCAAGTTTAAGGCCGACAACGGCCTCCTCGTTTCTTTTGGTGGCTTTCGCTCATCGATTCCGGGTGAAACGCAGTACGACTATTTTCGTATTCGACTGTGGAACGATGCAGATCTCATCGAAGCTCTAACAACCTGCTACGAAAATCTTCCTGAGGACGTGAAGGCGGATATCCCGCTGAAGCGGGTCTGGACGCTAGCGACCGAGGAATAGTCGCCCGCAACCTCTGGGCGTTATGCTACCGCTTCGAGTATTCGTAAAACGACATCGCGATTCGTGCAGATTTCCGACGGATCCAGCGCTCCTGAAGCGCAAACCACGTGCGCATGGCGAACAGCACCGACGCCCACCAGAACAGCCACCACCAGCCGTCGCTTTCGATGTGCCAACTGTAGATGATGAAGGAGGCGACCATCGCAATGAATGCCTGCAACGCAATCCGGCCGTTGCGATCGGCCTCGGCCTTATGCTTGCGCGCTTCGAGAATGAACGGGTCTTCCATATGTTCATTGAAGCCAACGCTCGCGCCAGACGGTTGGCACTCCGAGCCGCGACAATCGCATACGTGAAAATCTACGAACACGACCTCCGCCTCTACGGACTGCTCAAGCGCTGTCTGAGCGGCGACTACGTGAGCCCTGGGGCCGACGCGCTGACGCCGGCGATGCGCGACGGCATGTTACGGTCGCTCCCGCACGTCGAGGTCGCCGACGTCTGCAGCTGCGGCACGGAAAACTGCCGCTCGTTCAACACGACCCACTCACCCGTCGTCAGTGACCCCGTCTTCAAAGTCCGGTTCCTCGTCAACGGCGAGCTCATGGTCACGTGCGACGCGCGCGGCAGCATCTTTCGCATCGAGTGGCTCCCCGGCGAGCCGACGAATCCACCAAAGCGCTGCTATGTGGCTACCGGTGATGGATTCAAACCCCGACCCCATGCCGGCTAACCTCGCTTTTCTTAGTCATCGGAAATCGCCAGCACCGTACTCGTCGAAGTCGGAATCCTCACTCTCGTACAAGTCATCGTCTTCGTCGTCGATCGACGGCGGATCTTCGCTCGACAGCACAAACCCGAGCAACGGTAGGTTATGCGAAAGACGGAGCAGTACCCCGAACACGGCTAGCCCGCCGCGACCAGCGCCGGCATCGGCAGCTCGTCGAGCTCCTCGATCGTGATGCCCGCGATACCCTGAATGTCGCCGAGTAGGCGCTGCACGCTGACCTGCGCGATCGTGATGCGCTGCTCTTCCTTGGCCAGCTCGCGTTCGATGCGCGCGCGTTTGGCGTTGAGGTCGGTGCGCATATACGCGAGCGATTCGAGCACCGGCATCACCCGGTGCCTGAAGTCGGCGCCCATGAGGTAGTCGTAGACCATGTCGGCCTTCGTCTGCCGCCCTTGCGACGTCGCGCGGACGAACGCGACGCGCACGAGCGCCGAGCGCAACATCGACGCGATCGGCACGATTAGGGGCCGGCGCGTCACCCACACGTCGTCGACGTTTTTGAAGCTCGTCACGTCGGCCGGGACCGCTTGACTCACCAGCACGCTGACGTCGGCTTTGCTCTCGCGCTGATCGGCGCGCAGTTTTTCGAGCCACGCCGCGTTCCAGTTCTTGGTGCGCTTGGATTCCCACAGGATCGTGCCGCACACTTGTCCGCCCGGTGCGACCACCGTCTGCAGCAGATCGGCGCCGCATTCCCCCTTCGCGATCGGCGTGAACGTGTCGGTGGGAAAGGCCGCGCGAAGCTCCTGCTCGATGCTGATCTCTTGGCTCTCGCCCTGCAGCTGCTGCGAGCCCTGCGCGAGCCGGCGCTGCAGGTCCTCGATCTGCGTGCGCGCCTGACCGAGCTTCAGATCGCGATCGTGCACCTGCAGCTCGTACTGCTCCTTGATTCTTTCCTTCATTCTCAAGGTCTCGCCGTCGACGCGTCCGCGCACGCGCTGCTCGACCTCGAGATCGGCTTCGCTGAGCTTCTGCGCTAACGCATTGCGCGAGCGCTCGAGCTCGAGTTGGTCGGCCTGCGCGGCGGCAAGCTTATCGCGGTAGTCACCAACTGAGGTGCGCAACGCTTTGAGCGTGCGATCCTTCTCCTCGATCGCCGCGGCAGCCGCGATCTGCGCGTCGTGCGCAGCCTCGTCAGCCAGTCGTTTACGCTGCGCGGCAACACGCTTGGCGACTTCGCCTTCGATTTGACCGGCCAGCGCGCGTTCGGTCAGCGGAAACTCCGTTTTGCATTTCGGACAAGTGATCGTCATGCGTCTATCCTCCCTTAGGCAACGTGCCGGAGTTTGGTAGCGAGATGGAACGCGCCGCAGTGCGGACAGCGATAGACCGTGTGGTGCTTGGTCTTGGCGGCCTTGGCCTCGGCGCGCGTGGCGTAGGCGACCTTGGTCACGCCGTCGAGCCGCCGGCACGTGCGCGGAAGCAGCACCTGCGGTACGAGCACCTGCGTGCCGTCGGGCAACGGCCGCCCAACCAGGAGGAGGCGGCCGGGCGGGAATGCGTTCGAGCGTCTGTAGCATGAGCGTCGATCTCCTTAGGGCTCTAGTCAACCAGAGCGTCGTGCCATACGTGTGGCACGAGACGGCGCGATGATCGACGTCAATATGAGTACGATGGGAAAGCCGCGCGCGCCGGGCCTCCCGGCCCCCGCTATGCGGCGCAAGATCTCGGTCCTCGTGCAGCTCGTCCGCCGGCGACGGGTGTCGCTGCGGCTGCTGCGCGATGCGTTTGCCGTGTCGGAGCGAACGGTGCTGCGCGATCTGCAAGAGCTGCGCGAGATCGGCAAGGTCGAGGGCTTTGCGATCGGCGAACGCGATGGCGCGGGAATGGTTTCCTTGACGGAATTCTAAACCTACGCCATGGCGCAGCGTTTAGGAAGACCGCGGAAGTCGGGCAGTCCGACGCCGGCAGTGGCGCGCAAGATCGGCATCTTGCTGGATTTGGTGCGCAATCGAAAGATCTCGCTGAAGGGCTGCGAGGCGACCTACGGCGCATCAGAGCGCACCATTTTGCGCGACCTGCAAGAGTTACGCAACATCGGAGAGACCGCGGGATTTCGCATCACCGAGCGGGAGCACGGCGATATCTGCGAATTGTCGGAGTTCAAGGCGTCTCCGCCGGGCATTCTCGAAGGCGAGAAGCGCGTACGCGCACTAATGGCCGAGCTGTTTAAGGCATTTGGCGATCCGGTGAACGAACTCGCCGGCGCGGTCGGCGCGGATGGCGATGAAACGCCGTTTCTTCACGTCGTACAGCCGCAGCTCGTAGACGGAACAGCGGTCGGCAAGATTTACCGCGACCTCGAAGCGGCGTGGCGAAGCAGTGCGCGCGTTGAGTTTCGCTACCGTGGCCAGGTGCGGCGAATCGAACCTGCAGCAGCGGTGGTGCGATCGGGGCGCTATTATCTCGTAGGGCGCGACATCGACAAGGGCCGCGACGGCTGGCGACAGTTCTCGATGGACGTTATCGAGGGTTCAATCAAGCGCGTAGGCACGTATACGCGCACCGCACCTCCGACTAAATACACATCCGGCGATACTATCGGCTTCTTCAAGGGCGACGGCGAACCACAGACGGTAGAAGTGACCTTCTCAGAGGACATGGCCCCGGCGATGACTTCACGAAAATGGCAACACGCGCAACAGGTGCGGAAGAACGCCGATGGGACCGTAACCATAGCACTCATTGTGGATGATGTTGATGAGGTTATACGCTGGACGCTCGGATTTGGCGATGAGTCCTGGATCAGCAACCCACCGGCCGCTGTAGATCGATGCGAGGATCTCATAAAAAGAATTCTAGCACGGTACGGAGTACGCTCACTTCGCACCTAGGGCTTACTTCAAGTCTCATCATCTGCATCCGCAGGTCCATAGAATGTTGATGGCGGCCGACTGACAGTGCATTTTATCGATTGGCTGTAGCCTGCCGGCAAAGCTTGTGAGCTCATAACTGCATTATGCGCACTCTTAGTGAAAGTGCTCCGCCGCCTTCCAGAGAAAATACATATCCGATAGGGAGACATCCTCTTTTGCATCGTTGAAGTCCTTAACCGCCTTAGCACCCAATCCAACGCCAACAGGGGCCAGCAATCCAGCCACGGGCGTTAGAAGCCCAAGCGTCAGACCCGCCAAGGTTACTCCAGCACCAAGTGCGAGTGCGTTGTCCCGCTTACGGACATAAGAATCCATCCTATCACCGATCGCTCGGACTTCCACATCGATAACATCCTCAAGGATTTCCTGTGCGATTTTGCTCGGATTGTTGGAGCCAGCGCTATTAATCCGTTCGCGCGCTGCCTTTCTAATAGCGCTTTGGAACCGCTGGAACAAATCCTGATTTGACATCCTGAATTCGACCAGATCGCGCAGCGGGACATCACTTAAAACGGGGAGCTCGAGCGCAAACGCAACGTCCTCGATACGGTTTTGTACCGGATTCTTCAAGAGTTGTCCGTAGAATCGAATCGCCGCACCAAGAGGGAGGTCACTCTTTCGCGCAGATAGCGCATCTGCACTAAGATTTGCGATAAACCGTATTACAACACTTTTTGCAGCCGCCCTCCTCTGTTCGGACTCGCTAACTGGTATAGGACAACCATCTGCCTCGGCGCAAAGGTGCCCGGCAACAACGTGTTCGAAGAAGCGGTGGTGCAGGGCAAATTCTAAATGAGCGTGCCCGGAAATGTTTTCGGCACGAAACTCGATCCTTGCCTCCCGCGCCAGCGTCGTAATTACATTTTTGACATTAGCAATCGATTGATCTATTCGCGCCTCTTTCGCATGATCACGCCAATGCTGTCTACAAGCCGGAAGTCGAGATTCGAAGCGCACGAGGCTCATGGCCGAAGTCGCACGTAAATAGAAAATTGTATCTGCAGTGGAAGCAAGACGCTCCTCCAACCCGTCTTGGTCATGATGCGCGCCCTCGATTAGGCTATGCGCGACATCTGGCAAGACCACGCCGTCGAAATAGTGCCATGACTTGCCCAGCAACTCATCAGCCTCTTTGCGCAGGCACTCGTAATGGTAGCAACCGAGGGTACCGGTCAAGTCAATTCCTTTACCGGCCGAGAGCCACGTCGAACGTCGAGCCTTCGCATCTGGGGCCTGGCCAAACTCTGCGACCGGGCTCGATTGTTGCGCGGCGGCGCGTAACTGCTCTACGGTCGTTTTCCCGTCGAACGCGGCCTGAAATTCGTCGTGGCTCGAAATACCGCGCTCGTCCATCCAAGCCGCAAACCAGTATGTCATTGAAGCAGGCCTATTAAGTGCAACAAGGTAAGAACTAGTCAGGCGCCGCATCGACGTCCCACAACTCGGCACCGTTTTGATGGAATTCGATCGCGAGTCACGGGTTCGACGTGGTGCCTTCCTTCCGCCCTTGCCCGCGCCTTCTCCTAGCATTTATACCAGTGAGAACGCAATCGCCTTTTTTGATAGTTCGAAAGTCTCAGTCGTCCCGGGCTATGTTGGCCTGCCTCGCCGCTTTCTGGTAAATGAGCCCAAGCGAGTGAACCCCATCGAGACAGGCAACGCTCACGAGCGTAGACCCAAGTGCGACAGGTCGGCCGCGTACGCGCGCATAGTAGATTCGGCGACCGAGGACTCCGCGAAGCTTTCCGCACGCCGGCGAAGATCCCCGAGGTGAACAAGCGCGTTCCGCTCGGGGTTGTCAATCAGAGCAAGTGCTGTGTTCACGGCTTGAACTCCGCGACGTCGACGCCGAGCGCCGACTCGAACCACCTCGCAACGTAAAGGCGGTGGCAATCCTCTCGATGCTTCTCTTAGCACAATAGAATTGGCTCGTAGCCAGCGGCCAGCGTCACCAGATCATCGTGCGTCTGGCGCGGATCGAGCAAGGCGAACTGGGCTGCATATGCAGCGTCAAAGGTGCCGCTATCCATTTTCAACATTGCGATCGACGGACAGAGCGGTTTGTAGCTGCCACCCGTGAAACGCATCCATCTTGGTCCGAATCTTGCGATCGAGATGGCGCCGGGGCTCGTTCCCGCAATGGAAAAATAGCTGGTTGTCAAAACCAACCCCCGAGGTTGTGAATTTGTTTTGGACTATACCTTTAGTATAGCATTTGACACGCTAGTGTGCACGGGAAACCCCGCTAGTTTTTCAGGTTTCCCGCTTCGTAAGTCGCGAGAAGTGATGGTTATCGTCGGTGAAGAGCTGCGGTATTACTTTAATGTGGGTCCGATTGTCGCGCTAGTGGACAAGCTATTGATTTTAGGCAGCGACTTGGCAGAGCAACTCTGCCTGTTCTAGCACCTGTTCTGTGGCCTCTTCGGTGGCGTCTGGCGGGTAGCCGTGCTTGCGGAGCAACTTCTTGATCTTCAATCGGATACCGGCGCGAACGCTTTCTCGGAGATTCCAATCGATGGTGGCGCTTTCACGGACGCTCTTAACAAGGTCGCGCGCGATCGCGCGTAGTCGAGTGTCCCCAAGGACCTCTAACGCGTTCTTACTTTGGGCCAGGGCATCGTAGAATGACAGCTCGTCATCTGAGAGCCCCATTGCGTCAGCGCGCTTTGGCTCGTCTCTCAATTCTTTCGCAAACGCGATGAGATGCTCAATCAGCTGCATCGTAGTGACTGATCGGTTCTCATACTTGGCAATTGCCTCAGAAAGCATGTCTGAAAACCTACGCGCCTGAACAGCGTTCTGCTTCGACCGAACCTTAATCTCGTCGCGTAAAAGCCGCTCAAGCATTTCGCGTGCGAGGTTACGCTGCTCTATACCGGCGAGTTCCGCCAGAAAGTCGTCGGAGAACACCGCGATGTCTGGCCGCTTGACCCCGGCCTGCTCAAGGACGTCGACGATCCCACGTGAACCGACTGCCTCAGAGACGAGCTGCTGCAAAGCGAGGTCAATCTCCTCAAGGCTTTGTCCGCTAAGCGGCGTGATCTTAACGATCGTCGATCGCACACCCTTGAAGAACGCGACCTCGTCCGCGATCCCTCGAGCGTAGTCTGCGGTCGAAGCTAGCGAAAATGCCTTCGCAAGGCTGGCGCACGCTCGAAGATACCGTTTCTTCCCGTCGTCCAGACCGAGTATGTGGTCTGCACCATTCGTCAGTCCGAGCATCTTCTGTGCGGTATCGGCGTCGATATATGCCTGGTAAGGAAAACCGTGGAACATACCGCGCACGACTTCGTAATCGCGCTGCAACACTGCGACGGCGTCGCGCTCGTCCAACACCGGATTGCCTGTACCACCTGAGTCGATGTAGGTCGCCAACGCCCGCTTGAGGTCGTCGGCGATGCCAAAATAGTCGACGACTAGACCGCCAGCCTTAGTCTTGAACACCCGATTCACGCGCGCGATCGCTTGGACAAGGCTATGCCCTTTCATCGACTTGTCGACGTACATTGTGTGCAGTGAAGGCACATCGAAGCCGGTCAGCCACATGTCGCGCACGATCACGAGTTTGAGCGAATCGCTCGCGTGTTTGAAACGCTTCTCGATCGTGCGGCGTCGCGGTTTGTTGCGGATGTGTGGCTGCAAGAGCAGATCGTCCGCCGCGCTTCCCGTGATGACGACCTTAATCGTTCCCCGCTCGTCGGCATCGTCGTGCCACTTAGGTCGTCGCGCGACGATCGCCTGGTAGAGCCGCGCACAAATGCGCCTGCTCATACAGACGATCATCGCTTTGCCCTCGAACTCGAAGCCCTTCTGTCGCTGCTCAAAGTGTTCGACAAGGTCACGGGCGATTTCGTCAATGCGGGCGTCCGTTCCGACAAGCGCTTCTATCTGTGACCAGCGGCTCGCGCTGCGGCGTTTCTCGTCGTCCTCTTGCCCCTCGGTAATCTCCTCGAACTCTTCGTCGAGGTACGAGACCTTCACAGGATCGAGCTCGACTTTGACGATGCGAGCCTCATAGTATATCGGCACCGTGGCGCCGTCCTCTACGGCGCGACGGACATCATACACGTCGATATAATCCCCAAAGACACTGCGCGTATTGCGGTCGGACAGCTCGACTGGGGTTCCTGTGAAGCCAATGAATGACGCTTTCGGCAATGCGTCGCGCAGGTGTCGAGCGAATCCGTAGACTGTTTGGCCGGACTCCTCATCCACCTTCCCTTCGAATCCATACTGGCTACGATGCGCTTCATCCGCGATCACGATGACGTTTCGACGATCCGTAACCGCCGGATGGCGGCTGCCGTCACCTTCTGGAAAAAACTTCTGAATCGTGGTGAAAACGATGTGCCCAGAGGCGACCGTAAGAGCCCTGCGCAGATCCTCGCGCCCTTCGGCTTGTTCGGGCGCTTGGCGCAAGAACTCTGTACAGCGCATGAACTGACCAAATAGTTGATCATCGAGATCGTTGCGGTCGGTCAGAACCACCAGTGTGGGATTGGCAAGCTGTGGCTGCTGGGCGACCTTCGAGGCGTAGAAAGTCATTGAGAGACTCTTGCCGCTGCCCTGCGTATGCCAAAACACGCCAATTCGGCGATCGCCACCGTCAGCAGTGGCCGTGATGGTCCGCTCGACCGCTTTGTTTACGGCATAATACTGGTGATAGGCAGCTAGGATCTTGTTCGGCGGCATCGTTGCTTCGTACAGGATGAAGTGTCGCAGGATATCGAGCAGCCGCCGTTTCTGGAAGACTTCGTTGACGAGCGGTTCGATCTCAACTGGAACTTTGGCACCGTCTTCACGTTTCCACGTGCTAAAGCGCTCCCAATCCGCCGTGAGTGAACCCACCTTCGCCTGCGTTCCGTCCGCGACAATCAATAGCTCGTTGTACGCGAGCAGGCCGGGTAAATCGCGCTTGTAGGTCTGTGTCTGACGAAAGGCACTGAGAATTGTGGCTTTCTCATCCATCGGGTTCTTGAACTCGAAAAGCGCGACCGGCAGACCGTTAATAAAGACCAGCAGGTCAGGGCGGCGTTCACCAGCATCCTCTTTGACGGTGAATTGATTGACTGCGAGCCAGTCGTTCCCGTCGGGTTTCTCGAAGTCGATGATCCGTGCTTTAGCATAGCGAACACCACCCGCGCCATCACTATACTCGACACCCACACCTTCGATCATGAACTTGTGGAAACGCTGATTGTTGAGCACGAGATCAGTCGTCTCGTGGACTATAAGCTTGCGCAGCGCCTCATCGAGCGCAGAAACCGGAATCGCCGGATTCAAGCGGCGCAGTGCGGTGCGCAATCGCCCAACAAGTACTACATCTTTGAACGATGCGCGTTCCTCGGCGGCGCCGCCGGGTGCAATAATCGAGCCATGTTGATAGGCATAGCCGACGCCCTTGAAGAGGTCGATCGCGTATTGCTCGATCGCATCTTCGTCGAGGTACCCTGCCATCTAAGTGGACCGCTCCACAACGCGCTCCGCATCTGCTTCACAGATCTCACAAGAGATTAGCTTTGGCAAAAGCGCGTTTCGGATCGAGGACAGAGTATGTGATTCTCTTTCTGCTGCTTTCATGCGCTGCGCTAAGGCCATTTCGATGCTAAAGAACCAATCTTGGATGGCCTGCGGCGGCTGCACTATCTTAAGCACTCCGAGTGCTTGCGTTGAGACCGCCTGACCCTCTCGCGAGCTCGCAGAGATCGCACGATAGTAATAACTGGGGCTCGCCCGCATAAGTCTTTCAAGCATAGCGGGTGGAACGGAGGGGTTGACGACGCGGAAGACCTTGTAGGCCGGGCTTACGCTACCGAGTTCATCGCGCATTATGCCAAAATTTAGCACCTTTCGACTCAGGCCGAAAACGAAGTAGCCTCGCCGAATCAGTTTGTTTCTAGTCGCCGATCGGGAAAGTGTCTTCTTAAACCGGACCGATCTTAGCTGAAGACCCTCATTCGTAGAGGAATATTCCGGGGCAGCCTGGTTCCCAATTCGTTCGATACTCTCTTCCAGAATCTCTGATAAGGGCGCCGCGCTCCAGCCTTTCGGAATTCTTCCTAACTCCGACTCCTCGAACGAATCGGGGAAGATCGCGGCGATCTCTATCGGAAGGCCAGGGTCGCCGCCTTCGCTTTTTGCGAGAACGGGATCGAAGTCAACGAACCACGACTTGAACAACGCCAGCGCTACTGACTCGAGTGTCGCGCTCATCTTGCGGTTCAAGTCGATCTTGTCATCGAGAGCGCCTAGAAGCGCGGCGCTTGCACGTTGCCGCGACAGAGGCGGGAGTGCGATGCAAAGCTTAAGCTGATCGCGGAGACTTAGATATGGCGCCATGTCGGTTGACGACATCATCGCGCGAACCTGCTCTTGGCATTGGGTTGAGCGGGCCCATTGACGAAGGAATCCGGGATCGATGACTCGCCGGTCGAGGACGCGCCAAAACGAAAGGTGCGGAGAGTACACGGCTGGCGGATCGCCAGGTCGAATTACCGCTGTTCTTCCAGTACTATTTCCCTTAGTCGTGATTACGACGTCGTCTGGCCGTGAGCACTTAGGCAATAGGGCCGCCGTGCGTTTACTCGAGAACCTTTCGGCACCAGCCAAATTAATTCCCGAATCCTGAACGAGCGCCGCGCGCATGAATGGCAAACCATTGCCGTTAAGTTCGCTATTTTTTGCGCGATAACCGTCGCCAATTTGCAAGATTTGATTGGCGACTAGCTCTTCAAACGCAACTCGTTGCTCAGTCAAAACCGATGTTCCCGAGTGCGGCGATAATAGAGTCGTCAAGCCGCTCGCCTTCGGTCCGTTGCTCACGAAGAAGGGACGTCAGTCGCCGCATCTTATCAGCAAATGGCTCCGCATCGCCTTCGAGCTCCTCGGTTCCAATGTAGCGGCCCGGCGTGAGCACGTGACCGTGTTTGCGAATCTCGTCGAGGGATGCTGCTTTGCAGAGACCCGGAACATCCTCGTAACCACCGGCCTTCCCGCGCCAAGCGTGGTAGGCCTGGGCGATCTTCGCGACATCCTCGTTCCGAAGGGCACGGTGCGTCCGATCCGTCATTTCACCCATCTTGCGGGCGTCAATAAACAGAATCTCGTCACCGCGGTCCCGGAACTTGTGGTTTCGGCGGTTGCGCGCAAGGATCCATACGCAAACTGGAATCTGGGTCGTGTAGAAGAGCTGGCCCGGTAGCGCAATCAAACAGTCGATGAGGCCGCCGTTTTCCGACTCAATCATATTCCTACGGATCTCACCCTCGCCACCTTGGTTCGAGGACATTGAGCCGTTCGCCATCACGAATGCGGCGACGCCGGTCGGCGTCAAATGATAGACGAAATGCTGAATCCAAGCGTAGTTCGAGTTCCCGGCAGGCGGGATGCCGTAGCGCCAGCGCGGGTCATTGCGCAAACCGACGCCGCCCCATTCACTGTCGTTGAAAGGCGGATTGGCCAAGATGAAGTCAGCCTTTAGATCCGGATAGGCATCCTGAAGGAACGAGCCGCCTTCGTTCCAGGTGATGTCAGCCTCGATCCCGCGAATCGCGAGGTTCATCATTGCCAGGCGCCACGTCGTATGATTCGATTCTTGGCCGTAGATCGATACATCGCCGATCTTCCCACCGTGCGCCAGCACGAACTCTTCCGACTGCACAAACATGCCACCAGAACCAGCGCACGGGTCGAAGACGCGTCCTTTATATGGCTCAATCATCTCGACCAAGAGTCGAACGACAGAACGCGGTGTGTAAAACTCGCCGCCGGCCTTCCCTTCCGCGTTAGCGAATCGCCCGAGGAAGTATTCGTACACACGCCCAATAACGTCGTGCTTGCGCGCCTCAGCATCCCCCAAGCCAATGCCGTTCACGAGGTCGACGAGCTGACCTAGGCGCGTCGAGCCGAGAGACGGCTTTGCGTATTCCTTCGGCAAGACGCCGCGCAGTCGCTGGTTCTCATGTTCAATCGCAATCATCGCCTTGTCGACGATCTCGCCGATCCGTGGTGACTTAGCCTGCGCCGCAATCTGCGACCATCGCGCCGCCGGCGGCACCCAGAAGACATTGCGCGCCATGTACTCGTCGCGGTCTTCGGGATCCGACTCCCGGTCGTCGGCGAGTTGGCCGTGCAGTTCTTCAAATGCGTCGGAAATATACTTGAGAAAGATCAGGCCGAGAACGGGGTGTTTGTACTCGGACGCATCCATCGAACCGCGGAGGGTATCCGCCGCCGCCCAAAGTGTCGCTTCGAACCCCAGGTCACCGCCATTTCCGGTCTTGCCATTTGTCTTCGCCGTCGAGCTCTTGGCCGTCGCTCTTGTGCGTGGCATGCCTCTGAGTGCCTCCCATCAACAACTGAACCTTATGGCCCAAACGGTGGCGACCACGTCACGATAACACTGTTTCGAACGCCGGCACGTCACCATCGAACCCGGGCTGAGGTTCTGCCCACCGATCGGCGGATCCGCCCTTTCGGCCAGTTCGGAAACGCCGGACCTGCAGAACCTTGCACGGCCAAAAGGTATTCCGGGACTCGTTTCTTACCGGGAACTGTGGTGGGGAGAATTGGGGATTATCACTATCCGGTGGCGTCCGTTGCCGGTAGAGTTTGCTCCGAAGCTCGCTTAGGCTGCGCCGAGAGCACGAACACGCTGACCTCAACTACTCGGTTATTCAACGGGCTCGTCATCTTCGAGCCACTCTTCGGCCGATCCGCTGCCGTAGGCCCGGTACGGCGCGTAACGTGCACGTTTTGGCAAGGCTTCGACAAACGCTAGGATCTCATAGAGTTCCTTTCGGCAATCTCCGTGCAGTCGGCGGAGCTCTTCAATAAGACCGTTAAGTTGCTGGGCATTCCCCACGTATCTGTCCCTAAAGCGTTCGTATCGCCCGACGAGGCGATTCACCAAGGCCATGTGCTGCTCGATATCCCCCAACCTCCAATAAAATTTTTCGTCAAAACGGTCTACAATGGCTGCAACGTCCTCGCCCAAGAATAGCGCGAACGTTCGATCAAAGGCGGCTCTATCATAACCGTCATCTGGAAAGAGGTAACTAGTGTTCTCAACGGAGCTAAGGAGCATTTGAAGGCTCGCCCGAGCCCGTCGCAGGATCGCGAGCTCCTTACCGAGCCGAGTAAAATAGTCTCCGCTACGCTGAACAAGTAGCGTGACGATTGCGCCTACCGCTGCGCTCCCGACTAGAGCCAAAATTGTATTAATCGAGGTCAAAAGCCCTCTCCTTACAGATTGTTGTGGGGAGATGATTGGGCTAGGCCGAGTTCCGATCGAACCTGCTCCAAGTATATCGCCGGCCGATCCTTGGGGAACCGCAGGGTGTGCACCCTATTCTCGCGGTCCAGTTCGGATATTCGCGATGCTGCCTCTTCGCTTTGGTGAAGGCCAGGAAAAGCGTCTCGAAAGGCGCGGAGAAATTCGACAAGCATGAGCGTGGCGTCGACAAGATCAGTATTTATGTCCTCGTCGCTTAGATCCGGAACGACCACCGTGGAACCATGAGCATCCCACTGAAAGAGTTCCCGCATCCCGGCTGGGTCTGCATGGATAAAAGCGCTCGGCCAGCGGTATAGGCTCGCATGTTGATCTGCGCTGGCTACGTATTCGAACATCGTCTTAAACTGCAGATCTTTCCAGCGCGCTTTCTTGGCAAGCTCACCGACGGCGGCAAAACGAGCTTCGGTCTGAATCCTAGCAGCCTCCGCTGCCGCGATGGACCTTGAATCCGCGCCGCCATCTTTTAGGCGCTTCTCGAAATCCAGAGCTTCAGCAATAGTTAGCCGCCAGAGAGTGTGGTCAGGATGGCTTACCGCAAATCGAGCTCTAACTGCATACTCTGCCAACGTTCGCTGGATCATTGTCACGCCGCGATCAAGTCTATGAACCGCAAGGCACGCCGTTGACGATTGCGCGGTATCGACGAGCGTAGAAAGATAAAAGATATAGCGCTGAACCATAGCCGCGGCTGGGTCGTCATCCGGTGATATGAGCGGACCTACTTGGTCTCGTAACCAGTAGTGGGTCTCCTCAACCCGCTTTTGTGTAACGAGAATCCCTGTATCGAGCCCAGCCCTAGTATCCGCGCCGCAGGTTCCGCGAGCTGACTGCTTTGATACTGCTTGCACGGTCGGTGGCTTTTGCCATTCGCCTGCAAGCCGCAAAATAATAGCCGATGCCACCTCGGCTGGGAGATCGCTCGCAGAGAATGGCGCCGGAGATCCGATGGCTGCGTCGAGTTGCGGACTCAGAGCTTGAACAAGAAGTCTCGACTGCTGCTCCTCTAGAACGACACTCGCGCTAGGACTGCACCACAAGATCCCGTTTTCCCCGGGCGCGTCCACGACCGCGACAGGCAGCGCCTTACGTACTAAAGCGACGGCGTCGTTCATTAAGTCACGGATTTCTCCCATCGCCTTATCGCTTCGTTAGAGAACCGGTTCTTGAGGGTCGCTTTTGAGAAAGCGCCCAAATCGAGCCTTGGGCAAGTAATGGCGCATGGCCAAGCATGCTCAACCCAACGACCTTGGTTTAAGTCTTCGATCTGCAATTTTTCGAAGATCTTCGCCCTCAAGAGCGCGTTTGCTTAGAAAATCCGTGAAGATATTTATGTGCCAGCGTTGCAGGAGTGTTCTCCGAATATAGTTGGCATGTCCAGATCCTGCAAATGAGCAGACAAGCGACGGAGCTATGTGAATCCTTTTCCGCGATGCTACCTTCTTAAAGAAAATATCGGGCATCATCTCGAACAGCAGTCCAGAAAACGAAAACAGCAGTTCAGGGAATGGAGACATGTTCTTTATTTCGAGGAACGTACGCAGCGATTCATTAGGCACGAAGAACACTGAGCGACGAATTCCTACTTCAAGGTTGTCTGGACCTCGTTGCATTTGGACGCTCTGATCGTCAGCAACGACTATGTCCGCCGAGAAATAGTGTCGAGCTGCGTGCGCGGACTCCACAGACACGTTAGTTAGCACGGAATACACTCGTCCACTTTTTCTCACTGAAAAGTACGAAAAATTACTCGGGTTACCCGTAGGCGTCAATTTGTACCTAAATAAGCCTTGCTTAACGTTCTCGACACCGCACCTAAAGTGCGACTTGCGATAGAATTCTATCACACTATGATACGCCGCGATTTCGGCGTAGGTGCCTATTTTGTCAGTGTGTTGCGCAATTCGAGTGCCATATTCAGACAGAAACGCGTTAACGGCAGACTTTATCTCATCAAGGGGAACAAAAGCATGACTAGCTGGCATTCAGGTGGCCCGTGGTGTACGGCCGAGACGCGCGTCGTACATCTCTAACAGCGAAGGGACATCCGGGTACTCGAGCATGTACTTTGGAATTTTACAAAGCATGAGGCGTTGCTGAAAAGCCACGGCAGTGTCATGAAGTCCATCAAACGTATGCCGCTCCACCTGCTCGCGCCCTACTGCCACACTCAAAACGTTGTGTCTGCGAATTAGGGTCCTTCCGAACTCGGCAAAGCCGCGAAACTGGAGCATAATTAAACGATTAAATGCTGCAAGCGCGATAACAATACTAAGTTCTTCAACTTGTCGCTGGGTTCTGCGACTAAGATCCTTGTTGGTCAGGGTATACGCGAGTGAACTAAGTTGCGCTTCATAGGCACGAAGCACGTCACTCCTTAGATCTCGTGGAAGTCCAACCACCAGGCTTTTCATCAGACTATCTGCGCCCTCACGAGGGAGGTCAGAAGCGCTTCGATATGTCTCTGCGGAACGCCGTCGCTGCCGCGGCATTGCTACCCCCTTTATGTTAGCTCTGACTTCCGTCGTCCGTCAGTCAATACAATCCGCGACCCCAACGCCCGCGCATTTCAATATATCTCTTTGAAGTCATCGTGGGGCTGCAGGCAAGGGTGCGCGCCGGAGCGATATCTTCTCGAGGGATCGGAATGTCGAGAATGGGGAGTTATCGTTAGGTAAGACTGCTCTCGATAGGAAGCGGTTACGTTAGCCAATCACGCGCCGTCACTCCGATAGTTTCCCACTAGATTTTGTGGTTCTCGATCGCAGCAACCGACTCTGGTCGGATCCGCCAGATCCCCTTCGTTTTTACTGGCTCAGTGACGATGTTAAACGCCACGAGGCGCCCCTTTTTGAATGAGCGTGTGCACATGCTGTGCGGAACAGTTCAGGCGCGCTGCCACGTCGCGGACGGTTAGCGCCGGCGACATGGTGTCTATCGGCGATGATTTTGGGTTCACCTTCTTGCTAAACTCGAGACCACCGGAAGCAGTATCTACCATAAGTGTAAGGTCTTTTCAAAGCCCTCGTCAGATGGCCAAATGATGCCGATCCCCTCCGCCTTTGCGAGGCTTAGTAGGTCGTCATTTGGCTTCTCGGGGAGCAGAATCGCACATGGCGGCGCCTTCATAAATCGGCGGTAATCCACGAGCTGACCGATCGCCATACGGAACGCGTCCCGGTCACAAGTCCCTTTCGCTTCGATCACGCGACTATCTCGAATCGGAAAATTTGTGCCCTCCATGCGAGAAAACACTCGAAACTGACTTAAAATGGGATCCTGTAGAACCTCCTGTCGGGGAATGGGAGGCTCAAGCTTCGACTCGTAGATGATGTCGACCGAACCGAATCTACCAGAGGGATTCTCAGGATCGACCTCGGAGACGATTTGCCCCATGGCGAGTAATGCGGCGTGGTCTCCACTTTCCCAAAAGTAAACTCGGTCGCCAGGAGTCATGAGTTTTGCGTGCTGGTTTATCCGCCACCAATCACTCGATATACCATTTGCTAGTAACTTTCGCAAATCATAGATGCTCGGCTTACACTGAAAGACCCAATCCATATCTACGGCTCCAATAAGATTCGCAGAAACGCGCCAACGACGCGGCCCCATAAAACCTGCTGTACCAAAGTTAGCGAATTGATTCTCTTTTAACCCTTTATCGATTCAGAAGTTCCGTACTCGGCGTCCTGGCGGATCCTGCGACGCGTTTTCTCGGCGTTACTTAAGATACGCTTTTGGCTCTATTGATGCCATTTGAATTTTATTCACGGCCGCATCCAGAGCGCAGATAAGCTCCCACAAGGCCGACGGTCCCGTTGCCGTCACTCCTCCAAACGCGGAAGAGCTAGCAAATAAGCCCGCATCGATGATCAAGATCCCGGATATATCCGCTGCTCCACTTAGTGCACTCGTTAAAGAAGCCATGGTCGTCCAGCCCGTGAATGCAGCGACAAAAAGCGGAATTGCGTCCGTTGTTGTCACAGGACCAGCGCCGAGTCTGATGCTTGAGTCAGTCATTCTAATCGATGAGGTATAGGTTCGGCGGAGAGGAGCAAGCTTTGCAGCTGTTTTTATGGCTTGCGTCCATTGTTTACTGATATCGGACTTTACCTCAATAACCGCAGCTATAGACTCCGCTAGGTACAGACGGGTGGACCCGAGCCCAACGTTCGGCAACGTCGGCGCGAATGGAGATTCCACGACTACGTCGAGCTGACCGCTAATCGCGCCATTTAGATCCGTTGCATCCCCCGTTCCAAATCTGTATATGGTGGGCAGCACATTCCTCAAGAACGACTCTATGAATTCTTGCCGCTCGGCCCCTGTCGTGTTTGAAGACATTCCGGAGCTCGCCTGATGTGCGCCTACGAGAGCTGCCTGAATACCGGCGAGCCTTTGTAAGAGAAATCTGTTAGGCATTGCCGCCTCTTGAAGTGAGAGAAAGTTGAAACCATGCCGCTAAGGCCCCGTGCTAATCCGGGGCTAACACAGGACGATGTGCGGCACTAGGTTACGTTATCGGCCGGCGCTCGTCTTGGCCGGGGCGATCTTCTATCCTCCCCTGAAGGTGAAGCCCGCGCGGCAGGTGAGGCGTTATCTCAAAGCTGGATAGTAACAAGGTGTCGGGGCGCCCCTTCAGGGCTGGAATGAAGTGGCGAGAAATAAATGTTATCGCTAGCTAGGGAGCCCCTTCGCTCGAGTCGAGGGCCTGCCTTATCATTCGTGTCCCCCGCCGTTCATGTCGCCTCCCGCCTCGCGCAAAGCGCCGACCCAACCCACTACGTCGCCGTGGCCCGTCCGATTCGGAATGCGAGGCAAAGGAACGCGCCCCACCGCTGACCGCGCCCTGCCCCGGCTGAGCGGCCACCGGGGGTTTTCCCCGACTCGGGACGGGTCCGGATTGCCGGGGTTCTTCTCTAAATATAGGTACCAGAATCGATTTCAAACCGGAAAGTTTTCCTCGGGAATGGTTCTTCCAGGCTTTTTCGTTGGCTTTATTTCGATAAAGCAAAAAAATGGTGGATATTTTTATCCGACTTTTTTAAATGGCGCGTATTTTTAAATCCAAGCTTCCTAGTTTATGCAAATAAGACGGAGTACCAATCCGCTTCCAAGCTGCCGCGTTCTGCAATCGTGGAAGAATCGGCTAAATGCGCCTTTGCCCCGACTTTGAATCGTGTGCGTTGAAGAATCTACTAAATAGATCCAATCGTTTTGATAGCAATATTTCTGCCAAAACGCAGACTGCAATCACGTTATTTCGATTGATGAAAAACTCATATGGCATCGTGCAAAAAACGCACGCGCGCGCCGACCACAATTCGCGCGTCGACCCCCTTCCGCCGCGTGCGCGCGCATGCTATAGTGATGCCCTGCTCGAGCCCCACCGCGCCGTCGACCGCGCATCGGCGGCGCAACCCAACCGGAGAGCAACCATGATCATCACTCGCAACGACATGACTGTCGATCGACTCGTGCAAGCTCACGCAAACGCAAGCGTGAGTCCAAACGAAGAGTACCAACGCGGCGAAAAATGGAACGCGAAACAACAGAAGTGGTTCGTGGACTCCATCTTTCGCGGATACGCTATACCACCGTTTTACTTGCGCAAGCGCGAAGGCGCGTCGCTCGACGGCGACCGCACAATCAGCTTCGAAATCATCGATGGCTACCAAAGGACGCTCGCGCTCAGCGGCTATCGTAAGGGCGACTTTAAGCTGCTGCCGGTCGCCGATCTGCAACTGCCACGCAGTCTCGTGAAGGTCGAAGCACCTTGGGCGAACTGCTTTTATCACGAGCTGTCTCCAGAGATGCGTGAGCAGTTTGACAACTCCGAACTTGTCGCGTACTACGTGTCCGAGGCGACGTCTGACGAAGTACGTGATATCTTCATCCGCTTGAACCAAGGAACGGCCCTAACGGCTCAAGAGAAACGGGACGCGTTCCCCGGCGGGATCGGACCGTTCGTAAACCGGCTCGCCGGCAAATGGCCGAAGCACCCTGCGGTGCGGCTATTCGCGCTAACCGACAAGCGCGGACTCGAACGCCTGGACGACGACGATCTGCGCGATCCGTATGTCGCGGACCGTCAATTGTGTGCGCAGTTGTTGCTCATTTTCCTTGCGCGTGAACGTGCGGAGAGCGACTACCCCCGAACCGGTGCACGAGATCTTGACCGCATGTATCATGAGCACGTTGACTTCGACCCAGATGGCGAGATCGCAGCCAGGTTCCGGAAGATTCTCGAGTTGACGACAACGTTCTTCGACACCGTGCGCCGCTGGTTGCCCAAAGTCAAGAAGATTCGACGTCTGGACATGGCCGCGATTTCAATGCTCATACACGATGCCACGCGCCAGGGACTGAAGATCTCCGAAAAGGCTGTTGCATCGGCGGCGATCGATGCGGCGCGCGTTCTCGACGATCCGACCGCGCGTGAAGGGCGCGACGGACGGGCACGGAGTACGAGCAAGGAGGCTTTACTCGCGAACTACCTGTTTTGGCGTCAGAAGCTGCCACCGGAGACTTTCGGCGTGCAACTCGACGATCGTCGCTTTGCTTCCGCCGAGGTGACTGCAGAAGTGTGCGGGCGCGACAAATGGCGTTGCGGAGAGTGCGGAGGCATCGTCGACCCGGACGAAGTCGAGATCGACCATCATCCGATTCCCCACCGGGATGGCGGTCGCACCGAACTCGACAACCTCCGCCTGGTGCATCGGGCCTGTCACAAGCGCGGCCGCCCGGCGGCGTAGGTGGTCTACCCAAATAGAGGCTGGCAAATGTCGAAGGGAGGCGTGCGGGTGCGCAACCCTTCGACCACAGCGATGGACTTAATGCCTGCAATCAACCCACAGACAGGCTCTTAGATTACCAACGAGCGCCTGTTGCGGCTCCCCATTGAAATGCATACCACCGAGGGCTGGATCGGAGCTGGAATCGTTGGGAAAGGTTTCGGAGGGGCTGCGAATCGACGAGACTCCGCGAGCTGGGTACTCGCCTGCGCTCGGGCCGTCGGGGATCGGCGAGTCCCCGCAACGGTTGGACACGGTGCCCCAGGTGGATCTGGCCAGCGGCAAACGCCGGAACCTCGCCTATGCGGCCACTGATACGCTTCGCAGCGGCACGCCCACCGCTTTAACCGTAAGGGTGGGCGTTTCGAACCGCGGCCGCGAGAGCGCCACGCCGAGTGCGCAATGCAGACCTCCAAACCGGGAACGGAATACGCGCGGCAGGGAACACCGAACCTCGTGTGTGCCGTGCAGCGTCGCAGTTTTCGAGCTTTTTCCGTCAGCATTGAAGAACGCGGGTCCTTTCACGCTTCGAGTGTAACGCTCCCTAGCGTGACGCGTAAGGTACCAAATAAGATACTCTTCGTTCCGCGTCGCGCCCGATGATGGGCCGATGCGCTACGAGCGTTCGAGCCTGCTGAAGAGCGTGAGTGCATCAAGCCTGGGCATTCGGCAAGACGGATGGAACAGCGGAAAGCCGCCGTCGCAGCTGCTTAGCTTAAGTTAGAGCTAAGGGTCAAAACAGTGGATAACGACGTAATAAAACTCGCCGCCGAGTATTCGTACGGCTACGGAAAGTGGAGCGCGCCGTACTGGTTCATCGGTCCCGAACCGGGAAGGGCGAAAAGGGAGGGCGACAACCTCGCGGCGCGATGCGCGGCCTGGCGGGAACTGTGCCCGGATGGTCCGCAGAGCGGGGACCTCATCGATTGCTTCGATCACCACGAGAAAATTGGGCGCCTTGATTTGTTCGTGCCCGGCCCGCGTAAGCGCGTTCCGATGCAAGGTACGTGGCGACAGTTAATTCGCCTTCTCCTCGCCTACGAAGGCAGGCAGACTGACAACGATTCGATCGCCAAGTGTCAGGCGACAGAATGGGGGCGACGCGATTCAGACACGTGCGTTATAGAAATGTCAGCGCTGGCTATGAATAGTTTGTCTGACGCACAGGCGCTTCGTGACAGCTTCCGAGCGGCGCGGGCGTTGAAAATACGCGAGAAGGCGGCGCAAAGCAATCGGTTGCAGTTCGTCATCATGTACGGTGGTGGCAGGAAGTTGCGCCCGTCTTGGCAGGTCATAGGCTGTGGCGACGAGTGCAAGAACTGCTTTCAGACGAAAATGATCGCCGATCCATGGACCGCGGACTTCGTGCTCAACGCGGGCGCCGTATTCGTTGTGGCGAAGCATCCGGTAAATCCGGGTGGCCCGGCGCCGCCAGCCGAATATTGGACCGGCATCGCAGCCGAGATAAGGCGCTTACGGGAGGTACCGTAGCGGTGGAAATCGAGCGAATCCCGAGTAGAGGGTTAAAGCGCGATGATGTCCCGTCTACTCCGGAGCATTGGGACGAACCGTTCGTTCGTTTCGCGCTGAGTTTCGACGGCTACAAAGTCCTCGGGGACGAACTTGCCAGCGCATGCAACCTCGTTAAGGAACTCTTCGCCAAGCACCGCAAAACTCTTGACGTGTCCAGTACGGACGGGCTTCGAATGCTTCTGTTCTACGAGCAACGCCGAGCACGCTGGCTCGATGTACCCGAAGTTGACGATTACTCGAAAGCGATCGCAGATCGGCTTCGCAAACGCTTGCCGAAATAAATCCTGATGCTGGAGCATGTGTTCTCGACATCGCGGGCCTACGCCGAGGAATTTTCCTGGCAGGAGCCGTTTGCCATCATAAGTATTTGCGATCCCGATAGCCCCGCGCCGACGTTGAGAAGCCGAAATCTCGTCGCGCGACTCGATCTACGCTTTCTGGATCTCGACCGAGACTACGAGGACAGCCGCGTCGTCTTCACAATTGAAATGGCACATGAGACGCTTCATTTCGTGCAGCGGCGATGCCGCAACGCGAAGATGCTTCTCGTGCATTGTGAAGCCGGCGTTAGCCGTTCCACGGCCATCGCGTCTGCTCTCGGAGCTGCTTTGGGAGTCGAGGTACGCCACCAGAACGCGGACTACGTGAGTCCCAACCCACTCGTCTCCCAGCTGATGGCCGAGGCGATCGCCAGCCAGGCGCCTACTCCGGGCTGAATCGTGCGAACTATGATGCACCGCTTATCGACGTCAGGGGCTCGCCAGTAGGCTGCTCCGTCACCAGCCGCGGCAAGCGATAACTAGATCCGCCCCTGCACGTAGTCGTCTAACTCACTTGTCGGAATCAAAAGTCGTCTTCCGACGCGTACTGATCGAAGTTGTCTCGTCCTCACGAGTTTGTAGAGCTTTGAACGTCCAACTCCAAGGCATCGCGCCGCCTCATTGATCGGCATCGTTAGCTTCGTGTGGGAACTTGTACCGGGATTTGCTAAAATCTGGGCTAGGAGCCGTTCGATTCTAAGCAGCGACTTAAAGATGGCACCTTGATAATCAGGAGTAGAAGTGATGTCAAGGGATGCCGACTCGACGCTCATGTTAACTCCATTCGCTTTTGTGCAGCAATGGTTGACAGTGCGTACGCAACACTTCGGCGTACAGCCTATTTACAGCCTATCCCCTGCACTTGGATGGACAGCGACGCACGGTTACGCATATTTTTACGAGTACTAGCCAAATGCAATGCGTGCTTGGCTTAGTTCGCATGTAAGGGGTCAGGCGCAGCGGCTCAAGCAACGATCTTGAAAAACCCTAAACTATACACTGGACGCTTCGACGCGGCTAGTCGCTTCGCCCGCGTGCGGAATGCCGCAAATGGGACGGCGTGCCGAACGTCGTAACAACGAAGGTTGCGCTTTACACTTGACATTGCACGTGCTTCCTTCGATCCGACGACGTTTACGCGCGGGATGGGTTACGCGCGCAGCGGACGGGTGGTGCGGCTCGACGCGGCCGCTGGCAACGGGCGCATCGAAGCATCGGTGCGCGGCACGTCGGCGCTCCCATACGAAGTCGTGATCGAGTGGCGCGAGGGCGAGCGCCGGCTTCGCAGCACCTGCGACTGCCCTATCGGCCGTAACTGCAAGCACGGAGCGGCGGCCGCGATCCTTGCCGCCGAGGGCGGCGCTCGCGATGCCGCCGACGGGGCCGTTGATAGCTGGCTGCAAGCGATCACGGCGCAGCGTTTCGAGTCCACTGCGCCGCGGCGCGAGTACGTCATCTATCTCCTCGACGTGCGCGAGTCGTACTACGTTCCGCGCGTGGAGTTGATCGCGCGGGTCGCGACGCTGCTCAAAAACGGCGAGCGCTCGATGGGGCGCGCGATCGAGCTCGCCCATCTCGGCCAAGGTACGGGACGCTATACGACGCCGGTCGATCGCACCATCGGTCGGCTCGCGAGCGTCAGCGGCCTGACCGGCCTCGGTACGCTCTCGCCAAAACTCTTCGCAACGCTGCTCGATCTGCTGCTCGCCACTGGCCGCGTACATTGGCATTCGCCCAACAATCCACCCTTGCAGCGTGCCGACATGGGCGACGCGAAGTTCACGTGGCGCATCGACCCCATCGACCGGCGGCAGCGAGCCGGCATCCACGGCCGTCCGTCGGCGCGCTTGTTGCCGAGTGATCCGCTTTGGTACGCCGACCCCGATCACAACGAAGCCGGCACGATCGATCTCGGCATCACGCCAGAACTTGCTAGCGCGCTCGCGCTCGCACCGTCGCTGAACGCACGGCAAGCGCGGCGCGCGCACACGATGTGGCATCGCATTCCGATCGCACACGCCGTTCCGCCGCCGCAGTCCGACGCCCAGCTCAACGTCATCGAACGCGATCCCATCGTGCGTTTGTTACTGCGCGGCAATCCGGCGATTGCGGAGCTCTCGTTCGCCTACGGCGACAAGACTGTCCGTCCCGACGAGCCGACGTTCGAGTTTCAGGAGACGAACGCGCAGGGTATCGTAACGATGTGGCCGCGGCGGCTTGCGTTCGAAGCGACCGCGCGCGCGACGCTGGCCGAGTACGGCTTGCGCTCCATCGCGTGGCCGCAGGCGCAGTTCGAAGCGGCGGAACGATCTTGGGTGCGCTTTCTCGACGACGCCGTTCCGGCGTTGCGCGAGCGCGGCTGGCAGATTGAGATCGATCCGACCTTTCCGTACGAAGTCGTGCACATCGACGACGCGGCCTGGGACGCCGAGATCGTCGCGAGCGAGAACCGCTGGTTCGAACTCGACATCGGCATCGATCTCGAAGGCAAACGCGTTTCGCTCTTGCCGGTGGTCGTCGACGCGCTGCAAACCTTAGGCGTGCAGTCAATCGCACAACTCAATGCCGAGCTGAGCGGCCCGCACGCTCGTACGCTCTACGGCCGGCTGCCTAACGGCGCGTTCGCCGCGCTGCCGCCCGAGCGCATCGGGCGCATCGTTTCGACGCTGGTCGAGCTGTTCGATGCGCCGCTCAATAAAGAAGGCCGGCTCGAACTCACGCCCGCGCACGTCGCTGCGATGGGCGCCATCGAGGCAGCGCTGCCGCTGCGCTGGTCGGCGGCAACGCAACCGTTGCGCGCCGCGCTGAACGAGCTGACGAGCGCGCAGCACGAACCGGTTACGCTGCCGGCCACCTTTAAAGGCGAACTCAGAGCCTATCAAACGCACGGCGTGGCGTGGCTGGAGCTGCTGCGGCGTCACGGCTTGGGGGGCGTGCTCGCCGACGACATGGGCCTCGGGAAAACGGTCCAGTTCCTGGCTCACCTCGCGATCGAAAAGGCGCGCGGGCGATTGAGCGGACCGGTGCTAATCGTCGCGCCGACCAGCGTGCTGCCGAACTGGCGCGCCGAGATCGCGCGTTTCGTGCCACACCTGCGCGTCGTCTCGCTCTCTGGCAACGATCGGGCGGAGCGCTACTCCCACATCGACGACAGCGACGTCGCGCTGACGAGCTACGCGCTGCTCCACCGCGACGCCGATCGCCTGACCGAACGCGAGTGGCAGATGGTCGTGCTCGACGAGGCGCAGTTCGTGAAGAATCCTCGCTCGAAGGGTGCGCAGGCTGCGGCGCGCTTGCGCGCTGTGCAGCGCCTCGCGCTCACCGGTACGCCGATCGAGAATCATCTCGACGAGCTGTGGTCGATCCTCTCCTTCGCCATCCCGGGTTTGCTGGGCGAGCGAACGAAGTTTGCGCGCGTCTTTCGCACGCCGATCGAGAAGCGCGGCGATACGGCGCGCCGCGCGTTGCTGGCGGCGCGGCTGCGGCCGTTCTTGATGCGGCGCACCAAGGAAGACGTCGCGCTCGACCTGCCGCCCAAGACCGAAATCGTTACGCGCGTGGAGCTCGACGGCGCGCAGCGCGATCTCTACGAAACGATTCGCCTGGCGATGCACGAGCGCGTGCGCGCCGAGATGAAGCGCCGCGGCCTGGCGCGCAGCCGAATCGTCGTACTCGACGCGTTGCTCAAGCTGCGCCAGGTCTGCTGCGATCCGCGGCTGGTTAAGCTCCCGGCCGCGCGCAACGTGCACGACTCGAGCAAGCTCGAGGCGCTCTTCGAGATGCTGCCCGAGCTCATCGACGAAGGCCGGCGCGTGCTCCTCTTTTCGCAGTTCACGTCGATGCTCGATCTGATCAAACCTGAGCTCGAGGAACGCGGCATCGAGTACGTGGAAATTCGCGGCACGACCAAGGATCGCGAAACGCCGGTACGGCGCTTTCAAAGCGGCGAGGTGCCGCTGTTCTTGATTAGTCTCAAGGCGGGGGGCACGGGACTCAACCTCACCGCCGCCGACACCGTCATCCACTACGATCCGTGGTGGAACCCCGCGGTCGAGCGTCAGGCGACCGATCGCGCGCATCGCATCGGTCAGCACAAACCCGTCTTCGTCTATAAACTCATTACCGTCGGCACCGTCGAAGAACGTATTCTCGATCTACAGGAACGTAAAGGCGCACTCGCGGCCGGCATCTTCGACGATGCGGCTGCGGCCGCGCAGTTGTTGGACGAAGCGGAGATCGAGCGGCTTCTTGCTCGCGCGTGACGACCGTTAGGCTGCGATAATCTCGACTTAAAGTCGCGGGCGTACGCTTCACGAGGTGAGCACGTCCTCATTTGTCGCGCGCGTGGCGCTTGTCGTGATCCTCTTTTCACCAGTCGCACTCGGCGCGACGCTGACCACGATTCACGGCCGCGTCTTCGACGTGCGCAGCGGTCTGCCGATTCCCAGCGCTACAATCCTCTTGCAGTCTAGCCAAAAGACGATCGCTCAGACCTCGACCGCGGGCGACGGCTCGTTCGAATTCCGCGGCGTCGCCCCGGCCGGCTACCAAATCACCGTGATCGCGCGCGGCTACCAACAGCAGCGCGTCATCGGCGTCACGATCGCACCGGGGACGGCCGATTTCGTCTTTCGCACCGCGCTGACACCCGGAACGAACGCGTTGCAAACCATTGCGCACGTCGATAGCGCCGCCAAAACGATCGCGAGCTCGAGCACCGTGACCGAGTACGCCAACCCGGGGGTGATGCAGCAACAAGACATCTTGCGCGCCGGCGATCTGTTGGGAACGCTGCCCGGCGTAACGTCCAATGCCAGTTCATCGTCGGTCGGTGATGACGCGACGATCAGCATCCGTGGCTTCGATCCAACCGAAACCGCGACGCTGCTCGACGGGCACCCGATCGGTCCGATCGGCGCGCAAGGCGCGGGCTACAACTACGCCGTCTCGCCGTTCTGGGGTCTGCGTGATGCGAGCGTTACGTTCGGCTCGGGCGCGACCGGATTGTACGGCGTCTCGACGATCGCCGGAGCGGTGAACTTCGTGACGCTCGATCCGACCCGCGAACCGCGCGCCATCGTTGCGCAGGGCATCGGCAATCAGGACCAGCTGCTCACGGAATGGTCGGCGACCGGTACGACCGGCAATCTCGGCTATGCGCTCGCGTTCGGCGTGCAGGGGACGAGCGGCTTATACAGCCCGCAGCTCGTCAGGCAAAGCGGATTGCTCGGCGCCGATGCCAACGGCTATCCCAACGTCACGTCGGGCAATGTCGCGGCCAACACCTACGCGGTGAGCGGCGCTTACGATTTGCGCAACGACCTTGCCAAGTTCACGTACCGCCTCGACAATAAGACGAGCATTGAGGCGACAGCCTACATTGCGACGTCGTGGGTCGATCATACCGGCAACGGCGACAACGACTACAATCCCTATCCGTACAACCTCTACGAATATGGGCTCGAACTCGCCTCGCGCGAAAAGACGAGCGTCGTGCTGCCCGACGGAAAACGCGGAGTCTGCTACGATACGGTGGCGTTTCTCGATAACGGGCCGGGCGGCTTCGGCTGTTTTACGGCAAGCCAAGCCGCGGCCATGACGGCCGGACCAGCCGGCGGCGGCCCCAACTCCTTTACCGCAAACCGCGACCAGGATTATCACGTCCGTCTGACGCGCAGCATCGGTATTTCGCAGCTCTTGGTCGACGGGTTCATCGACAACTACGCCACCGACGATTTCTCGCCGCCGGGACCCCAAATCGGGGGTTATTCGAGCGATCGATTTCTCACGCACGGATTTCTGGTCGCCGATCAACTGCCGCTGTCCAAAAACAATCTGTCGTTCGGCCTGTACTTTCAGCATCAGGCGCACACCGGCGACTCATTCAATCAAGCCACCGACATCTTTGGCAATCCGCTGCAGGGGATCGTACCGTTCCAAGACTTTCACCTGAGCAGCACGAGCTATTTTGCGAGCGATCAGTGGACCCCCAACGGGCGGTCGTCGGTTTTTGCCGACTTGTGGTTCCAGCATTCCAACAACACGCGGGTCACCAACTTCGATCCGCGTCTGGCGTACGTCTATCGTCCGACCAACAACGACACGCTGCGCTTGAGCGGCGGCCATTCGTATAGCGAACCCGATCCCGCGCTGCTGTATGCACTGCCAAGCCTCAACTCCGACGTTTCCGGCTTCAACCCGGTCTGCGGTCCGGGCGCACGAAACGCAATCGGTGGCGTGAGCGATCCCAATCTCAAACCCGAGACCGCGACGGACGCCGACCTTACGTACGCGCACCGCTTCACTTCGGGAACGAACCTGCAAGCCGACGTGTACGATGCCACTGAATGGAACGGCTTACTCGGCGGCACGCTGCCGCTAACCGATACCGGCTTTTCGCAGATTCCGGCGAGCATCATCAACGGCTATCTGAACAAGATCGACGCGTTCTGCCACAATAACCCAACCGAAGCGAACCTGGCCGTCGGAACCACGTACAATGCCGCGCAAGCACACTACCGGGGGATCGTCCTCTCGCTCGATTCGCGGCTGACGCGTTTTCTCGATCTTTCGGCCGACTATAACGTGGAGTCGGAGTTCTACTTCAACCTCGAGAAGAGCCTCATGAGGAATAACGTTACGCTTATCGACGGTGGGCAAACGGGGCAATCGCCGCTCCACACTGCCGACGTCGGATTAGACGTTCACAGCGGCGCGATGAGCGGCTCGTTCGATTCGCATTACGTCGGTCCCGGGAACTGGCTCGACCGCGGCGGCTTCTGGTACGCCGATGCCAGCATTTCCGCGACCTCGCGGCCGTTCACGCTGACGCTCGGCATCAACAACGTCTTCAATAGTGTCGCCGCCAACTATGGCTACATCGGCCTAGGCACATATCAGCCGGAGAATCAGTATGGCCGCGACCTCAACGCCTTCGATCAAGCGTCGGAGCTTTTCGGCTTGCCCTACCGCGGCGTTCGGTTCGTCCTCACCTTCGACAGCGGGACGAGTATCTGAACGTTAGGTTTACTGATAATACGGCGGGACGAACGCCTCGCCGGGGATCGATCGCGGAAAACTCATCTGATCGAGACGGTAGCGCCACACGCCGTGGCCGGTCATGATGCCCAACGTGCGAACGCCGCTTTCGATGATGCCGTCGGTCTGCAGCCAATAGCCGCCGACGGTGCTGTAGTGTTGCTCGACCGACCCTCGGAAACCGGGCGCCGACGCGTTGAAACGCATCGTGCAGAAGTGCATGTTGTGCAAGTTGACGACGACGTCGGCAAGTTGATGGCGCGGATCGCGGTCGCGCGGAATTAAATGCAGCGCGTGGCCGGGCGCACCGTCGCTGCACGTCGCGGGCCCTTTGTCGACCACGCTGTAGATGCTGCTGCCCATCACTTCTACGACGGCGATCGTGCGCAGATCGCTGGGCGGCCCCGGCGTCGGCGTCGCGTAGCTCGATACCGACGGATCGGGTTTTTGATAATCGAGCATCCCCTCACGCAGCGCGCGAAACGCACCATACCAGGTTGGATCGAAGAACGCGCGCGTGCTGACGAGCCGGTCTTCGGCTCCGCCGGTGATCTCCGAGGCATAGTCGTCGGTCCGGTGCCGGATGGACCACAGTGCGGGAGACCCATCCGTTCCCGTCCTCATCCAAAGCCAGACGAGATGGTTGATGACGGTGAGATCGATCCCTAAGTTGTCGCCCTGGCCCTCGATAATGTACGTGAGGTAATGCGGCTGCGGCAGCGCGCGCATCGAATCCACGGCGGCGGAATAAAAAGCTTGCGGCGAAGGTGACGACGCTTGTTGGGCGCGCGCTTGCCCGAGAGCAAAGGCAAGCACGAACACGACGAGTCCGACGACGCGTGCGGGTCGCATACTGCGATTCTACAACCGAAGCCGGCCCCGACGATGAGAAACGTATTACGGAACGCGAGCGCCCCCGACACCCACGATCACGGCACGCGGTTGGAGCACTCCGCCGAATCCAAGCGGCGCGCCCACGGTGCTGCCCTTCGTGTAGCCGATCAACCTGCGGACGGTGTGTATGACGCCGCGTCCCTCGTATACCGGCGGCTGCAGAGCATACTCCTGCGAGATCGTCTCGACCTCGCTGCACACGAGGCCGATACCGGTCGCATAGTAGCTCGTCTCGACGCTGTGGTTGACGTTGCCTAACGGGTTGAACTCCGTTACCGTAACGACGATCTTTTCACCGCGCGTCGCAATCGACGGTGCGACGCCGCAGCTTGCGGGAATCGCCGCCGCCCCCATGTCGCTGGCGTTGGCGCTGCGCAGCGGTGACGGCGGCAGCGCGCCGCCCGGATACCAATCCGGGAGCGTCGTCGCAACCGGCGTAGGAGCCGACGAACAGCCCTTTGCAGACGTCGCGTAAGGAATGACGTACGCCCCCGACTTCATCACGGGAACGCCGACGTCGAGCTTCTGCCGGCACGAGCCGAGGCGGAATTGGTCGTGATACGCACCGTCGCTCGCAAGCACGGTGCTGCCGTTAAAAACCTTGCCCAACTCCTCGCCCGACCCCGCGGACGAGTGCGAACCGTCCGCGTTGAAAACGGTCCGACCGCTGAGGTGCAGGTTTGCGGGGTGTTGGGACGTCTCATCGGTTGTGCCGTCGTAGGCCGCGCTGCGGCTCCACGTTCGCCCTGCCGAAAACGGCAACTCGACCACGACGAACGGTTTGGTAAACGTCAGCGTCCCGTTTTCAACGAAACGCTCCTTGCCGGACGCGAAATCGGTCACGCCGCGGGCGGCGACTTCCTCGAACTGCGAGACGCCGTTGTCGTTCGGCATCGCATAATACTCATACGAGGTCAATTTGCGAGCGGAGCCTATGGGCGTCCGCGCGATTTGGATCAAGCCGTGCATGCCGCCGAAGCCGGCGTTGGTCGTGATGACGCTTTGCTCGGTCGATCTCGACGTCGGAATCGGCAGCGGCTGTCCACCTAGACCCGGCGTGACGCCGTAGGAAGTGCTCGCGTACGTATACGTCGCGCCGTTGTCCGAGGGCGAGGTGCTGGGAACGGGAGAACCGCTGCTGCACGCCGTGACCAAAGCCAGGGTGCCAAGCGCTACGATGATCGGCCGCATGCCCCGGGATTCTGGAGCGCGGCGCGCCTTCCTCGACCGTTTACTTGCGCAGCCGTAGAGCTGCTGCTTTAGTCGCGTTGATACGCGCGTCTTCATCGGCAGAGCGCCGGGAAGTCGAGTCGGTGGGCATCGACACGCTGGGCGCGATGCTAACGGCCGTAATCGGTATGCCGTTGTAGAAACTCATATTGCCTCCTTTCTTCCTATTTTGAAAAGCATTTTTCATATCTAACTACACGTGAAAACCCCAATTAGTTTCGTTGCGAGATTAGTCTCAATGGTAGCCGGAATGTCCGTTTGCGCCGGAGAAGTACGACGCCCATGAAAAACTGGCGCATCGGTCTTTTCATGGCGGCGATCGTGCTCAACGCGTGCGGCGGTCCATCCAATGGATCCAACGCGATGCCGGCTGCCAACAATGCGGCACTGTCGCCGCACCTGACCGTCAAGAAATTCGTGTGGGTGTCGAACACGGGCGCCGCGGGGCAAACCGTCGGCGTGAAATGCCCCAACGGGTATCGCTTGATCGGCGGCGCGTCGAGCAGCGTCGACGGCAGCGCGGTCGGCATCGGCTGGGGACAGCCGACCAAAAACACCTGGTGGGTTCAACCGAGCAGCAACTCGGTGAAAGCCATCGCGATCGGGTCGTGCGTCGTGAAATCCGGGACAAAGGGCCTTTTTAAGTGGCTGCTGCGCCCGTCGGGCGGCGGCGTTGCCACGGTGCAGTGTCCGTCCGGTTTCGTGCTCATCAGCGGCTTTGCGAAAATCACCGCCTCGGGCCAGCAAATCTCGCAGACCTACACGCAAAACGGCAACGCGTTTTTCGTCAAGGGCGGTGCGAGTGCCGGCGCGTCGTGCGGGAAGGGCGCCGCGGGCATCGCGACGTTTCCGAGGTGGAACACCAGCCTCAATCCCAAGCAGGTCTATTCGCCGTGCGGCACCGGGTTTTCGGTGATCGGCGGCAATACCGGCACGTCGCAGTGGCCGGGACCGCCGGTGCAGCAGCATCGCGGCACCAGCACGCCGGGTGTCGTCGGCAGCGACGGGTGGTGGGTCTTTGCCGGCGGCGAGAACGTCATCAGCTACGCCGTCTGCGTGCCCAATGGAACGTAGCGCCGCCTAGCGAAGCGCCGCTGGAATGAAGCGGCATCGGCGACCTAGATGACACCGCGTATATGGCAGCGCGTGCTGCTGGCGCTGAGTATGCTCGGACTGCTCGCCGTCGCCGAGGGCGCGTGGGCGACGTACGCGCTGGAAGGCGATATTTTCGGCGGCTCCCTCTCCACTCCAATTACGCGCGCGCCGTTTCTCGACGCGTTCGAAGCCGTCGTGCCGGGATCGGTTGCGGATCGAAGCGGCGTCCGGCCCGGCGACGCGATCGACCTTCGCGCAATGACGCCCCAGGCGCGCTATTGGTTACGCAACGAACCACTCGCCGGCATGCCGATGCGATTGCCGATCATGCGCAACGGCGTGCTGCGATGGCTCACCGTTACGCCCGAGCCGTATGCGAACATTGCGTTCTTCCGCATCTACCAGTGGATGTTCAACTGGGCATTTTGGCTCGGATCGGCGTTGAGTCTGTGCATCGCGGCCGTCTTGATCGCGCGCCGTCCCGATAACCCGGAAGTCCGCCTCCTTTCGCTGACCTTGATTCTCATCAACCTCAGCGAGAATCTCTTTCCGATCAACGGCTGGCTGACGCCGTGGGTAGAGCTGGATGCGATCCTGAACGTCATCGCGCAGTTTGCGTTCAGCGCCGGCGTCGCGCTGCTGGCGGCGTATGCGTTGCTGTTTGGCAGGCCCATCTCCCGCGCGCGACGCGTGCTCACTGCGCTCGCGTTCGCACTCGCTGGATTGTCGGCGCTGCTGTGGACCGGTGCCGCGCAAGCCGGGCCGGGGCCCGGTGGATTGCTGGGGATCGCCGGCTTGTGGTTTGGCACGCTCGACGTGCGCGCGTGGCTCGCGAACCACCCGGTGGCGTCGTTTGCCGCCTTCGCCGGGCCGTCGATGCTGGCGCTGCTGTCTGCGATCGTCGCCGTGCGCGCCGCAAACGGCGCGGAGCGAACGCGCGTCGCCTGGGCAACCGGATCGCTCGCAATTCTCTACATCTTCGGCATCGCCACCCTTCAGTCGTACTTCACGACCAACGCGGTGCTCTATTATTGGATTCTCAACTTCGCGTGGTTTGCCGCGCCGCTAGGGCTGCTCTACGCGCTGCTCAGCCGCCGCGTGCTCGACGTCGGTTTCGTCCTCAATCGCGCGGCCGTATTCGCAGGCGTCTCGCTGTTCGTCGTCGGCGTGTTCACCTTACTCGAATGGGCGCTGGGCGGCTGGCTGCATTCCGCCGGCCGCGTCGCCAACGTTGCGGTCAGCGCAGCCATTGCGCTCGGACTCGGGCTCTCGCTGCATCAGATACACAAACGGGTCGATCAGTTCGTCGACAACGTCTTCTTCCGCAAACGGCACGAAGACGAGCGCGCGCTCAAGCAGTTCGCGCGCGAGGTCACGTTCATCACCGATGCCGCCGTCGTGGTCGAGCGTGCCGCCGAAACGCTCAAGCGGCACGCCGATGCGTCCTCGGTCGAGTTCGCGCTGCACGACCGCAACGGCAAATACGGAGACGCCGGCGAGAACGATCCCGCCGTCGTCACCCTGCGCGCGTCGCACGAGGTGGTCGATCTGCATCTCACCGACACGGCGTTGACCGGCGAGTTCGCCTATCCGATGCTGGCGCGCGGACACCTCACCGGCGCGCTCGTCCTCGGCCCCAAGACCAGCGGCGAACCCTACGCGCCCGACGAGTCGGTCGCGATCGCGCAGCTCGCACACGGCGTCGCCATCGCACTCGATCTTCTCGGCGTGCGCGCGACCGACGTCAGCCATGAAATCCTCGAGACGCTGCGATCGCTGCCCGACGCGATCGCGCAGCGATTGAAGCCGGTTATTGACCCGGTGCCCGATACACGACGTGGTCCTTAGCGGCGGTATCGATTTCTTCGGGCGTCAGCAACGGCGTCGTCTTCGAGCGCAGCGCGCCCGTCGCATTGACCGCCATCGATAGCGCCGCGGCAGCCGCGTTGCTCGGAACGTCGACGATGATGATCGCGTCGCGCTCGCCGAAGGCGTAGTAGAACGCCTCGAGCTTGCCGCCGACCTCGGCCGTGGTTTCTTCGACGATCTTGCGGCGCGCGGTACCGCCGGCTTTGAGGATGCCCTTCGCGCCTTCGGCGCTGTACGTGGCTTCGACGAGATATTTCGGCATCACAACCTCCAGATAGAGTATTTAGATCAACAATTGAAGGGACCCCAAGCCCGCGCCTGCGAAGGGCTCGGCGTGAACGTCCCGCGGGGTTGGCCAACCGTCGCGTTCCTCGCCGTTTGGTTTGCGCTCATGATCGCGGGCGATATCGCCGCGACGAACTATGCTGCCGGCAACGGCTTCGGCGTGTGGTTCATCGACGTGGCCTTCGAAATGCTCGCGTACCTGGCGTTCGGATGGCGCGCGTTGCCGCTCCCGTTCATCGTTCTGTTCGTCGCCTTTCAAATCCAGCCGCACAATCGGTTCGGCGACCTCCAAATAAACGAGCTCTCTGAGATCCCGTACGCGCTGTCCAACCTCGTCGCCGTCTTGGTGACGGTCGGGCCGTTAGGCGTGCGCTTTCCGCTGCGCACCACGCGCGACGTGTCGCTGTTTACCCTCGTGCTCTGCGTGCTCGGACCGCTGCTCGCCAACGGTTCGTCGCTGGTCGTGTACGGCTTGATCGATCCACAGCTCGCGCCGTGGAGCGGATTCTTGACGCAGCTGCTGCGCGGCGCCGGCGCCGACGCAACGGCCATTATCGTCTTCGTTCCGGCCATCACGCAGCTGTTCGCGTGGCGCGCTCCGCTGGTTTCCGAAGGATCCGAAACCGGCGTGAAGATCGACCGGCCGTTCATCCTCGGTTTGGAAGCGACGATCGCCATCGTGGTCGGCGACTACCTGCTGGGACTGCGGTTCGGTCACAACTTCACCGAGTTCTCCGTGCTGCCGCTCGCGTGGCTGGCCATTCGCTACGGCATGCGTGGCGCGGTTCTCGGATTGCTCGCAGCCAACGTCACGGCGACGATCGCGCAGGTCGCGCTGGCGGTTCCGGTCGACTCGCAGCTCGAGTACCAAGGATTCCTCATCGCTAACGCCCTGCTCGCGTATCTGCTGGGTGCGTTTCGAACCGAACGGGAAGCGCTGATGAACCGCCTCGAGCACGCGGCATACTACGATCAGCTCACCGACTTGCCCAACGCCGGCAACCTGATGGAGTTTCTGGCCAAGGCGCACGGCGGACCAGTAGCGCTGGCCATCGCCGACGTCTGCGATCTGCGGCTGCTCAACGAGGGCATCGGACGCGCCGCGGTCGACGCGTTGATGATCCAGTTCGCGAATCGCTTGCGCGCGAGCGTGAGCGCCGATGCCTTCATCGCGCGCGTCGGATCGGGTGAGTTCGCCGTCGCCACCGCGCACGACGCCGATGCCGCGGCGTTGACGGCTGCCATCCAAGACGTCACGACGACGCCGTTTCCGATCGATGGCTCCCACCTTTTCGTCGAAGTGTCGATCGGCGCAACCGCATCGACGGTCGCGCCGTTCGCGGGCGAGCTGATGCGGCAAGCCGCGCTAGCCGTCCGGCGCGCCAAAGAGTCGTCGCATCGCGCCGTCACCTACCAGCACGCCGTCGAGCAGCTCGCGCCGCCGCCGTTGTACGCCGAGCTCCACCAAGCCGCCGAGCGCGGCGAGTTCGTGCCGTTCTTTCAGCCGATCTATCGATCGCGGCGCGGCATCTGGGAACTCGCCGGTGCGGAAATGCTCATGCGCTGGCGTCATCCCGAGCGCGGTCTGCTCGCGCCGGCGGACTTCATTCATTTGCTCGAGCGCTTGTCGATCTCTAATCGCGTCGGCTGGACTATGCTCGAGCAAGGGCTGCGATTGGCGGCGCAATGGCGCGCGGGCGTTCCCGGCTTCACGCTCTGGGTCAACTTCTTTCCGCGCCAGTTTCTCGAAGCAGACTGCACGCAGCGTATCGGCCAAGCGCTCCAAGATTGCGACGCATCGCCGGACTTGCTCGTGGTTGAGATCACCGAACGCGCCGTCGCGGCCGACGAGAGCGCGTTCACGCAACTCGCGAGCGACCTGCGTGCGATGGGTGTCGCCACCGCGATCGACGATTTCGGCAGCGGCACGTCATCGCTCGCTCGCTTGCGCGAAGTGCCGGCGCACATCCTCAAGATCGACAAGTCGTTCGTCAATCGCAGCGACGTCGATCATAAAGCGATGACCGTTGCGACGACCGTCGTGCGCCTTGCCGCCGAACTCGATCTTCAAGTCGTTGCCGAGGGTATCGAAAATACTGCGCAGGCCAACGCGATGCTCGCGATCGGTTGCGACTTCGGCCAAGGGTACGCGCTGGGCCATCCGGTCCCGGGCGCCGACTTCGAACGGATGCTGCAGGCCGCAACCGTGTAGCCCGCCAAAGCGCCTCGTAACCCTTGCCGTCTCGGAGGCGCCCGATGTTCGCAGCACTACTTCTCGCGCAAGCCGTCAGTATTTTCGTCGGCGGACACCCGCTCTACACCAATCCCGGCCCGATTGAACGCACCGGACGCGTTTTCGTTCCGATGCGCAGCATTTTCGAGCGCATGGGCGCGACGGTGGTGTACGCGTCGGGGAACATCAACGCGACGCGCGGGCGCACGACCGTGGCGTTGACGATCGGCTCGTCGAACGCGCTCATCGACGGCCGGTCGACGCAGCTCGACGTCGCGCCGTTCATCGTCGGTGCGACAACCTACGTCCCGCTGCGCTTCATCGCGCAATCCCTCGGCGCGAACGTCGACTACAATAACAATACGCGCGTGGTCGCGATCACGATGGCGCACATGCCGCCCTACAATCCCGGGCCGCCGCCGTACAATCCGGCACCGCCGCCGCCCGCGCCTGTCGTCGACCTCTACTCGCAGCATCCGGCGCCGAGCAGCTACATCACCAATCGGTTCGCGCCGGTGACCGCACAGTTTACGCGTGCGGCGCGGCCGGGAACCGTCCGCGTGCTGCTCGACGGTAACGACATCACCTATCGCGCGGGTGTCCGCGCCGGCGGATTCTCCTACACGCCGCCCGCGCCGCTGTCGTTCGGCGCGCACCGCGTCCGCGTCACGGGCATCGCCGTCGACGGATCGGGTTTCGATCGCACCTGGACGTTCTACGTCAACGGCGCGGCACCGCCGCCCGCGACGCCGATCGATTTGCGCAACGTTCAACCCGGCGCGGGAACGACGATCGCCAATCGCTTCGCAACGATCTCGGCCAACTTCTCGCGCAACGTCGACGCGGGCAGCGTGCGCGTGTGGCTCGACGGCGCCGACCGCACCAATCAATCCGGCGTCTCGGCGAACGGCTTTTCGTTCAAGCCGCCGGCGCCGCTGTCGTTCGGGTCGCACACCGTGCGCGTCGCCGGACGCGGTCCAAGCGGCGGCTCGGCCTTCGACCGGTCGTGGTCGTTCACGGTGCAGGGGCAAGCGCCCGCGCCAATGCACCTGACCCTCAGTTCACCGTCGGGCATGGTCGTCGGCAGCACGTTTACCGTTGCCGGTAACACCGTCGCCAACGCACGCATCGCGGTCACCGTCGGCGTGCCGCCGGCGTCGTCGGGTCAGACGAGCCAAAACGGCAGGGCTGGACAGTACGGCAACTTCAGCCTCACGATTACGGTCCCGACCAATCCCGGACAACAATCCATTAAGCTGAAGATCACCGCGACCGATCCCGTCACCGGACGTTCGACCAATCAGACCCTGCAGCTCCGGTTGCGATGATCTTCTTCCTCCTGCTCGTCGCGGCGATCGCCGCACCCGCGCAACCACTCGCTCCCGACACCGTTGCGCGGGTCGACACCACCGTGACCAAAGCGCTGTCGGCCAGCCATATTCCCGGCATGTCGATATCGGTTTCGCGCGACGGAACGATCGTCTACAGCAACGCCTACGGCTACGCGAATCTCGCGCGCCATACGCCGGCGACGGTGCAGACGCACTACGAAATCGGCTCGATCACCAAACAGTTCACCGCGACGGGCATTCTGCAGCTCAAAGAAGCCGGCAAACTCTCACTCGACGACACGATCGGCAAGTGGATTCCGCAGTACGCTCGCGGCGCGAAGATTACGATCCGCGAGCTGCTGCAGCAGACGACCGGTATTCCCGACTACACCGACACGAACGGCTTCGAAAAGATCGCCGGCACCAAGACGCCGTCGTTTGCCGCCATGCTCGGCATGATCTCCGGAAAACCGCTCCTGTTTGCGCCGGGATCGCGCTTTAGCTACAGCAATACGAACTACATCATCCTCGGCGAGATTCTCGAGCGCGCGTCGCATACGCCGTGGGAGAGCTACGTGCGCTCGCATCTGTTCGCGCCGGCCGGCATGACGAGCAGCGGGTTCATCGACGACGAAGCATCGCTCAAGCCGATGGCGACCGGATACGGCCTCAGTAAAAAGGGCGTCAAAGTCGCCCCGCCCCTGATCTCGGGCTGGGCGTGGTCGGCCGGCGCGATCGTTTCGACCGTCGACGACATGCAGCACTGGGACGCCGCGCTCTTGCGCGGCAAACTCATCAACCAGACCGATCTCGCGGCGATGTTTACGCCGGGCAAGTCCGCGTGGGACAAAGGGTCTGGGTATGCCTTCGGCTGGGTCGTCGACAGCGTCGACGGCCACAAGCGCATCTGGCACAACGGAGGAACCTTCGGATTTCTCTCCGCGAACCTGCTGTTTCCCAAAGACCGCGTCGCAATCGTCGCGCTGCAGAACGGCCTGTCGATGGCGGGTCCCGAATCCACCGCGACGCGGATTTTCGAAGCGCTCGAACCGTCGGCGGCGCTTGCGACGTCAGCCGCCGGCGAAGATCCCGCGGTCACGGCTCGGCTGCGCAGCTTGATCGCGGGCTTGGAGAGCGGCACTCTCGACCGCTCGCAGTTGACGCCGCGACTGAACGCGCGCTTCTCGCCCAAGATGCTCGCCGGAATCAAAAGCGAGATCGGTCCGCTCGGCGCGCCGCAGCAGTTGCTCTACGTGCGCAAGGTCAGCACGGCGAAAGTGACGATCTATACCTATCGCGGCGTCTTTGCCGCGGCGACGTTCAACCTGAACCTCGGCATCGATTCGATGGGGAAAGTCAGCGGGATTACGATGACGCCGTAAGGCCGGCGGGACGCACGATCTCAACGTCGTCGTCGCTCTGGGCGTTGGGCGCCGCGACCAATCCTATGCAAGCGTTACGACCGGCTTCTTTTGCCAAATATAGCGCGCGGTCGGCGACGTCGATCGTCTGACTCCACGAAACGGCGCGCGGCGCAGTCCTGACGAACGGAAACGCGGCGAAGCCGATCGACGCCGTCATGTCGATGCGTTCGCCTTTGTCGTCGACCGCGAACTGCCGCGACGCGATCGCTTCGCGCACGCGCTCGGCAATCTCCGGCGCGTCTTCCCGGCGCGACCCGCGCGCGACGGCAAGAAACTCTTCGCCGCCCCAGCGCACCACGAAGTCCGACTCGCGAAACACTTCCAGAAACCGTTCGCGCATCTGCGTCAGCACCATGTCGCCCGCGTGATGACCGAAGCGATCGTTGACCAACTTGAAATGATCGATGTCCGCGATGAAAAACAGCAGATCCGCGGCCTGCGGAGCGGGCGCGCCCGCGCCGCCCGCCAGCCAATCTTCGTAGCGGCGCAGGGAGACGGCGACGTCGGCTTCGACGTGTTGAATCAGGAAGCGACGGTTGCGCAGACCCGTCAGCGGTTCGGTAACGCTCATCTCTTCGAGGCGAACGTTGGCCTGCGACAACTGCTCGTTTGCCCACGCGAGCTCTTGCGTGCGTTTTGCGACCACCGCCTCCAGCTCGCGCTGCTGCCCGCGCAGCACGGTGGTGCGAATCTTGTAGAACGCGTAAGCGCCGACCACGATCAGGATCGCGGCGAGCAGCCGCGCCCACCAGGTTTCGTACCACGCGTAATCGGCGCGCACCGCCAGCGCAAACTCGCGCGGGCTCCACTGTCCGAGTTTGTTGGTCGCGCGCGCCCGCAACGTGTACTGCCCCGGCGGCAAGTTCGTATACGACGCGACGCGATATTCGGGATCCGCGTCGATCCACCCATTGTCGTATCCGTCGAGCTTGTACGCGTAGCGCACCGACTGCGACGCCGGATACTCCAACGCCGCGAACTCGACGCTGATGTCGCGACGGGCCGCGGGCAGCTCCACGGTTCCGAGCCCCGCGTTGAGTCCCCACGTCGACGTCGCGCGTCCGCCGATTTTGAGCGACGCCATCAGCGGCGGCGCCGCGTCGCGCGATTTCGGCAGCGCGCTGGGTGTGACGACCGTCAAACCGTGGCGGCCGCCGAAGACGATCGTTCCGTCGGGGAGCTGATCTGCGGCACCGGGCGTATAAAACGTGTCGGGAATGCCGTCGGCCCATCCAAGTAAACCGGCGGAGTTGGCCTTGGGATCGAACACGACGAGCGAGTTGGTCGTGCTGGCCCAGATTCGGTGTTGCGCGTCTTGCGCCAAGTTAGTGATGTTTTGAAACGGCACACCGTTGACGGCATCCATGCGGCGAATGGCATACGTCCCGTTGCGTTTGTTGAGCCGATTGACCGGACCGTCCATCGAGCCCACCCAAACCTCGCCCTTACGATCCTCGAGAATCGACACGATCTCGCCGGTTCCGAGCGCGTTGGCATTGTCCGCCTCAGACAAGAAATGCTGCACGCGGCGCGTCTTCGGATCGACGAGATTGATGCCGTTGTCGGTGCCGGCCCAAACTCGGTGTTCGCGATCGGCGGCAATCGCGGTAAGCGTCCCATCGGACAGGCCGTTGGGGCCGCTTCCCGCACCGAAACGGGCGGTGATCTTGCCGTCGCGTACGCCGACGAGCCCGCCGTTTTGCGTTTCGACCCACAGCGTTCCGTCGACGGAAACGGCACTTCCCATACGCTGACCCGCAAACGCGGCCGGCCCGCTCGGGCAAACGATCTTCTGCTGTCCGATGGCCAGCGTGCAGAGTCCGTCCGACGTCCCGATCCATAGCGTGTCGTCGGTCACCAACGTCAAGGCGTTGACCAGTAAGTGGTTGGGCAAAACGTAGTGCTTCGTCGCGCCGGTGCGCGGATCGAGAAGGGTGAGCTGTCCCTCCGTGCCGCCGATCCACAACCGCCCGTGCGGATCGCCGATCACCGCCTGCACGCCCGCGTTGGTGAGTTGGAGATACGTATCGGTGGCCGCGAGGTTGTAGATGCCGCGGCTGCGCGCATCGTAGGCTTCCAATCCGCCCGATCCGCTCGCGATCCACAGCAAGCCCGAACGATCGCGAAACAGTTGCCACACCGGCCCGGGTGTTTCCCCGCTCGCGCTCGGCGCGTCGATCTGCACGCGGCGCACGCTCTTGGTCGAAAGATCGACGATGCTGAGCCCGGTGTCTTCGGTGCCGATCAGAACGGTACTCGGCCCGGTCTGCGCGATCGCCCACTGTTCGCCGTCGGCTAACGTCGACGGATCGCCGCTCGAGGAAAAGGTTGCCACGCGCCGCCGCTGCGGATCGAAGACGGTGACTTGGTTCGTTCCGCCGACCCACAACCGCCCCGCGTCGTCTTCGTACAAGCAATACGCCGCCGACGCCAACCCCGAACGCACGAACGCCTTAGCGCCTTTCGTGCGAACGTAGACGCCGCGCAAGGAGGCAACCCAAACCGCGCCGGAGCGATCGGTCAATAGCGCCTCGACGCGCGGCTGCGTTTGCCCGTGCGCTTCGAGATCGAAGTGTTCGAACGTATCGCTCTTGGGATCGAAACGATCGAGTCCGCCGTCGCCGCCGACCCAAATCCGTCCGTCTTCCGAGCGGTTGAGCGCGACGACGTTAGCGCTGCGCGGACCCTTGTTTCCGCTTTGCCGCGGTCGCCAGGTACGAAACGTTTGCGACGTTTGATCGAAGCGTACGAGCCCGCTCGACGACGTGCCGATCCACAGCGCGCCCGCCGGATCGGAGATCAACTCGCGAATCCAGCCTTCGGGCAGCGCCTTGGGATCGTTCGAGTTCGGCAGAAAGTTTTGGAAACGATACCCGTCGTAGCGCGCGAGTCCGTTCAAGGTGCCGATCCAAACGAATCCCGTGGAGTCTTGCGCGACCGCGTACGCCGACGGGTGCGGCAGCCCGCGCATGTCGATGCGCATGAAGACCGGATCGGCAAGCGCGGCCCATGGGGAAACCGGCTGGGCTTGGAGAGCGGCGGGGCTGCCCAGGACAAAAGCCAGAAGGAAGGCGCAGAAACGGCCCACGGCTCGGGGAAGCTTCTCCGGCGTCCGGCTGATTGACTGCTCGGGTTACAATTTCTTTATGCGTACTGTCATTGCCGCCACACTTCTTCTGCTTGCCGGCTGTTCGTCATCCGCAATGACGCCGACGGCGCCTTCGTCCTCCGACGGTGCGTTGCGCGCGCGCAGCTTCGGCGTCACGCCGTTCAACGCGCCCACGAGCGCTTTTCCCGGCGCGGTTTCGACCGAGCCCACCGGCATCCGCGGGCAGTACATCACCGCGACGGTAACGTTGAATACGGGCGCGACGCTGGGCGGACTCTACAACCGCAACAGCAAGACGTGGGTGCAGATTGCCTATCCCGGCGCGCAGTCAACGGCAGCCTATGGCCCAAAGCCGATCAAGGGCGGTTATCTCATCGTCGGAAGCTTTAAGAACGCCGGCCAAAAAGGCGACGACGGCTTCGTCTTCAATTCAGTCACGAAGCAATACAAGTCGATTATCGTCCCGCCAATTCTCTGCGATCCGCAATCGTGCAACTACACGATCGCGCACAGCGTCTATACCGTCGGCAAGCGTTACCTGGTCGTCGGTAACTACGACGCCGGCACCAAAGCGCCGACGATCGCCGGCCACGCGTTCCTCTTCGACTCCAGCCGGAAGGCAATCTCGACGATCGACGTCAAAAATGCGGTCAGCACCACGGCATACGGCATTTGGATCGACGGCAAGACCGTCGCCGTCGCCGGCGGCTATGCCGACAAGAAAGGGCGGCACGCCTACGTCCGCGACATCGTCGGAGGAAACGATTTCCTGACCTACGACTATCCCAAAGCCGCGCTCACGCACTTCGAAGGCATCACCGGCGCCGGCGGTCCCGGCAACTACAACGTCGTCGGAGACTATACCAAGCCGCGCGATAAAGCGGTCTACGGTTTTTACATGCAGATTCGCAACTGGATCGCGTGGCCGCCGATCGTCATCGGCAAATTGAGCGCCAACTCCGTCAGCGTTCGCGACGTCATCGGCGTCTACAATCCCGGCAGCGGTATCTCGGGCTACATCACGATGCTGCCCGTTCAAGATCCACCGTAGGTTACGGACTCGGCGTCGGATACGATCCGTTAGTCGGCTGCAGGTGACGCTGCGCGATCGGGGCCGGCAGCGATCCCTTTAAGGTGTAGAACGGCGACGACGGCGTGAGGTGGAAATCGCCGTGCGCGAAGTCGACGAAGCCCGGATTGGCTTTGCTCACGTTGATGCCGCTCATGCCCGAGCCGTCGCACGGCGTTCCCACCGCATCGTTGCCGTCGGTCGCCGTCGCGTACTTCGTTTGGATCTTCCGGCTAGCCCAGTCTGAGGTGAAGTTCACGTACTGCTGCCAATAACACGCGGCGAACGGGGGCCCCTGATGGCCCTTGGTCTGGGGCGCGGAATAGAACAGATTGTTGATGGCGTAGAACGTCGTGGGCTTAAGCTGGTTGGCGTTCTGGAAGACCGGCGCCGACTTAAGACCGTACGGGTCCTTGTTGCCGATCGCGATCACGACGTTGTTGTAGAAATACACCACGCCGAACCGGTTGTTCTGCGGATCGCCCTCCACGACGCCGTCGCCAAACCCGTCGATCACGCTCATCGCCTGGAACTCGGTCGGCCCGCGCGAGACGAACGTATTATCGTGCACGTAGAGCTGGCTGGCGCACTGCGTGCCGTAAGCGTCCATCTGATGCCACTCGTAGTCGCCGTTGGACTGCGGGTCGCGAAACGCGATGAGGTTGTTGCCGCTGTCGATGTAGTTATCGGCGTACTCCACGCAGACCGAGCGATCTTTGATGTTTTCGCCCTGCGTGTGCGCGATCGGCGGCCCGAAGTAGTTGTGGATCACGCGCTCGCCGACCAGCTCGAAGTAGTAGTTGTGCTGGCTCGCCTCGCCATTCCCGTTGTCGGTGATCGTGTTGTCGGTCACGTAGAAATCGCGCGATTGATGGTGCGATCCGTCCAGCGAGTTGGTGAACGCGCCGAGCCCGTTGTTGTGGAAGTAGTTGTTCTTGATGAGCAGATGCTGCGCCGGATCGATGTACAATCCGGCGACGAACTCCGCCCACGGTTTGACCGGCTGACCGCTCACCGTGCACGTGTATACCGGCTGGTTACTGCCGGGATACTTGCCGAACGCGTTTTCGACCTCGAAGTTCTCGACGATGATGTACCCCGGCGTATAGCCGTAGACTTGCTGCGGCACGGCGGTCGACGACGGCAGACCGATGCTGATCATGCCGGCGCAGATCTCGTACGGATCCATACCTTGCGACGCGTACTGCATCGCGTGGCTTCCGTCGAACAGCGGGCGCTGTCCGGATTTATTCATGACGCCTTCGACGGCGATCGCCTTATGGTTCTTGCCGCGCACCGCAATGTAAATCGCGTCGGTGTACGCCTGCGCGCGCCAATAGATCAAGACCGTGTCGCACGGCAGCAGTCGCAGCCATGGCACGTCGTGCGGCTCGGGATACGCTTGTCCCGGACCGACGCGGTACGTCAACCCTTCGTTCGCGCGGCACGCGCTGCGATCGGGTCCGGTCGAGGTGTAGTCCCACGGCACGGGCTTCTCGACGGTCGTAAAGTCCGGCGTCTTCTTCGGCAAGGGATACGGCGTGGGCGCCGCAGCGTGCGCGCGCATGGCGCTGGGCGCCTGATGCGCCGCGGGAGCGAAGCCGCCGCCTCCGCAGGCCGCCAAAAGACAAGCGGCGGCCAGCGCCGTCGCAAAGACGTACCTTCCGTTCATGACCCTATGCTAGCTTCGGCCGCGTCCAGGAAGCGTCCAAACTAGGCGATCGAGCCCGCCTTCGTTCGCAGCGCCGCCAGCTCGCGATCCTTGATCTGGCACTGCAGCAGTAGCGCCTCGAGCTCCTCGCGCAAGGCGCGCGCGTCGATGTGATCGTACGACGCGCCCGCACTTTGCGTGAGGTGCGTGAGGCTGCGCACTTCGTCGGGATCGATGTCGGCGCCGTTACGGTGCGGTCCGTAGAGGACGATCGTCACCAGCTCATCGCGCAGCATCACCGGCGTCGCCAGTACGGCATGACCGACGCTAGGCATACTGCCCGTCGACCACGCGACGTCGGCCAGGCGCACGGGCTCGCCTTCGGCCAGCAAATGCAGCACGAGCGGATCGTCGCCGGTCAGCTCGGTCACGTCGGCGTCGTTCCAGCCCACCGACATGTCGCGCAGGAAACGCGGTTCGTCGCCGGCGCGATGGAAGAGCGCGGCCGACGTTAGCTTCAGCGCTTCGACCGGTTCGTGAACGAGAAACCGGTCAACCGCCTCGTGCGTTTCCGCGCGCATTACCGCTGAGGCGGCGCGCGATAAACGCTTCTCAGACAGGTGCCGCGCACGAAAGAACGTGCCGTCCACGAACCGGTCGACGCTTTTGTGCAGCATGTTCAGCCACGATCCCAACGCCAGCGCCACGATGATCTCCGCCGTCAAGGTCAGCCGCGACTGGCTGAACTGCGCCGACATGACCCAGTCCAGCAGAATAAACGTTCCCGCAACGATCGACGTGATCGCGCCGTAAATGACCGCGCGGCTAATCGCAAACTCGATATCGAAGACGCGCCGCCGGATAATCGCATAGGCGACCGTCAGTGGAATCAGCGCGCCGAGTGCGGTCAAGAAACCCGAATACCATTCCGGCAGTCCGTAGGGCAAATCGATGGCAATCACGCGCATGACCAGCACGATCGGAAACACGAGGATCCAGCGAATCCGCTGGCGTTCGTCGCCGTGACTGCGCAGCAAGGTCACGACGAAGATCGCCGCAGCGCCGAGGTATAGGATCGACGTAAAGAACGCGAGCCGCGCTTCTGCGGTCCCCACCGGCAAGCCCCGCCCGTTCAACTGCCAAAAAATCGAAAACCACGCGATCGGCAGCACGATCGCCAATACGACGGCAACGGCGTTGACCGGTTTGCGCCAGCCGTCCATCCGATCGTTGGGAAAGCGCAGCGCGAACATGGCAACCAGCGGACAACCGGCGCCGCCGATGGCGGCCAGCAGAAAGTAGTTTGCCCAATACCAGTCGTCCGGCCCCGGCAAATACAGGCCGAGGTCGCCGAAGCGCCGCACGACGCAATACAAGTAGAATATCCACGTCATCGCGCTCGGGCGCATCAAGAGCACCGCAGACCCGACCACCAAAAACAGGAGGTACGATGCGCTGAGCGCGAGCAGGCGAAGGTCGACGCCGAGCCACTGCGCCTCCGGCACGAGCGTAACCGTGCGCGTGACGCCGTTGTGAATCACGCCGAACGTTACCGTCACCGGCGGATCGCGATAGAGGTCGCGCGGAATCGGAACCGCGATACGATCGCCCGGCTGTATCGACGCTTTGGCCGCGGGCGATCCGTCGTCGACGGCGCCTACCACGCCGTCGAAGTTGGGCGTAAGGCCGATCGACGGACACGCGCTCCACACGCACGCCACGTGCGGTGCCGCCGTCCCGAGCATCCAGACACCCACGACGAGGACCACGGCGATGCGCAGCAACCGGTTCATGCGTGCATCCGCAATCGGCGCAGCATCGTTTGGTCGACGGTGGAAAGCTCGCACGGGGGCACGAAAAGCGTGCTCAGCGGCGTGACGCCGGCTCGCGTTAGATGCGCAAGCGGCACGCGCATGATCTTCGGCGCGCACGCCGCAAAGCGCGCCGCCTCGTACACCACGACTTCGTGCTCCGCCGGATAGGTTTGCAGCAGCACGTCGGTCAGCACCGCTAAGCCGTGCGGATTCCACGCGTCGCGACTGGTTTGGTACGACAGTTCGGCGATCGCACCGATCTGCCAGAGCACCAGGTTGCTCGCGGGATCGGCTGCGCGCCCGAACACCAGAAAGTCCGTGGCTTCGTAGCTGCGGCAGCCGCCGTGAATCGGATCGATGCCCAAGTCGGCGAACAGACAATCCTCGGCGGAAACGGCGGCGAGCATCTCGGCGGCAAAGCCTTCACCGCGCGCACGCCTGACGGATTCGTGCAGCGGATAGGCTGCGACGCCGGGGTGGCCGTACGATACCGCGCACACGCGCAACCCGTCACGAACCGCATCGAGGATGCGATCCACCATCTGGGCGTAGGTACGACTGCGCTCGACTCCGGTACGATACAGAACCGAGAGCGACTCGGTGTTCGCGTTGAGGTTCGTCAGCCACAGTTCCGCAACCGGATCGGCGACGAGTGAAAAGACTTTATCGGCCCGTGCGATGCGCTCCGCGGTCTCGTTGGTGGTTTGCAAGGGCGCGCGAATCCCGATACCGACGGCACATAGCGAACCGCTCGCTACTTGGGCTTTTTGCACGGGTGAAGATCCAGCAGCACTTGGATCGTGTAATGCATGCCGCCGGCCGGATTGGGTCCGCTTCGCATCTCGAGCATCACTTCATCGGTGATGCGAGCGGAATCGGCGCTCGCCAATGCATCGCATTGTTCGGGCGTGAGGCCGGCGGCCTTCAACAGACCACGACGCTCGTCTTCATCGGCAGCGTTGTACCGCTCGAGTTCGTCGGGATCGGTCGCGAGCTTCAGGAGATAGTGTGTGAGTCGCGGATGCGGCATGGCTGTCCCCTTGTGCTCGCTATGCTCCCCGAGCGATAGCCCAATCTCCTAGCCGCTAAACGTGCGCATGCCTGCCGCGCCGGGCGTCCGCTTGCGGCATGGCGAAGGAGCCCCTATGCACGGACTATTATTGGCGATTTCCTTATTTTCCGTTATGCATCAGCCGCGTTACGCACATGCGACGTGGGGGCTGCGCGTGCTCGACGGCTCGAAGGTGCTCCTCAACGTCAACTCGAGCAAACAGCTCTTCATCGGGTCGGTGCGCAAGGTGTTCACGCTCGGCGAGCTGCTCGACGCGGTCGGCCCCAACAAAACCTACGACACGCCGGTCTATCGCACGGGCCCGATCGTAAAAGGCGTGCTGCACGGCAATCTGATCCTCGTCGCGTCGGGCGATCTGACGATGGGCGGCCGCACCAATCCCGACGGCTCGATCGCGATCAGCAACTGGGATCACAACGAAGCCGATAGTCTGGGCAACGCCGTGCTTACGCCGCCGAACCCGCTAGCGGGCTATGCGAAGCTCGCCCAGCAAGTGCGCAGCGCCGGCATTCGCCGCGTCACCGGCGAGATCATCGTCGATGACCGGCTCTTCAAACCGTTCGACTTTCGGGGCGAGTTTCGCGTTGCGCCGATCTTCGTCAACGACGACGCGGTCGACGTTTCGATCACCCCCGGCGGCACGCCGGGCAGCCCGGCACAGATGGCGACGCGACCGGTCTCCGCGGCGCTGCACGTCGCGAACGAGCTGCGCGTCGGCGCGCCCGGATCGAAAGATACGCTCAAGATCGGGCCCGAGTTTCCCGCCTGCATCGGCGCGCCGAACTGCAACGTTGCCGTGACCGGGTCGCTTCCGAGCACCTTCGTTCCGCCGCTCACCGGTACGCCGCAGCTCGTGCGGATGGTGCGCATCGTGCAACCCGGCAACTACGCGCGCACGGTCTTCATCGAGCAGCTCGGCGCCGCCGGCGTGCGCGTCGACGCGCGCAACGTCGAGCCGAATCCCGTTGCGCTGCTGCCGCTGCGAGGGTCGTACCTCGCAACGAGTCAAGTCGCACGGCTCAACGGCCTGCCGGAGTCCGACAACGCGAAGCTGGTGCTGAAGATCAGCTACAACATCGGCGCCGACACGAGCCTCGTGCTGTGGGGACTCACCAAGCACGTCGACTCGATGCCCAACGCGCTCGTCGCGGAACGCAAGAATCTCGCAGCGCGATTCGGCATTCCGAGCAGTCAATATCACTTCGTCGACGGCAGCGGCGGCGGCGACTCGTCGGCAAGCGGCGGCGCCGTGATCCAGATGCTGCAGGCACTGCAGCGCCGCCCGGCGTTTTCCACGCTCTATAACGCTCTGCCGATTCTCGGCGTCGACGGATCGCTCGCCTTCGTCAAAGACTTTGCAAAGGATCCGACGCTCGCCGGCGCTGCCGGCAACGTGCACGCGAAAACCGGAACGTGGGTCGACGCCGACGCGTCGGGACGCCCGGTCCTCAAAGGCCAAGCCTTCGCCGGTTACATCACGACCAAGAGCGGCCGACACTTAACGTATGAGGTCGTCGTTAATAACGTCGCCATCACCGGTATTCCCGACGTCGTTCACGTTTTCCAAGACGAAGGCACGATCTCTGCCATGCTCTGGCGCGACTATTAGGAGGATTCTCGTGCGTAACTCGTTGCTCGCTGTTTTTGCTTCGCTACTGGTCGTTGGCTGTTCGCATAGTCCGACGTCGCCGGTCGTGCCGGCGAGTGGTCCTTCGACTTTGCTTCGCCACGGTCAGGATGACAATAAAATTCAGCACGTCGTGTTCATCGTTCAGGAGAATCGGACGTTCGATAACATCTTTGGCGGGCCCAATCCGTTTCCCGGAGCCGACGCGGTATCGTTCGGGCAGACGAGCAGCGGCAAGCAGCTCGCGCTCAACGAGGTCAACCTCGAGAAGCCGGTGTTTTCCGGCGGCGACCCCAACAACTACCATTTTCAATGGATGACGGCGTGCAACGCGCCGTCGCCGCCGCCCTGGCAGGTCGGACAGCCGTCGCCGTGCCGCATGAACGGCTTCGATCAAAACGCCATCCAGCAAAAGGGCTACCCCAAACCGGTCGGCGTGGGCACGATCTATTCGTATGTCAATCGCTCCGAAGTTGCGCCGTACTGGTTCATCGCCAAGCACTACGCGCTTGGCGACCATTTCTTTATGGGCCACAACAGCGAGTCGTACACGGCGCACCAATACATCTTCTCGTCGCAGTCGCACGGCACGGTCGACGCGCCGGTGTTTCCATCAAAGAAGATCTCTTGCGGATTGCTGCACGACTTCTGCGTCTACACGCCGTGGGGATGCGACTCGCCGGCCGGCACGATGACCTACAGTTTAAATTCTATGACGGGAGCTTACACCGCGCCGCCGGCGCAGCCGGCCGGCCCGGCGCCGTGCTTCGGTCAGCACGGCGGCTATCCGTCGATCGCCGATCTCGCTTTGGCAAAGAACGTCAGCTGGAAGCTCTACGCCTACTCGATGTGCTCGAGCATCGTCGGTCTCGACGCGAACTATACGATCCGCCACGCCAAACCGTCGATCTGGCCCGACGCCTCTAAGATGGCCGACTGCTACTCCGATTATGGTCTCTATTCGCCGCTGCTCGCGAACAGCACGCACTTCCGCGCGCAGCAATATACGTTCGTCGGCGACGAAAGCGGCGGCATACCGCTCTCGAGTATCACGTGGATTCTGCCGGGACCGTACACGTCGGATCATCCGGGCATTCCGTTCGGAGACTGCGGACCAACGTGGGTCGCGCAGGCGATCAATGCGATCGGTGCGAGTCCCGATTGGAAGTCGACCGCCATATTCGTCTTCTGGGACGACTGGGGCGGCTTCTACGATCACGTTGCGCCGTACGTCGTGCGCGATCAAGTCGGCCCGGGCTTCCGAGTGCCGCTGCTCGTGATCTCGCCCTACGTCAATAGCGGGCAAGTCGTGCACACCAACGTCGAGTTCGCGACGCTCAACAAGTTCGTCGAGCAGACGTTCAATCTCGGCTCGCTCGGCGCCACCGATGCTTCGCCGTACCTCAACAATCTCAACGGCTTCTTCAACTTCAATCAGGCGCCGCAGAAATTTACCAAGATTCCCTTCCCGAGCTACTTGCGCTGCAACTACCTGCCCGGCAAGGCGGACATTCCGGCGAGCGTTCGCGGCGCGTCGCGCTGGGTGCGGGAGATCGCGCCCCGCGACGACGGCGATTAGCGTCGCGCCATGATCGTTCTCCTGGGCGTCGCAGTAGTCGTCATTGGCTTCGCGCTGCGCTTCAATCCGCTGCTCGTGGTGATGGTCGCGGGAATCGTCTCGGCGTTGCTGGGCGGCATCAGTCCGCTGCACATTCTCGACGCGTTCGGCTCGGGTTTTGCAAGCAGCCGGTCGGTGACGCTCGCGTTCATCGTGGTGCCCGTCATCGGATTGCTCGAGCATTACGGTTTGCGTCAGCACGCCAAGCGGCTCATCGCGCAGGCGGCGGGCATGACCGCGGGACGATTGCTGCTCCTCTATCTCGCCATTCGGCAAGTGACGATCGCGTTCGGGCTCAATATCGGCGGGGCCGCGCAGATGGTGCGTCCGGTCATCTATCCGATGGCCGAAGGCGCGGTGATGCGCGCGCACGGCCATACGCCCGACCGGGTCACCGAGACCGTCAAAGCGCACGCCGCCGCAGCCGATACGATCGGCGCGTTCTTCGGCGAGGATTGCTTCGTCGCGATCGGCTCGATCTTGCTCATCACCGGTTACGTCAACGCGAGCTACCACACGAAGCTCGATCCGCTGCAGTTGGCGATCTGGGCCGTTCCGACGGCGATCGCCGCCTTCCTCATTCACGGATTTCGTTTGCTGCGGCTCGACGGCCGGCTCGCACGCATGATGAAAGAGCACGCAGCGTGATCTCGGCCGAGTGGATCTACTGGCTGCTGGGCGCGTTCCTGTTCGTCTCCGGCGTCCAAATCGCGCTCGATCCCCATCACAAAAAGCGCTGGACGAACGCGGCCTTCTGGTGCTTGTTCGGCGCGTCGATGTGCTACGGAAGCTTCGTTCCGAAGGCGCCGGCGTGGCTGCTCGGTCTCGCGGTCATCGCGATGGCATGTCTCGCGGGCTTCGGTTTTACCGGGGCCGATCGCGTGCACACGAGCAGCGACGACGAACGCGAAGCGCACGCCGCGCGCAAGAAACACTGGCTGTTCGTTCCGGCGCTCACCATTCCGGCGGTGACGATCTTCGTCTCCGTCGCCGGCGGCAAGATCGACATTCACGGAAAGCCGCTGCTCGCGGCCGGATCGGCGACCTTGGTCGGCTTAGGCATCGCCACGATCGTTGCGCTCCTGGTCGGGTGGCTGGTGCTGCGGCCGCCCCATCTCGGCGTCGCGCTCACCGAAGGCCGGCGATTGTTCGAATCGATCGGCTGGGCCACGCTGTTGCCACAGATGCTCGCGACGTTGGGTCTGCTCTTCGCGCAGGCCGGCGTCGGCACGCAAGTCGGTACGATCGTGCACGACATTCTGCCCGGCCACTCGCGCGTGCTCGCGGTCATCATCTACGCGCTCGGCATGGCGTGCTTCACCATCGTCATGGGGAACGCGTTCGCCGCGTTTCCGATCATGACGGCCGCGGTCGGCTGGCCGGTGCTCGTGCAGCAGATGGGTGCACATCCCGCTCCGCTCTTTGCCATCGCAATGCTGTCGGGTTTCTGCGGCACGCTCTGCACGCCGATGGCCGCCAACTTTAATCTCGTCCCGCCGGCGCTGCTCGAAATGCGCGACAAGTACGGGCAGATCAAAGTGCAAATACCGACCGCGATCGCGCTGCTGATCGTCAACATCGTCTTCTTGCTGGTTTTCCCGTTCTTATGATGCGCGACGAGCTGGCGGCGCGCATTCTGCCGGTCGTGCTGTCGAACGTCACGACGCATTATCCCTATCACGACGCGCACTTGAGCACGGCGAGCGACCGCCCACGCGATCCCGCCGTGGCACATCCGTCGTTCGGTAACTCCTACGATTGGCACTCCAGCGTCCATTCGCACTGGACGGGGCTGCAGCTCGTCGATCATTTCAGCCTGCATCCGCTGCACGAGCCCGGCACGCTTTCGCAGCTCGCCGGCGCCATCATCGATCACTTGAGCGCGAAGAAGCTAGCGGTCGAAACCGCGTATCTGCAAAGCCATCGCACCTACGAACGGCCTTACGGTTGGGCGTGGGCGATGCGGCTCGCGACGTGCGCGCGCTCGCTCCACGACATGGCGGACTGGATCGCGACGTCGGCGATCGCGTGGATGACCGCGATGCCCGAGCCGGTACGTCACGGCGTGCACTCCAACACGGCGTTCGCACTGGGACTCATGCACGACGCGGCACGCGTGCTGGATTTCGACGACTTGAAGCAGACCATCGAAACGCGCGCTCGCGACTGGTTCGCAAACGATCGCGACTGGCCCGAGCAATGGGAGCGCAGCGGACACGACTTTCTTTCGCCCGGCCTCGCGGAAGCCGACCTCATGCGCCGCGTCTTGCCGCGGGACGCTTTCGTCTCGTGGTGGAACGCGTTTCTGCCGGACCTTTCAAGCGACGCGCGCATCCTCGCGCCCGTCGACGTGCCCGACGTCCTCGACGGACAGATCGTGCACCTTCACGGACTCAATCTCTCGCGGGCCGGAGCGCTGGCGCGCATCGCGACCGCGCTCGACGACGCCGATCTCGTTGCCGCGGGCCGCCGTCTCTACGCCGCGAGCGCCGATCGCGCGGTCGACGGAGACTACCTCGCGACCCACTGGCTCGCGACCTTCGCCTGGGACGCCGCAACGAATATCGACGAAGCAGGCTAGCGCGTGCTTAGAGAAAGCAACCTGGAGCACTAATACTCCCGAGCGGGGTGGCGAACGCTTGGAGGTTGCTACATGTTGGGTCGCACGATTGCCCTTCTACTTGCCGGGGCTCTGATCGCCGGCTGCAGCGGCACGAGCCGCATCCTTCCGGGGACTGCACCCGGCGTCAGCGCGCCGCAGTTCGCCATTGCGCCCGATCGGGGCGAAATGCGCGTGTTCGTGAGCGTCCGCATTCCGCGGCGCAGCCGGGGTCGGCACGACGTGCATCCGGCGACGATCTCGCCGCTGACGCAATCGCTGTCGATTGCGGTCAATACGTCTAAGGCACAAATCTTCAATACGACGCCGGCGTCGCCGGGATGTACGGCCGGCACCGGGGGTACGACGTGCACGTTTGCCGCGCACGCTAAGGCGGGCACCGATACGTTTACCGTCACGACGTATAGCGGCGTCAACGCAACCGGAACTCCGCTCGATCGCGGCATCGTGGCGAAGGTTCCGATCGCCAAAGGCAAAGCCAATCACGTTGCCGTGAGGCTCGGGCCGCTCGTTACGACCACCGCCAACACCGGCACGGGATCGCTGCGCTACGCCGTCGCAACGGCCAGCGCGGGCGATACCGTGATGTTTTCGCTCCCGGCAGGCTCGACGATTACGCTCGCAACGCCGATTACCATCAGCGGCACCGTCACGATCGCCGGACCCGGCGCGACCGGCTTGACCATCTCAGGCGGCGCCGCGCATCAACTCTTCTCGATCGCCGGAACGGCGACGATCTCCGGTCTCACGTTGACGCACGGAAAGGCCGCGGCCGGCACACCCGGCGGGGCCATCTACAACGCCGGCTCCTTGACGCTGGCCGGCGACGTTATCGGCGGCAGCACATCGACCGTCGCGATACGGCGCGTACGCAGCCCAAAACCGACGCTCCGCATCGTTGCCAATGGGCTGCACCCGCATTGTACTGCGACCACCGCGGACGGCGGGGCCGTCTACAACAACGGTACGCTCGTCATCAGCGGCACGATCTTTAGTAACAACGTCATTCATAGCGTTGCAGGCTGCGTCACCGCTCAAGGCGGCGCAATCTTCAACGACGCGCTCGGAACGTTGACATCCACGAACGACCAGTACAACGGCAACTCCGCGCAGTCCGGCGGCGCGGTCTATAACGCCGCGATAGGCGAGGCCAGCTTCACCAACGACTCCTTTACCGCCAATACCGGATGCAACGCGTCGAGCGGCTGTCCGACGACCGGCTGCGGCACGACCACCTGCACGAGTAGCGCCTTTGGTGAGGGTATTGCCATTTACGATCACGGCACGGGTATCACCGTCGTCAACAGCACGTTTACGAATAACGTCGCCGGCGGACCGGTGCCGGGATCGGTGGGAGAGGGCGGCGCGATCGCGCTCGACACGAATTCGATCCTCGCAACGATCACCGGCAGTACCTTTACCGGCAATCGTGCCGGCGGCGGAACGTCGTCCTGCTCCACCGGCGCGGGCGGTGCCATCGTTGCCGTTAACCCGATCGAGCTCGATAACGACACGTTCAAAAACAACTCCGCAACCGGCGACGAAACGGGAGAGGGCGGTGCCGTCTTCGCCGAGATGGGCGTTACGGGTTCGAACGACATTTTCACCGGAAACAAGGCCGTCGGTTCGGGCGGCCACTGCACGGCCAACGGCGACGGTTACGGCGGTGCCGTGTTTTCCCTCGGCAACGTCACGTTCAACGGCAGCACGTTCTCAACCAACGCGGGAAGCGCGAACTTCGAAGGCGCGGGCGGCGCGATCGCCGGCGCCATGGACATCACGATCGATAAGGGCACGTTTACGTCGAATACTGCGACGAGCACCGGGATCAACGGTGCGACCTCCAACGAGGCGGCCGGTGGAGCGCTCTACGCTACCGACGTGGTAAAGGTCACGAGCAGCACGTTCACGTCGAACGCCATCTCGCTTGCGGGCACGTCGCCGTCGAGCGCAATCGGCGGTGCGATCGTTGCCGGAACCGCGCTCGTATCGACGGGCAGTACGTACACGTCGAACTCCATCAAGCAGACGTCGGGCACCGCCGGCACCGCAGCCGGCGGTGCCGTGGGCACGCTATCGGGCACGTGGATTTCCGACGGTGAAAAGTTCACGTCGAACTCGGTGACGGCACCCGGAACCGCGGGGGGCGGTGCCGGAATCGTCTCAACTGGTACGTGCATCATTAGCAACGACACTGTCACGTCGAACCTCGTGCGCGGGGGAGCAAGCCTAGGCGGCGTGGGCGGCGGCATCGCCGTCGGCAGCGCGTGCAATATCACGCACGTCGTCATCAGCGGAAATACGGCCACCCCTTCGGGTGCCGTTGGATTCGGCGCCGGCGGCGGCTTGTACGATACCGGCGGGTCGACGATTCTCAACAGCACGATTACCGGCAACACCGCAAAAACCGAAGGCGGCGGCATCATCGAAATGACGAATACCGAGACGATCACCAACTCCGTTATTAGCGGAAATACCGTCACCAGCGCAAGCGCTGCAAATGCAGGCGGCGGCGGCATCTATTCCGCCGGCGGCGTGAACCTCAATGATGTCACGATTGCGAACAACACCGTGACGATTTCCGGGCCGGGGCCCGCCGGCGGCGGCGGAATCTTCGATGCCGCCGGCATCGGCGACGTTTACACGACGATTTCCGGCAACAAGGTGCTCGGCACCGCACCCAACAGCGGTGGTGGTGGAATCTATACGAATGCCGGCATCATCTCCCTCGACAATACGATCGGGAACAATTCGTCGTCGGAAAACGGCGGCGGCGTTGACGTTGCCGGATCGGCAGTAACCTTTTTCGAGAACGCGACGATCTATGCCAACGCCGCCACGCACGCCGGAGGCAACGCGCTGGTCGGCGCCTCGGCCACGATCGAGCTCGTGAACAGCATCCTAGCCGGCGGGACGGCACCAACCGGAAAGGACGCCGCCAACGCCGGCACGTTTACGTCCAACGGCGACAACATCGTCGGCAGCGCGGTCACCGGATATACGCCTGCGGCGGGCGATCTCGCCGATACCGATCCGAAGCTGCTGCCGTTGACGAATAACGGCGGCCCAACGTTCACGTTCGCGGACCAGGCGGCGGGGGTGAGTCCCGGGACGCAGCACATCGCGTTTAGCAGCAGCAAATGCGGAACCATCTCAACCACGGTCGATCAGCGGGGCTTCACGCGCGGCGCCGGCGGAAAATGCGACGTCGGCGCTTACGAGCACGCCGGGGTCGCGACCGCGATCGGGCGGCGCCCGCCGTTGCACGTGAAGGTCAAACCGCACGTCCGAGGAGCCATTGCCGCTTCGGCCCTGTTCGCGAACCTCAAGCCGATGAAGCTGAAAGGCATTCCGCTGTAGGGCGGGACGCAACTCGGACGCCCCAGGCGCTAGCGTGTACGCATGAAGATGCGTACGATCGCCCTCGTTCTTACCGTCGCGTTCCTGGCTGGCTGCAGCGGCACGAACCGGCTACTTCCGTCAACTTTTTCGAGCGTTCCCGCCGTGGCGCCCGACGGCGCCGGCGTGACGGCGCTCGTACGGATGCGGATTGCGCGCCGGACCGGCCGCCGGCCCGGGATGCACCCGGCGACGATCTCGCCGCTTACGCAGTCGGTCGCGATCGCGGTCAATACCGCTAAAGCGCAAATCTTCAATACGACGCCGTCGTCGCCCGGATGCGCGATCGGCAGCACGGGGCTTACGTGCACGTTTGCGGTGCACGCCAAGGCCGGCACCGACACGTTCACCGTCACGACGTACGCCGGCGTCAACGCAACCGGTGCTCCGCTCGATCGCGGCATCGTCGCGAAGGTGCCGATCGCTAGCGGCAAAGCCAATCGCGTCGCGGTGACGTTAGGGCCGCTGGTCACGAACGCCGCGAACACCGGCATCGGCTCGCTGCGCTACGCGGTGGGCAGTGCGAACGACGGCGACACGATTACCTTCCTGCTCGCGAAGGGGACGACGATTACGCTCGCGTCGCCGATCGCCATCAACGGCAACGTCAACATCGCCGGACCGGGCGCCACGGACCTTGCGATTTCGGGCGGCAACGCGCATCAGATTTTTCAGATCGCCGGCACGGCTTCGATTTCGGGACTCACGCTCGCGCACGGTAAGGCCGCGCAGCCGGCTACGCCGGGCGGCGCAATCCAGAACACCGGCACCCTGACGCTCGCCTACGATTACATCGGCAGCAGCACGTCGATCGAAGCCCTTCGCCGCGCGCCCGGCAACGATCGCCGGCGGCACGCGCACACGCTCCATCCGCATACCTGCGGGAGCGTCACCTACGTCGAAGGCGGCGGCGTGTACAATGACGGTGCGCTGACCGTCTCGCACACGACGTTCAACGCCAACGTCCTCAAGAGCGACATTGCAACCTGCGTGCAAGCCAACGGCGGCGCGATCTACAACGACGTCGACGGAACGCTGAGCTCGACCGACGATACGTACACCGCCAATGCAGCTGCGGCAGGCGGCGCGGTGTACAACGCGGGAACGGGCGCCGCGACGTTCACCGACGACGCGTTTACCGCCAACTACGGATGCAACGCCGGCAACGGTTGCCCGAACATCGGATGCGGCGCGACCGCCTGCACGAGCTACGCGCTCGGCGAAGGTGCGGCGATCTACGACGCCGGCAGCGGCATTACCGTCGTGGGCAGTTCCTTCACCAATAATGTCGCCGGCGGCAAGTCGGCCGGCGCGATTGGTCAGGGCGGCGCAATCTATCTCAACTCCGACGTTCCAAGCATTGCGAAAAGCACGTTTACCGGCAACCTCGCCGGCGGCGGCACCACGTCGTGCTCGGGCGGCGCGGGTGGCGCAATCTACTCCACCAACGCGTTCGAAATCGACGGCGATACGTTTAAGAACAACGCCGCAATCGGCGACCAGAACGGCTTGGGCGGCGCCGTTGCCGGGGGCGACTCAATCACGGGCACCGGCGACGCGTTTAGCGGCAACGTTGCCTCATCGACGGGCGGTCCGTGCTCGGCTAACTCAACCGGTGCCGGTGGAGCGGTCTACTCCGCAGCCGACAACGTGACGTTCGCGAGCAGCACGTTCACCGGCAACTCCGCCTTTGGCGGCCGTGCCGCCGCTGCCGGCGCGCTCGGCGGCGAAAACGGTATCGTCAGCGACTGCACGTTCGCGTCGAACACGACGTTGGCCAACGGCGCCGGTGCGACGCAAGCCTACGGCGGCGGCGGCGCGGTTGCATTCGATACGTACGGCAAGATCGGCAGCAGCACGTTCACCGGAAATACCGCGACGGTTGACAGTTCCGTCGCACAAGGCGTCTTCGCCGGCGCCGTCAGCGTCGCGACCGGACCGTTCGTTTCGACGAACAACAGGTATACGTCGAATAAGGCGATTGAAAAGAACGCTCCCCAGGGCGCGATCGGCGGCGCGATCGCCGCACTCAACGACCAGCTCCTTTCGACCGGCGACACGTTCGCGTCAAACTCCGCGACGGGCGTCTTAGGGGCCACGGGCGGCGCGGTGGCCGCAACGAGCGGCGCCCAGATCAGCAATGCCACGGTGACGTCGAACGAAGCGATCGCACCGCAAGCGTCGGGCGGCGGCATCGCGATCGGCACGAGCGGTACGCTCACGCACGTGATCGCAACGAAAAACGTCGCCACCGGAACGCTCGCAACCGGCGGCGGCCTGTTCGACGTCGCCGGCTCGTCGATTTCCGACAGCACGTTTTCGCAAAATAGCGCGACGTCGGCGGGCGGCGGCATCTTCGCGGCAAACCTCAGCGAAACGATCCTTTCTTCGACGATCGACGACAACGTCGTGACGAAGGCCAACTTCGCCGCGGCGGGCGGCGGCGGGATCTTTGCCGAGAACGGTCTCAGCCTCGCCTATTCAACCGTTGCCGGCAACACGCTCACGGTGAGCGGCCCGGGACCCGCCGGCGGCGCCGGCATCTTCAACAGCGGCGGCCTCGTACTCTACGAGAGCACGGTGTCCGGCAACACGCTGCTTGGAACCGCACCGCAAAGCGGCGGCGGCGGCATCTTTTCGCTCGATCAAATCATCGCGCTCAACAGTACGATCAGTAATAACAGCTCGTCGGGCGACGGCGGCGGACTCTACAACGCGGACAACGCGGTCAACGAGCTCATGAACGTCACGCTCTTCAAGAACGCGGCGAAGGCCGGCGGCAACATCATGAATATCGCCGCGGGCGCGCTTAGCTTGCAGAACACCGTCGTCGGCGGCGGTACCGCGTCGACCGGCCCGGACATCGACAATCCCGGCTCGATCACCTCGGCCGACTACAACATCATCCAAACCACGCCGGCCGGTACGGCAATCACCGGCACGACCACGCACGATCTCATCACGGATCCAAAACTGGTAGCGCTCTCGAACAACGGCGGCCCGACCTTCACGAACGCCGATCAAGCGACGAGCCCCGGACGCGGTCGCATTCCGTTTTCGAGTTCGGCTTGCGCGGGCGTTCCGGTTCCCACCGACCAGCGGGGCTATACGCGGGGCGCCGGGGGTCACTGCGACGCCGGCGCCTTCGAGTATGCGGGCGTCCCGACGGCAATCGCCCGCCGTCCGATCCTTCCGAAACACGCCTTCCGGCATGCGCGTCCAGGGGTATGGACGCTTGGGGGACGCCGCATGCTGTAGAGTGGACGCATGAAGAAGCGTGCGATCGGACTCTCTCTGGCCGCCCGAGTGGCCGCCTTTACTCTTACCGGCGCCCTGATTGCCGGCTGCAGCGCGAGCAGTCGCCTGCTCCCGGCGGTTCCGGGAGGCGCATCAGAGCTCTCGGCCCCCCGAGCCGGGGACGGCGCGGCGCCGGATCGCTCCGGCGCGGGCAGCGTCCGAGTTTTGATGCAGATTCGGATTCCGCGGCGCACGAGCCGGCGGAGCGGCCTGCATCCGGCGACGATCTCGCCGCTGACGCACTCCGTCTCGATCGCGATCGACACGGCGAAGGCGCAAGTCTTCAACACGACGGCCACCTCGCCGGACTGCACGACCGGAAGCACCGGTACGACGTGCACGTTTGCCGCGCACGCACCGGCCGGCACCGACACCTTTACGGTAACGACCTACAGCGGCGTCAACGCAACCGGCGCGGCACTCGACCGCGGCATCGCGCTGAAGGTTCCGATCTCCAAAGGTAAAGCCAATCACGTTGCGATCAAGCTCGGTCCGCTCGTAACGACCGTCGCGGATACCGGCACCGGATCGCTGCGCTACGCCGTGCAAACTGCCGGCAGCGGCGACACGATCACGTTTTCACTCCCCAAACCGTCGACGATCACGCTCGCGTCACCGATCCTCATCAGCGGAGCGCTGACGATTGCGGGACCCGGCGCAGCCGACGTTGTTCTTTCCGGCGGCGGGACGCATCAGCTCTTTAAGATTCAAGGCAACGTAACGATCTCGGGGCTCACGCTCACGAAGGGCAAGGCCGCAACGCCGGGACAGCCGGGTGGCGCGATTTTTAACATCGGTAACCTGACCCTCGCGAGCGACACGATCGGGAGCAATACGTCTACCGCATCGTTCCGGCGCGTGTCGGTGAACATGCATTCACTGAAAATGTTCGGACTGCATCCGCATTGCTCTACGACACCCGCAGAAGGGGGAGCAATCTTCAACGGCGGCACGCTGACGATGTCGCTCACGACGTTTACCGGCAACAAGGTCTCGAACGATGCCGCGCTGTGCATCGTCGGCGAGGGAGGCGCAATCTACAATACCGCAACGGGAAACCTGAGCTCCACGCACGACACGTACACCGGCAACGCCGGGGCTGAAGGCGGCGCGGTGTATTCGACCAGCCTTGGAGGGGCCACGTTCACCGCCGATACGTTTTCCGCCAACACTGGATGCACGGCTGCCAACGGCTGTCCGACGACCAGTTGCGGCGCAACCAGCTGCACCAGCCACGCCGAGGGCTTGGGTGCCGCGATTTACGACGCGGGTGTCGGCGTCACGGTCACCGATACCACCTTCACCGGCAACGTCGCCGGCGGTAAGACGGCGGGCTCGCTGGGAGAAGGCGGAGCGATTTATCTCGACTCGTTATTTCCCAGCATCACGCACAGCACGTTCACCAGCAATCTCGCCGGCGGCGGTACGGCGTCATGCTCGTCCGGGGTCGGCGGCGCGATCTACGCGCAAAACTCTGCCGAGCTCGACAGCGATGCGTTCAATACCAACGCGGCAACCGGCGACCAGATCGGCGCCGGGGGTGCCGTCGTGTCGGCGGTTACTCTCACGGGCACCGGCGATACCTTCACGGGCAACAAAGCGACCGGAACCGGGGGCCCCTGCACCACGAGCGCCACCGGGTTCGGCGGCGCGATCTACGCCGGGGGCCCGGTCACGCTTACGAGCAGCGCGTTTTCCGGCAACGCCGCGGTGGGTGCCCAAACGGGCGCAGCGGGCGCGATCTTCGCGACAAGCGTGACGCTCTCCAACTGCGCGTTCACCTCGAACGCCGCGACGGGAACCGGTACCGCTGGTGCGACCGCTTCTGCCGGTGAGGGCGGCGCCGTAGTCGCCGGTACGGGCGCTACGATCAGCGGCAGCACGTTCACGAGCAATAGCGCAACGGCCGAAGGTTCCGTCGGGACGGAAGGGCTCGGCGGCGCGCTCGTGGTTGCCGGCAGCGCCACGGTCGCGTCGACCGGAAACACGTTTACGTCAAATACCGCGGCGGTTAAGACGGGGGCGGGGATCGCGGCCGGCGGCGCCGTCGTGGTTGCCACATCGTCGGCATCGCTGGCATCGACCCGCGACACGTTCTCGAAGAACTCCGTCACGACCGCCGCCGGTACGGCGATCGGGGGAGCGGTCTACGCTACGGGCGCCCCCACGATGTTTTTCGCAACCATGACGTCCAACTCCGCAAGCGGCAAAATGAGTGAAGCCGGCGCGCTCGCACTAACCGGCACCACGGGAGGTACGCTCTTTCACCTCGTCGCGACCGGGAACAGCGCGACCGGTACGACGATCGGCGCGGGCGGTGCGGTGATCGATAGTGCCGGCGCGACGATCTACGAGAGCACGATCTCGGGAAACAGCGCAACCTCGGCAGGCGGCGGAATCCTCATCGAGACGAATGCTGAAGTGGTCTTCGAGTCGAGCGTCAACGGCAACGTGGTCCCCAAAGCGAATTTTACATTGGGCGGCGGCGGTATCGGCAACGCGGGCGGCCTTACTTTGGACGCGTCGACGGTGTCCGGCAACAGCATTACGGTAAGCGGCGCAGGACCAACCGGCGGCGGGGGAGTTTTCAGCACTGCCCCCTTCACGTTGACGGACAGCACGATCTCGGGCAACAAGGTGCTCGGGAGCGCGACCGAAGCCGGCGGCGGCGGGCTGTTCTCCTCCGCCTCAATCACGGCGACCAACAGCACGATCAGCAACAACACCTCGTCGCTGGTGGGCGGCGGCATCGCAAGCACATCGGCAAGCAGCGCCACGTTAGAGAACGTCACGCTCTTCAAGAACGCGGCGACCAAACAAGGCGGCAACATCTACAACGACAGCAGCTCGTTCACGCTAACCCAGAGCGTCGTCGGCGGCGGAACGGGTTTGACCGGTCCCGACATCGACAATCCGGGAACGATCACGTCAGGCGATTACAACATCATCCAGACGGCGGTCGCGGGTACGGCAATCACGACGATGTCGCACGATCTGACCGCCGACCCGAAGCTGCTTCCGCTCGCCGAGAACGGCGGTTCGACGTACACGAACGCCGATCAATCGACGAGTCCCGGAAAAGCCCACATCCCGTACTCCGGCTCGATGTGCGGAAGCGTCTCGATTACTGCCGATCAGCGCGGGTACACCCGCGGCCACGGCAACGTTTGCGACTCGGGTGCTTACGAACTCGCGGGCATCGTGTCGGCTATCGCACACCGGCCCGGGCATCGGAAACCGGCGTCGTCCCACCATACGGGCAAAACGCCGATCCCGCTGCCGCATATTGCGCCGATACGGATTACTCTACCCGAATGATGCCCATCATGCCCCGGTCTTCGTGGAAGAGCATGTGACAGTGGAAGACGAACGTGCCGCGCGGCACGTTGCGAAAATCCATCAGCACGCGCACGAGGCTCGGCTTGACGAGCGGATATTGCCGATCTTTGGGATTCGGTAACAGGGTGCCGACCGGATCCCACATATCGTCGATGGTAACCGGCGCACCGTCGGGGCCGCCGTCGAGCTGCACGAAGGACATTTGATGGATGTGGAACGTGTGCGACTCCATCGTCGCATTGAATACGTACCACTCCTCGACCGATCCGCGCTTGACGGTGATGTCGGCGTGCGCGGGAACCGTTTGGCCTTTTGCAAACTGCGGATAGAAGGCGTGCTCGTGAAAGTTCGCATTCGTCGTATCGGTGATGAAGTACGAGGAATGAATCGGGATCTTCTTGCCGGTTGCGGGAAAGAGATACTCGGTAAAGGTGATCGCGCGCTTGCGCACCAGCGCCGGATGAGCGCGCGCGTACGCGACGAGCTTGGCCGCCGGAGTGTCGGCAACGTTGACCGGCTGCGACGCGACGGCGGGAGCCGGATCGTCTTGCGTTACCGCCGTTCCGGTGACGCGCAGCAGCGGATGCGGGAGCTGTAAGAACGCCATCGATCCTTCGCAGTAATGCGTCGACCACAGCGTGTAGGTACGTCCGGCCGGCACGTCGAGCAGAATATCGCTGCGATTCGCCGACGAAACCATCAGCTTGTCGACGGCGAGATAGCGCGCGAGCGGATGCGCGGCATCGCCGCTGAGCGGATTGGCGTCGATCTCGACGACGTGCATCGGCACCGTGTTGCCGCTCTCGTCGCGCAGCTTGAGCGCTTTCGGCGAATCCGACGTGCCGTTAACGATGCGCAAAAGTTGATCTCGTCCGCCCGGAACCGTAAGCGTCGCGGGAACCGCGTGACCGTCGACACTCAACACCGCTTCGGTGTTGATACCGTCGCACGCGTTGGGATCCATCGCGACTCCGGCCGCGCTCAGCGGAAAGCCCAGCGGCCACGCGGGCGGATGGAACGGATCGTAGGCAACGGGCTTGACGTTTTTGAGCGCCGCCTCGTGCAGCATGCCCGCGATATACAGCGCGGTGTTGTCAGGCATGTATTGATAGTCGACTTTAGCCGGCCAGTCGTACGCCAAATACACGAGATGATCGGCCGACGGGGCGATTTGCGGCGTATCGGGCTCGACGATCCAGACGCCGGCCAGTCCGCCCGCGATCTGTTCGCCCGCGCCCCCGTGCACGTGCGGATGATAGTAGTACGTTCCCGGAGGCTGCGACGGTGGAATGTCGATGTGGTATTCGCACGCCTGCATCGGCGTGCTCAAGGTCGAGAGAAAAATATTCTCTTGCAGCGCCGGACCTTGAAAGCCGTGCAGGTGAACGTTCGTATCGACCGCGAGCTTGGGCATCCACGTGTCGTCGATTTCGTGATTGAGGTAACCAGCGTAATGGACGACCTTGGCCGGCGGCATCGCCATCGGCATGCATTCCGGCAAAACGTTCGATGCGACGAACTCCCCCCGGCTCTGCGATGAAATGTCGTTGGCGATGCGCAAATCGAAGCGTTCGCCGCGCCGCACGACGATCACCGGGGCGACGGCGCGTGAGACGCCGTCGAGCTTATAGCGATAGCAGTAACGATCGCGCTCTTTGTGCACGCCGAGCACGAGCTCGTTACGGCCGCCGGCGTCTTTGGGCAGACTCCACACGTCCACCCGTTGCGGTTCGGTAAAGGCGCCCATTAGCGGTTCGCCGCACGGCGACGGCGTATGCGGGGCTTTTGCGGCGCCGGGCGCGGCGTGTAAGAGTGACAGCCCTAAAAACGCTAAAAGCAGCGTCGCTAAAACGCTTGCTCGTCTGGTCATGTCCGGAGCTTACCTAGCGGCGAACGGCAGACCTCTTTAACCGCGCGCAACAGCCTAAGCGCCAGGCCGTCCGCCCTGCGCCCACTAATACTTCCATCCATGCGCGTACGGACGATCGCCGCCTTGGTCTGCGCGATACTTTTCGCGGCGTGCGCGAAATCGCAACAAGCAGCCGAGAGCCCCTCGGCGGCTCCAACTGTCGCTCCCACCGCATCACCGCTCGAATCCGCATCGCCGCTCGAGTCCGCGCCTCCGACGGCGTCGCCGTCGCCGGAACCGACGATGCCGACGCCGCCTCCGGGTTTGCCGCCCGGGTGGTCGGATCAGTCGGAGCGCGCCGTCAACGGTCGCGAAGCCGCTTTACTCGTCCGTACCGGTTCGATCGATAATCTCGGATTCGGCTGGCCGCCGCACTTCACGCCGTTCTCGGGCGAATCGACACCCGCGCATCCATGGCCCTGCCAGGTGCGTCCCGGCGCCGCACCGGGAACCGATCGCATCATGCTGGGCAGCGGCGTTCCGGTCGGTCCCGACGGCGTTGCCAAGTCTCCGCTCGAGGGTTACTCGGGTTGCGCTAAACGTCCCGACGACTTGCCAGTGCCGATCGTGCTTCAAATCGGCTCGCTGCCCGCGAACGTTCACAGCATCTTTTTGCAAGTCTTCGTCGACGATTTCCAACCGGTTCCAATGCACTCGCGCTTCCAGGTAACGCTCAACGGCACGCGCATTCCCACGTTCGAAGACACCATCAATCAACTCGATCAGACCGGCCCGATCGGAAAGCTGCTCACCTTGCAGCTGCTGCCGGAATACTGGCCGATCGTAAAATCGGGCACGGTCAATCTGCTTTTCGACGATCCCACCACGGGTAAGGCCGACGGTTACGCGGTCGATTTCGCGCGTATCCTCGTCAATCCGAAACCGTGGCGCTACGCGGTAACGATCTCGTGCAACGTCATCGACGCGGCCGATCAAAAGCCGATCGCACGCGCCGACGTCGAGGCGGCCGGCGTTACGGCGCGCACCGATGCATCGGGACATTGCGCGCTGCGCAACGTGCCCGCCGGTTTAGTTTCCGTCAGCGCGAACGCCGTCGGTTACGACGGCGCCGTGCAGCTTCTCGATCTGCCCGCCGGGAAACTCGGCACGGCCGATTTCCAGCTCAAGCGTCATAAGGAAACCGTTGCCGATCTCAAAAAGCAGATTCAAGAAAACGGCAGCGTCGCGATCTACGGCATTCATTTCGACACGGCGTCGGCCAAGATTCGTCCCGACAGCCTGCCGTCGCTCAATCGGATACTGGAGCTCGTGAGGAGCAGTCCGGGATCGCGTTGGATCATCGCCGGCCATACCGACAATCAAGGCGGTGCGGATTATAACATGGGTCTTTCTTTGGCCCGCGCACGCTCGGTGGTGGCATGGCTCGTGCAGCACGGCGTCTCCGCAGGCGACCTGACCGCGAAGGGGTACGGCCTGACGCGTCCGATCGCCGATAACTCTACCGAGGCGGGCCGCGCGCTCAACCGCCGAGTCGAGGTAGCCATTCAGAAATAATGCTCGATCAACTGCCGCCGGAAGAAAAAAAGAAGACACCGGGCAGGGGGTTCTTTTTGGTACTCGGCGTCGTTACCGTTATCGCGCTGGCGATCGTCTGGGCGTTCAACTCGCACTAGCGCGCTAAAAATACACGTACGGGTTGAAGTTCGCCGACGCGCCGAACGGGTTGGGAACGAGCCAGAGCGACAGGTCCCAGCAGCGCGGATGAAACGAAAACCACTGTAACTCCGCGTTGGCCGGCAGCAATCCGACGCCGCGCAGCGCGTCGCTCGTCACGGGATCGATTTCGGCGAACCTCGGCTGCGCGTCGGCTTGGGTTAACACCGTTTGTCCGTCGAGAAAGTACGCAACGTGCACGTGCGCGTAGACGACCGACCAGCGCATGCGCCGCACCGGGAAGAGATCGCGCCCCGGCGGATTCATCGGAAACTGCGAAATCGGCAGTTCGTAATCCGCGCCGGCGAGCCGGCCGTTACGGTCGTACCATAAGAAGTTTGGGTGCATCGGATCGACGCCGTCGAACGTGTGATTGAAGTAGACGGCGGTGCCGTCCCAACCCAGGTAGGTCATCTGGGAGAAACCCGCCGATTGCGCGCGATCGACGGTACCGTACCTGGCCATCAGCACCGGACGCACCCGGTCGACGAACGCCCTTGCGTCGCTTTCCGCGTTTGCGTCGTGGTATTCGATCGAGAGCCACACCAGCACGGCCAACGCAACCCCGATAATAGCGAGGAACGCGCGTCGGGGGGTCAGGGCCGTCCGTAACGTCAACTGGGCGGGCAGTGCATCGGCTATCTTGTTAGCCGGCGACCGCCCGCCCCCTTGCGCTTAACGGTGTTTAGGTGGTCGGATTACCCTCGCAGAACCACGCGGTTCGCGATGAAGGTTCCGTTGCTGTAGTAGCCGAGGAGCGCTACGCGCTCGCCCTGCTGCGGCGTCGCGCCGTTAGGAAAGATCGTCGTGCCGTTCTTGAGGTCGACCGTTTGAACGGCGCCGTTACGGCGTTGGATGGTGAGTCGATAAGGAGAAAATCCCGTAACGATGCCGAGCATCACGTGATGTTTGTCATAACGGTTCTGGTCCCAATCCGGCTGCCACGTCGTGTACGGCGGGACGTATTGCGGACCTTCGCCGTACGGATATCCCTGCGCGGACGCAGGACCGCCGGTAAAGCCCATACCAATCGTCGCCGCGAATGCCGCAGCTGTTATGAACGTTCGTGTGATGAGTTTCATATGATTCTGAGTACCCTGCACCCTTGCTTGCCGAAACGAGCGGTAACGGATTTTTAATGGTACAATACCAACCATGCGTACGTTTGTGACCGTGGCGTTTTTGGCCGTCGCGATTCTCGCGCTTCCCGCATCGGCTGCGGATACCGCAACGCTTCAGAGCAACGTGCGAGCGGCACTTCGCTCGGCGAAATCGTTCGTCGTCGACGTGAAGATTAAACCGATGCCGGTCGCGCCGTTAGGCGCGTCGCTCGAATGGACGGTCGTCGCACCGAATCGTTTCCGGCAAGTCACGCACGGCGATCCCAGCGGCGACGACGATACGATTATCATCGGCCGCGACGTTTACGGCAACAAGCACGGCGCGTGGGACGTGCAGACCTGGGACGACCATCTCGTCACGGGTTTTGAAGAAGGCGTCTTCGACGTGCGGATCGTTTCCGCCGGCGACGGCACCTTCGTCATGCACGACGCGCTCGGACGCAGCGAGAGCGATACCCTCTCGTGCACGTACGATAAGGCCACGTATCGGCCGCTGACCTGCGCCAACGCCGGAAAGACCGTCACGTACGGGCGTTACGACGACCCATCCGTGACGATCCCGGCGCCGGCGCACGCCAAACGCGTCGACCAGTAATTATCGAGCCGCGGCTTCGGCGCTCGCGGTAGTCGCCTGCAGTTTCGCGATCGAAGATTTCGCGAGAGCCTGCATCTCGTTCCACACGTCGTACTGCGCCTGCGTCGGCTTGTCGTAGGCCAAATCGATGTCGGCGTTGAGATACGCCAGGTGGTCGCGCAACTTCGTTTCGTAGAGCAGCGCGCCTTCCGACGACTTCTGCTTGAACTGCACGAGGTTGGCGATCTGCTCGTCGAGCGATGCGAGCAGCGCTTTATTTCCCCCGCGACGCTCGAGCTTATCGCGCGCGGTTAACGCGGCGTTGACCGAACGGTCGAGCTCGTCGAGTTGCGCCACGATCTTCTGCTGCAGCGCGAGACGGTCTTCGAGCGCGCCGGCCGCGACCTTGATGCGCGGATCGAGCGCGACGTCGAACGCCGCCGACGTCTTGTCGCCGCCGTAGTCGAGCGTGACGGTGTACTTGCCCGGCGCGACGGCGGGTCCGTCGACGCCGTCTTCCTCACCACCGGCGGCCACCGGCGGCTCGTAACCGCGTACTTCGGTTGCCGGCGTGTAGCGCAGATCCCACTGGAAGCGATTGGGGCCGCCCGAGATGCCGGTATGCACGTTTTCTTGGATGGCTTGACGCTCGGTGGGTTCGTACGCGGCCGTCGGATGTTCGAAATCCTTGGGCAGCTTCGTCTTCTCGTGCAGCTCGAAGCGGCGCACGACGTTACCGTTGGCGTCGGCAAACGTCAGCGTGACCTGCGTCTTGCCGTCGTACGATTTCGGAACGTTGAAGAACACGGTCGCGCCGAACGGCGGATTCGCGCCCGCGCCCGTCCGCGGGAACGCCGGACCGCCGTACGCATTGGTGAGCCATGCGGATTGCGGCGCGAAGACCTGCGCTCCGCCGGATCCGGCAGCCCCCGACGACTTCTGCAGCTGCTCGAGCAGCGACAGATCGTCGAGGATCCAGAACGCACGGCCGTGCGTGGCGATTGCGACGCCGCCTTGACGCGTATCGATCGCGATGTCGCGCACTTGCACCTTCGGAAGGTTGAGCGTGAGATTCTGCCAGTGCGCGCCGCCGTCGAAGCTCGTGTAGACCGTGCTCTTGGTGCCGAGGAACATCAAGCCGGCGTCGTTGGGATCTTGGCGAATAACGAACGCGTATTGATCGCTCGGCACGCCCGAGTCGATCCCCGCCCAGTGCGCGCCGTAGTCGCTGGTCTTGTAAACGTACGGATGGAAATCGTCCCACATGTACCGCGACGCGGTGAGATACGCCGTGCCCTTGTCGACGTGGGACGGCTCGATCGAGCTGATCTGCGTCCACTTCGGCAGCCCTTCCGGCGTTATCGTTTTCCAGTTCGTCCCGTGATCGGTGGTGACGTGCACGAGCCCGTCAGCCGAGCCGGCCCAGATCACGTTGCCGTCGAGCGGCGACACGGCGAGCGCCGAAATATCGGGAAAGACTTCGGCGCTGGTTTGATCGAGATCGACCGGACCGCCGGTGGGCCCTTCCGTGGCTTTATCGTTGCGCGTGAGATCGGGACTGATCGTCTTCCACGTCTGGCCGTAATCGTCGCTGACCTGCACGTATTGCGAAGCGAGCAACAGCTCTTTGGGATTCGCCGGCGAGAAGAGAATGGGATGCGTCCAGCTCCAGCGATACCGCATCTCTTCGGACGTACCGCCTTCTTTATAGTACGGATACGGTGAGACGCTGCGATACTCTCCCGTCGTCGCGTCGTATTGCAGGAAGATCGAGAAGTATCCGCTGCCGTACGTCACGTTCGGATTGCCGGGCTGCGGGGCGACGAACGTGCTCTCGCCGTAGGCGGCCGGCTGCCAATCGTCGCTGGTGATGGCGCCCCCGAACGCCGCGCTCGGGCCCGAGATCGAGCCTTCGTCTTGCTGCGCGCCGTACACGCGGAACGGGAACTGATCGTCGATCGAGATGTGATAGAACTGACCCGTCGGCTGATTGCGCACCGGACTCCACGTCTTGCCGCCGTCGGTCGACACCGTCGCGCCGCCGTCGTTGCCTTCCAGCAAAATCTTGGGGTTGCGCGGATTGATCCAGACGATGTGATTGTCGCCGTGCGGCGGACGCAGTCCGCGGAACGTGACGCCGCCATCGGTGGATTTCCACACCGCGGCGACGTTGGGAACGAAGAGTGTGTTGGGATTGGTCGGATCGACGAAGATGGCCATGTAATAGAACGCGCGTTGGCGCAGCTCCATCTGATCGTTGACGCGTTTCCAGGTGGCGCCGCCGTCGTTGGAGCGGAAGATGCCGCCCTCTTTCGCCTGCACGATCGAATAGACGACGTTCGGATTGCTCGGCGCCAGCGCGACGCCGATCTTTCCGAGCACGCCTTCGGGATACCCCGGATTGTGCGTGAGATTCGTCCAGTGCGCGCCGCCGTCGGTGGTCTTGTAGAGACCGCTGCCGCGACCGCCGCTGACGAGCTTCCACGGCGAGCGGTTTTCCTGCCACATCGCCGCGTAGAGCGTCTGCGGATGCCGCGCGTCCATCGACAGCCAGACGCCGCCGGTGGCGTCGTCGACGTAAAGGATTTTCTTCCACGTCTTGCCGCCGTCGGTCGTCTTGAAGACGCCGCGCTCGGGGTTGTCTTTGAAGACGTGGCCCAGCGACGACGCGTACACGACATTTGCGTCGTGCGGATCGATCGCAATCGCGCTGATCGTGTGCGTGTCGCGCAAGCCGGCGTACTGCCACGTCTTGCCCGCGTCGCTCGAACGATAGATCCCGTCGCCGGTGACGAGCGTGCCGCGAATATCGGCCTCGCCCGTTCCGGCGTAGATCACGTTGGAGTTCGACGGTGCGACCGCGATCGCGCCGATGCTATTGCTGTCGCCGGGTAACGTGCCGTCGGAGATGTTGGCCCACGACAACCCATAGTTGGTGCTCTTCCAAATGCCGCCGTCGACGGCGCCCATGTAAAACAGGTCGGGCTCGCTCGGTACTCCGGTAACCGCGACGACGCGACCGCCGATATAGGGTCCGATGCTGCGCCAGGCCAGCTTATCGGTGAGCGTTTGCGACGGATCCGCCGCGCCGGCTGCCGCCGGGAGAAAGACGGTAAGAAGCAGTGCTACAATCCAACGATTCATACTAAAGGCGTTACCTCTTTAAAATGCGCGCGTCCTCGCGCGAGCCGCTCAAAAAAGGTTCAACGGCGATTACTTAGGTTTCCATAGTGGATTCCGGCAGGCTATTTTCGCGGAAAGCGGGTATGATTAAGACAAGCTTAAGGATTCTTAAGTGGGCTTATGGAGGGTCGCGTGCGAGCAGCGGCGGTACTTCTGGGCTTGAGCCTGGCCGCGTGCAGCGCGGGTCCGGGCACGCTTCCGCCTCCTCCAACCCCCGGTCTAAGCACGATTGCGGCCAGCCGCGCCATCGCCGAGTTCGCGATCGCGGGCGGCATCGACGCGGCACCGTTCACCGTGGTCGCCGGGCGCGACGGCTCGATGTGGTTCAGCGAGCAAGGTACCGGCGAAGTCGGGCGCATCGGCGTTCACGGCACCATCCGGCAGTATCGGCTTCCCACCCCCGGCTCCAACCCGCAGGGACTCTTCGTCGATCGCGACGGCAGCGTATACGTTGCCGAGCACGCCGGTCCGTACTTGGGCACGCACGTAGCGCGCATCTCACCCGGCGGCCACGTTACCGAGTGGAACGACGCCAACGCGGCGCCGATGGGCGTCGCGCGCGGCGCCGGCGGCTCGATCTGGTTCACGCAAAGCTGCGGCGGCCTCGGCCTGCTTTCGCACGGCAAGCTCAAACAATACGTCCTTCCCGGCATCACCGGCGAAAGCGCCGCGATCGTGCGCGCGCCCGACGGAACGGTGTGGTTTTCGCAAGACGGCAGCGCGCGCATCGGCCGCATCGACCGGTCGGGAAAGCTCACGACCTTCAACGGGCTCTACTACGAATCGAAATACAACGATATCGCCAGCGCGGTCGCGGCCGGCCCCGACGGCAACCTGTGGTGGACGGCATTCGAGAGCAATGCGATCTGGGCAACCGATTTGCGGGGACGCATCGTGCACGTCTATACGATTCCGACGCCGAATTCGCAGCCGTGGGGAATCGTGCGAGGACGCGACGGCGCGCTGTGGTTCACGGAGTGGGCCGGCAATAAGGTCGGTCGCGTGACGACCGCCGGCGCGTTCACCGAGTATCCGCTGCCGACGCCCGGCGCCAAGCCGCAAGGCATCGCGCGCGGCGGCGACGGCTCGATCTGGTTCGTCGAGTCGGCGGCCAATCGCATCGGCCGGATAGCGCCTTAACTTCCTCGAAGGTCAAGGTCGTGCGTGCGAAGATCCAGCTTCCGCAATGGATCCCTACGATGCTGCTCGTGCTGCTGGTGCCGATCATCGGGTATCTCGTCGTGTGGAACGTCGAACAGACGCGCCACGACCAAGACGCCGGCGCGCAAACCGATGCCGAGGCGCAGCTCATTGGATACATGCGCCAACAGTTCGACGCGCAGCACAAGCGGTTCGGCTTTCACTGGAGTATTGCGCGACGCGACACTCAGAGCGATCTCGTCTGCTACTGCGACGGAAAAGGATACGGCTGGTGGTACCAGGTGCAGATCGCGCCGGACGGCCAGTTCACGGCCACCCAGGTTGCCGATACGAGTGCGGCCTCGACCGTACCCCAACAACCGTCCCTGTTTCCAACGCCGCCCCATAATTAGGAAAGACCTTCGTGGTAAAACCAACCACGAAGGCCCTCCCGTTCGCGCAAGGCTCCTAGGGAGTGGAGCTTTCAAGAATATCGGCCAACCGCAGCGCGCTTACGCATCCCTTGATGAAGGCTTTGCCGCGGGATAAGGTATGCAAAGAATTGAACGGGGGCCTCGATGCTTCGCGTCGGTATTGACGTCGGGGGAACGTTCACGGATCTCGCCGCGATCGACGATCGCAACGGCGCGGTGCTGCGTTTGAAAGTTCCGTCGACGCCCAGCGCGCCCGAGCGCGCCGTGATCGCGGCGCTCGAGGAGCTGCTCGCCAAGGACTACACGAGCGCCGACGTCGCGTTCGTCGGTCACTCGACCACCATAGCGACCAACGCCCTGCTCGGCCAAATGGGGCTCGAGCTGCCGCGCGTCGCGCTGGTCACGACGCACGGATTTCGCGACGTCATCGAAATCGGCCGGCAGAATCGCAGCGCGGTGTACGATCTGTTCGTGCAGCGGCCGCGGCCGCTCGCCGCGCGCGCCGATCGCTTCACGGTCGTCGAACGTATCGACGCGGGCGGCAACGTGCTCGTCCCAATCGACGAACCGTCGCTCGCGCAGACCTGCGCGGCGCTCGCGGCGGACCGCCCCGATGCGGTGGCCGTCTGTCTGCTCAACTCATACGTCAACGACGCACACGAACGGCGCGTCGCCGAAGCGATCGCTGCGGCGATTCCCGGCGTTCCGATCACGCGCTCTGCCGCGGTCGATCCCGAGTATCGGGAGTACGAACGCTTCTCGACCGCCGTCGTCAACGCGGCGCTCGCACCGATCGTCGCGCGCTATTTGGAAAGTCTCTCGGAGCAGTTGCATCGACGCGGCGTCGCCGCAACGCCGTACGTGATGCGCAGCGACGGCGGCATGTCCTCGGCAACGCGCGTCGCCGCATCGCCCGCGGCGATGATTGAAAGCGGGCCGGCATCCGGCGTGATTGCCGCCGCCGCGTTGGCGACGGCGTCGGGCGACGGAAAACTCCTCGCCTTCGATATGGGCGGCACCACGGCCAAAGCGGGAACGATCGTCGACGGCAGCGTGCAGCTCGCTACGGAGTTCGAAGCGGCGGGAAGAACGCATAGCGGCCGCGCGATCAAGGGCAGCGGCTACCCGGTACGGTTTCCGTTCGTCGATCTGGCCGAAGTGAGCGCGGGCGGCGGGACGATCGCGTGGATCGACGAGGCGGGTTCGCTGCGCGTCGGTCCGCTCTCGGCGGGCGCCGATCCGGGTCCCGCGTGTTACGGGCGATCCGACAAGGCCACGGTCACCGACGCCAACGTCGTATTGGGACGATTACATCAAACGCACTTGCTCGGCGGTACGTTTCCGATCGACGCGTCGCGCTCGCGCGCGGCAATCGAAGCGCTCGCGAGCCGGCTCGAGTTGAGCGTCGAAGCAACGGCCGCCGGCATCGTCACGTTGATCGACGCCGAGATGGCCAAAGTGCTGCGCATCGTCACCGTCGAGCGCGGCGAGGATCCGCGCGAGTTTACGCTGGTCGCCTACGGCGGCGGCGGCCCGCTGCACGCGTGCGCGCTCGCACTCGAGCTGGGCATCGCACGCGTGCTCGTTCCGGCGCATCCCGGCATCTTTTCCGCGCAAGGCTTGCTGGTCGCCGGCGTGGCCGCGCACTTCGTCGAGCCCCTGCTCTGCGACATCGACGGCGCGTCGTTGGACGAGCTGGAAAAAACGTGTTCGTCGCTGGAGGCGCGCGGCCGCGAAGAACTGCTCGAACAAGGCGTCGACGCGGCGACGATCGAGTTCAGACGGACGTACGACGCTCGATACGCGGGCCAAAGCTTCGAACTCTCGATCCCGCACGCTGCCTCGCTCGACGACGTCGCCGCGCATTTCCATCGCGCGCATCGCGCCCGCTACGGCTATCACGTCCCCAACGAACGCATCGAACTCGTCAACGCACGCGTAACGGGAAGCGGAAAATTGCCTTCTGCAACGCATGTCATCCTGAGCGTAGCGCCCGAGGGGCGCGAAGTCGAAGGGCAGGCGCATCCCACCAACAGCGGCGTGAAGCGCCGTGTCTGGGTCGGGGACGCCTATGCGAACGTTCCGGTCTATCAACGCGACGCGCTCCAGCCGCAGAAGACCGTCGAGGGACCGGCGATCGTCGAGCAGTACGATGCGACCACGTACGTTCCGCCGCGCTGGAAGTGCGAGGTTCGCGAGACGCTGGTGCTGGTGCGAGCGTGATCGATCCGATTACCATCGAGGTTATCAAGAGCGCGCTCGTGTACGCGAGCGAAGAGATGGGCATTGCGGTGCGCAATAGCGCGTACTCGCCGAACATCAAGGAGCGGCTCGATCACTCGTGTGCGCTGTTCGATGCGCGAGCGCGCCTGATCGCGCAAGCGGAGCACATTCCCGTTCATCTCGGCTCGCTGCCGTGGGGTTTGCGACGGATGATCGAGACCATCGAGCAGCAGTACGGCGGCATGCGGCCCGGCGAGATGTGGGTCGCCAACGATCCGTACATCACCGGTACGCATCTCAACGACGTCACGGTCGTCCGCCCGGTGTTCTCCCACGGGATGCTGGTCGGTTACGCCGCCAACAAAGCGCACCATACCGACGTCGGCGGTGCGGCGCCGGGATCGATGCCGGCCGACGCGACCGATCTTTTCGCCGAGGGCGTGGTCGTTCCGCCGCTGCGGCTGCTCCAAGGCGACGAGCCCAACGCCGAAACCATCGCACTCTTTGCGTCGAATTCGCGGACGCCGGCCGCGCGCGGCGGGGACTTGCGCGCGCAGATCGCCGGCAACTACACCGGCGAACGGCGCCTGCTCGAGCTCTACGATCGCTACGGCCAGGTCACCGTCGACGCGGCCGTCGAACGCGCGCTGCGCGACAGCGAACGGCGCATGCGCTTCGCACTGCGCGCGCTTGGAACCGGCACGTTCAAGAGCGCGGATTTTCTGGAAGATCGCAACGGCGAACCGACTTTGCGCATCGCGCTGTCGCTGGAGCTGCGCGGCGACGGCAGCGTCCGTTTCGACTATACGGGCACCTCGCAACAAGTGCCGCTGCCGCTCAACGCCGTGCTGGGCGTGACGCTTTCGGGCGTGCATTACGCGCTGCGCGCGGTCACCGATCCCACGATTCCGATGAACGACGGCTGTTTCGTGCCCGTCGACGTCTTCGTCCCCGAAGGCACCTTGCTCAATCCGCATCGTCCCGCGGCCGTATCCGGCGGCAACGTCGAAACCAGCACGCGCAACGCCGACGTCGTGCTGCAGGCGCTCGCGCAAGCCGCGCCCGATCGCGTTCCGGCGTCGAGCGGGGGCACGATGAGCAACGTCATGCTCGGCGGCACGCGCGCCGACGGCACCGCGTGGGCGTTTTACGAGACGAACGGATGCGGCATGGGCGCGCGTCCCGGCGCCGACGGTCTCGACGGCATTCAGTGTCACATGACCAACACGCTCAACACGCCGATCGAAGCGATCGAACGCGACTATCCGCTGCGGGTCACACGCTACGAGTTTGCAACCGGAACCGGCGGCAGGGGCAAATATCGCGGGGGCGACGGATTGATTCGCGCGATCGAACTGACCGATGGCATAGCGCAAGCGTCGCTGCTGGCCGACCGGCACACGCTGCCGCCGCCCGGCCACAACGGCGGCGAACCCGGTGCGTGCGGACGCCATACGCTCGTTCGCAACGGGGCGGAAGCCGCGATCCCGGCTAAGACGACCTTGCCGCTGCAGCCGGGCGACGTGCTCGTCATCCAGACGCCGGGCGGCGGCGGATACGGCGCGGTGTAGCCGCGGGTACAACGGCGGTGTGCCTTTTCTCAAACGCCACGGCCTAAGTCTGATCGTTCTCGGTATCCTCGCGCTATGGATCGTCCTCTACTCGTTCGCCAATCCGAACACGCATATCGGCGCGTTCTTCGGAAACGCAATCGCGGACTGGAGCGGCTCGACTGCCGTTATCGTGCTGACGAAGTTTCTCTACGAGAGGCATTCCAGCGAAAGCAAGAAGCCGCCGCCCAAGCGCGACAAGTGGCATCAGTTGCTCTACGATCACTCGCTGTCGCTCGTGCTCGTCATCACCGGCGTTGGATGGGCGCTCCTGTACGCGCATCAGGATTCAAATAGCAAATGGGGTCAAGTCACCGGCAACATCGTGTCGGAATGGGTGCAGATGCTCGGCCTCGTGATTCTCACGAAGCGCTTCGTGGAAATCGGCTCGAAGGAAAGCTCGCACTAATCACAGTCGTATCGGCGCGTTGGTTTTGGCGGGCGCGGATCGCTCCAGTCCGAAGCGCGCCGCACAAAGCAAGTCGACCACACGAATCGCGGTGCGGCGCGGGTTGAACCGGCGCACAGCATCCGCGCGCAGCAGCCGTCCGAAGCGCTCGCGTTCCTCGACGCTCGAAGTAAAGCGCGCCACGGCTTCGGATAAACCGCCGCGCCCGACGGCGACCGTAACGTCGGCTGCGTAGAGGCGCTCCATTCCACGATCCGCGATCACGACCGTGGGCAGTCCGGTCTGAGCGAGCGCGACGTTGCCGAACGCGGCCTCGTCGGTAAAGCCGGCCACGATAACGCACGCAACTTCCGCGTGCGGAAATCGTCCGTCGGGCACGTCGATAATTTCGCAATCCCGTAGCCCTTGGGCAAACTCGCCCCGGTTCGCGCCGGCAACGGCGACCCGCCGGCAATCGGGATCGGCCGAACGGCGCAGCGGAATCGCGTCCGCGCGCTCGGGGGCCGCGCACGGCAGCCACGGCACGTTCAGCTCGATCGCACCGCGAACGCGCATCTCCGCACCGCCAAAAGTGCGCTCCATCGCGACGGCCGCACCGCTGGGTGCTTTGGCGCCGAACCAGCAGAGCGTCGCCGCGCGCCGAAAGCGGTCGTCGATCAACTGCCACGGCTTGATGCCGCCGCGCACGACCGGATGTCCGAACGATCCCAAAGCCGTTTCGAGATCGCCGAGCGCGGCGGTGCTCCACTTCGACGCGTTCGACGGCACGTCGATCGATATCGCGCCGGCGTTGCCGCGCGCAATCCGCGGAATACTCGCAAACGCTTTCGACCAGCGTTCGTAAAAGCGCCGCTCGTTCTGCGTCTCGCGATCGTAGCGTCCCTCCGACGCGCCCTCGTAGTGCGCAAATCGCGACTCGGCGACGTAATGAATCGCGTTCCCGGCTTCGCGCGCGCGCAGGCAGAGATCGACGTCTTCAAAACCGTTGACGAACGATTCGTCGAATCCGCCGGCGTCGAGGAACCATTGCGTGCGCACGGCCATGGCGGCGCCGGACACACCGGCGGCGGCGCGCGACTGCGTTACCCCCGGCAGGTCGGGCGGCAGATTTCGGTACGAGTAGTGCCAGTGCGCGTTGGGCAGAACGACGAACCCCGCGCACTGCGTCACGCCGTCTTCGAAGAACAGCGCGCCGCCGGCGATCGCGACCTCTTCGCGATCGAACGCGCGAACCAGCGGGCTTAGAGCGTCGCCGAGCGGATACGCGTCGTTGTTGAGAAACAAGGTCAGCGGCGCTTGCGCGGCGCGCGCACCGGCGTTGCAGGCACCGGCGAAGTTGAGATTCGTCGCGTTGCGCACGTAACGCACCCATGCGTAGCGCGCGATTTCGGTTTGCGTCTCGTCGGTCGAGGCATTGTCGACGACGACGGTTTCGAAGGGGACCGCGTCGCGCAACCGGTCGAGCTCGGCGAGCAGACGTGCAGTCATCCACCAGTTGTTGTAGACGGGAACGACGACGCTTAGTTGAGGTTGCATCGCACCACCGCGGCTCCGTCGATGGCGTCGCCGCGCACGGCGTCGAGCGCCGATTGGACGGCGTGGAGCGGAAAGACCGTCGTCTGCGCGCGGACGTTCGCTCGAGCGGCAAGCTCGATGAAGTCGCGCGCGTCCGTGCGCGTCATGTTCGTCACGCTGCGAATCTGCCGTTCGCCCCAGAGCAGCGAATCGTAATCGAACTGCGGCATTCGATCGAGGTGGATCGCGTTGATTGCGACGACGCCGCCTTTACGCAGCGACGCCAGGGCCGCGACGACGACGTCGCCGCTTGGGGCGAACGTTACGGCGCGATCGAGCGCGACGGGCGGCCTTTCGGTCGCGTCGCCCACCCACGCGACGCCCAATCGCTGCGCGAAGGCACGGTGTTCCGCGCCGCGCGTCGAGACATACGCTTGGCAGTCCCACGCGCGCAGCACTTGCAGCGCCAAGTGTGCCGACGCGCCGAAGCCGAAGAGCCCGACCCGCTCGCCGGGCTCGACGCCGGCAACGCGCAGCGCGCGAAAACCGATGATGCCCGCGCATAGCAGCGGCGCGACGTCCGCGTCGTCCATCTGCGGCGGAAGCGGCACGGTGAAATCCGCCCGCGCGCAGGCGTACTCCGCGTATCCTCCGTCTCGATCGTATCCGGTGTAGACCGGCGCGTCGCAGAGATTCTCGCGCCCCGCGCGGCATTGCGCGCACGTTCCGTCGGTACCGCCCAACCACGACACGCCGACGCGCTCGCCGATACGCGACCGGTCGACACCGTCGCCGGCCGCGGCGATTTCGCCCACGATTTGATGTCCCGGCACGACGCGGTCGCGGTGCGGCGGCAGCTCTTCGTCGACGATATGGAGATCGGTCCGGCAGACGCCGCACGCGCGGACGCGCAGGAGCACTTCGCCCGCGCCCGGCTGCGGGGGTGCGATTTCGTCGAGCGCTAGGCGGCCGCGCGCGTCGCCCGCGCGCCGCACGGCCGCCAGCATTTTATCCGGCCTCGGAGGCTACGTTGAAGCTGACTTGCTCGAGCAGCTCTTGCTTTGTCTCGGGCACGGTCGTACGCACGAAGAAAATCGTTACGAGGCACAACACCGCATACGTCGCAAAAGTCAAAGACGTTCCGAGCTTGGCAAGCATGGTGAGGAAGAACTGAGAGACGACGAAGTTTCCTACCCAATTCGCCAAGGTCGAGACCGACATGCCGAGCCCGCGCAGCCGCAGCGGGAAGATTTCGGAGATGAGCAGCCAGAGAATCGGCCCCAGAGAAAACGCGAAGCAGCCCACGTAGAGCATCATGCTGAACAGTGCGATCGTGCTGAGGGAGCCGGAGAGGCGCGGCTGCGCGAACGCGTACGCCAGTGCGGCAAGTCCCACGAACATGCCGCTAACGCCGGCGTATAACAGTGGCTTGCGACCGATCCGGTCGACGAAGAAAATTGCAATCAAGGTCGACAGGCAGTTCACGGTACCGACCAGCGTTTCGGCAAGAATCGACGCCGAGTTCGAAGAGATTCCCGCCAGCTGGAAGATCTGCGGGCCATAGTAAATGACGGTATTGATGCCGGTGACTTGCTGCAGCACGGCCAGCGTCACGCCGATGAAGAGCGCGAGGCGAACCCCGCGCGTGCTAAAGAGATCGCTCAGTTTGCCGCCGCCCTCCAACGCCAAGCTTTCCCGAATCGACTTCTCTTCTTCCGCCGGTCCGTCGCCCGCGCCGTACATGCGCGAGAGCTCGTCGCGCGCAGCCGCGTCGCGCCCAATTTTGAAAAGATAGCGCGCGGTCTCGGGCATCACGAACATGCCGATGACGAGCACCAGCGAGGGGACGATTGCGATTCCGAGCATCAGCCGCCAGTTGCCGCTGAGAGCCAACGCGTAATCGACGACGTACGCCCCGAGAATTCCGATGGTGATGGCAAACTGGTAAAGCGAGACGAGCGCGCCGCGCACGTCCTTCGGCGCTACTTCGGAGATATAGAGCGGCGCAACCACCGAGCTGAATCCGATACCAAGGCCGACGACGAAACGACCCACGAGCAAGATGGTCTCGTCGGGCGTAAGCGCCGATATGAGCGCGCCGAGAATGAAGATCACTCCGGCGAGCAAAAGCGTGCGGCGACGCCCGACGCGATCGGCCAGCCAGCCGGCCGCGGCCGCACCGGCGATACACCCGATCAGCACGACGCTGATGGTGAACTCTTGCAGCTGTGTGGGCAGCGCGAAGTCTCGATTGATGAAGAGAATGGCGCCCGAAATCACGCCGGTGTCGTAGCCGAAGAGCAATCCGCCGAGCGCACCTACAGACGCGACCAAAAAGACGAATGGCCTCATGAAGGCGGAGTTGTGGCCGCGCCTCGAACGCCCCTGCCATGAACGTCGAAGCGGCACGTGACTACGCGCGTAAGCACGCGCTGGAGGCCTTCAGCGTGGTGCGCGGCGAGGAGACGCTGGCGCAGGAGTACGGCAGCGGATTTCGCGCCGACGACGCGCATCGGTTATACAGCGGAACGAAGAGTTTCTGGGGCGTTGCCGCGATCTACGCGCAGCGCGACGGCCTGCTGCAGCTCGACGAGCTCGTCGCCGACACGATTCCCGTCTGGCGCGACGATCCGTGGAAGCGCCGCGTTAGCCTGCGCATGCTGCTTTCGCTCACGTCGGGTTTCGGTTTCGGCGGATTGGGCAGCGCGGTGCCCCCCTATTCGCGGGCCCTCGGTATGGAGCTCAAGAACGAGCCTGGAACGACGTTTACGTACGGCGGCATTCCGCTTCAAGTCTTCGGCGCCGTGCTCGCGCAGAAACTTTCGCCGAAGACGCCGCACGAGTATCTGCAGACGCGCGTGCTCGAACCGGCCGGCGTCCGCATCGCGTCGTGGCGAAAGCTCGCCGACGGAACGCAGCCGCTTCCTACCGGCGCGTCGCTGTCGGTGCGTGATTGGCTCGCGTACGGAAAATTCGTGCTGACCCAACGCGCGACCCTTGCGCAGTGCTTTGCCGGATCAAAGGCAAACGCGCGTTACGGACTGGGCTGGTGGTTACGCGCGCCCGGGGCGCCCGACGATCTGTTCTATGCGAGCGGATCCGGCGGTCAGGCGCTCTACGTGGTGCCGTCGCACGACGTCGTGGCGGTGCACTTCGGCAAGAGCGCTTCGTACAAACACGAGCCGCTGCTCAAGCGCCTGTTTTCGGACGCTTGAGCGGGCTCTCTTCTTCACCTAAGGTCGTCTCGCGGACGCCGAGCTCTCGTTCGGTTTCATCTCTGATGGCACTGGGACTGGAGCGCCGGCCGAGCCGCGCCGCGCCGATCGCTGCAATGACGACGATCGCGACGATGACGACGACGAGACCGAAAATCGTGATTCCCCACATGCATCACGTTATACCCGCTAACGCAATAGTCGATTGAAGAACGCGCGATAGCGCCGAAGCGCGACGCGCAGGTTCTCGGTGTCCGCCTCTTCGCCGCGGTTCCATTGGCTCTCTAATCCGGACCGCTCCCGCGTGAAGACATCGTTGAGATCGTTGACGAGCGAGCTTACCAGTCCGTGCGCCTTCTGCACCGAGTTACGCGGGTCATCGACAAATCCGGCCTGGATGTCGTCCCAGCGCTCGCGAAACTCTTCCATACGATCGGGCGGGAGGAAGCTTTCGGTTTCGCGTGACTCGGCGGTGTCGCGTGACTGGGCGGTGTCGCGTGGTTCGACGGTGTCGCGAACCGAACGTTCGCGAACGTCGATGCTATCGTCGCGATCGGTACGATCGTTCATGAAGTTCTCCTTTCCTCGGCGCCGAGGAGTTCGTCGAAAAGGGTGTGGTAATGCTGCATGGCTTGGCGCAGATCTTCGGTTGAAACCTCACCGCGCTCGCTGCGCGCGGCGATGCCGTGCGCGACGCGATAGTCTTCGACCACATGGGGATGATCGGGCGAAATGTCCGCCGCCCGCTGCTCGAAGTTTTCCATGGGATACCCCCGGTCGCGCATCACGGCTACGACCAGGTGATCGGCGTCGACGACGGCCGCGCGCGGCTCGTCGACGAAACGCGTCTGAACCGTCCGCCATTCCTCCACGTACCGGTCTTTGGCGCCCGCCGGGAGTTCCTCGATATGGAACTTGCGCACGCGCGCCTGGCGAGTGGCCAACTCGCGTTCGGCCTCAGCCCGATCACCGCGTTCGCGAAGCGTACGCTCGTATTCAGGCCCGAAGCGCTTTACGAGCTCGCGCGAGCGAGCGGCTCGTATAGCGTATACGATCGCCACGACGATCGCGATTGCGACGATCGCGGCGACGACATAGTAGATGGTTAACATACGGGCGGATATACCCATACGTTAACGCGCGGGGCGGCAAGGCGAGCGTAGGCACGCCTATGGTGTAAGCGGCCGCGCTCCTTCGATCGGTTTGAGCCCCGCCGCCTTGAGCGCGCCGTCGAGCTTCTGCAGAGTCGTTACGTACGAGTTGTAGTTGGTCATCGCGCTGTTGTACGCGTCGTCGAAGCGTTTGGAGTAGTCGAGCTGCGCGGCGGTCGGCGGCCATTGCACGCCGCCGAATCCGGAGCCCGGCACGGATTCGCGCAGCGATCCGCCGCGCTGAATCGAGTCTTCGTCGTTGTGATAGTTTGCCGTGAACGCATCGAAGATCGGCTGCCACGCGTCGCGTAACGACTTCACTTGTGCCGCGAGCGCGCCGCTCGCCTTGACGGAATCGAGCGACTTACGAATGGCGTCGAGGTTGTTGAGCGCCTCGTCGATCTTGCCGTAGATCGTCGAGTATTTCTTGGCGTAATCGTATCCGGCTTGATACTGGGCTTGCGTCCAGTCGAAGCGCGGGTCGGACTTGACCGTCAACTGCCGTTCGAGCGTTTTACCGGCCAAGGTCAAACGCACCGTGTAGGTTCCGGGAACGACCGCCGGGCCGCTCTTGGGTCCTTGATACTCCTCGCGCGCCGCGCCGAGCCACTTCGTGGGCGGATCTTCGGTGAAGTTCCATAGGAAGCGATTGACGCCGGCCTTGTTGGAAACCCACGGCTCCTTCGTCTTTTTTCCCTTGACCTCGATCTCGTGCGTGCCTTCGAAGGTGCGAACGGCTTTGCCGGCCGCATCGACGATCTCGAGTTTGGGCGCCGTCTTTTGTGCGCCCGCCTGGTAGTAATCGATGACCGCGCCGCGCGGCGGATTCTCACCGGAGAACTCGGTATACGTGCCTTCGTTTCCGGAGCTGGAGAAATAATGGTACTCGTAGCCGGTGCGCGGCTCGAACAGGTACTCGCCGGAACGTTCGGCGTTGCCGAGATCCTGAATCGACGCGATGTCGTCGAGGATCCAGACGTCGCGGCCGTGCGTCGCGATGACCATGTCGTCGAACTGCGGCTGGAATCGGATGTCGCGCACGCTGACGTGCGGCAGATTCAAGCGCATGTCTTGCCAGCTCGATCCGCCGTCGACCGAAACCCACATGCCGTTCTCCGTACCGGCAAAGAGCAGATTTTGATTGCGGATATCGGACCGGACGGTGCGCACGTACTGGTCGTTCGGGAAACCGCTGACGATCTTCGCCCACGTTTTACCGTAGTCGTGCGTGACGAACGCGTACGGTGCGTAGTCGCCCATGCGATGATCGTCGGCCGTCACGTAAGCGGTACCCGCGACCAGGGTCGACGGTGCGGCCGTCGGGATGCGCGCGTACTGCGGGGTGCCCGGCGGCGTGACGTTGGTCCAGTGCTCGCCGCCGTCGCGCGTCATTTGCACGACCCCGTCGTCGGTGCCGACCCAAATCTCGCCCTTGTTGATTTGCGAGCCCTCGATGTCCAAGATCGTATCGGAGTACTCCGCGCCCGAAACGTCTTTGGCGAGCGGTCCGCCGGTGGGCTGCTGATGCGACTTATCGTTGCGGGTGAGATCCGGGCTGATCGGCGTCCACGTTTGTCCTTTGTCGGTCGTCTGGAACACGACGTTGCCGCCGTACCACGTGGTCTTCGGATCCCACGGCGCAAACGCGATCGGCGAATCCCAGTTGAAACGATACGCCGATTTGCTCAGATCGAACGGTCCGACGAAGCTGCCCGGAAACGCGTCGTACGGACGCACGAAGTGGAACGTCTGGCTCTGGCGATCGAAGACGGAAACCAACCCGTCTTCGAGGTCGGCCCACACGTAGCGCGTATCGGCGGGATCGGGCACGGTCCATTCACCGTCGCCGCCGATCACGTCGATCCAGTGACGGTTGAGAATGCCGTCGCCGTCGAGTGAGTTCGACGGGCCGCAGAAACCGTTATTGTCCTGCAGCGCCGCGCAAACCTGATACGGATTTTCGTTCGACAGTCCGACGTGATAGATCTGCCCGATCGTCAAGTTGCGCGCGAACGACCAGTGCTCGAGATCCCGCGTGAGCGCATAGCCGCCGTCTTCTCCGACGATGATGCGCTTGGGATCGTTGGGTGCGATCCAAATCGCGTGATAATCGACGTGGACTTCCTTCGCGATCTCTTTGAACTTCTTGCCGCCGTCTTTGCTCTCGGCGAGCATCTCCGAAACGGCAAAAACGTGATTGGGGTCCTTCGGGTCGACGTCGATGTGCGAAAAGTAGAACGGCCGTTGATCGACCAGCGTGTCGCTGCTGACCATCGTCCAGTGCGCGCCCGCGTCGTCGGAACGCCACAGGATTCCGCCCTTGGCTTCGATCAGTGCAAAGACGCGGTTCGGGCGGCTCGGCGCAATCGCCAAACCGATGCGCCCCGTGTACCCCTCGGGCAAACCGTTACCGGTCAGCCGCTTCCAGGTTTTGCCGCCGTCGGTCGATTTGTAGAGTCCGTCGTCGGGGCCGCCGCTCGAAAAGTTCCACGGAACGCGCCGGAACTGCCACATGCCGGCGTACACGACGTTGGGATGCTTGGGATCCATCGCCAGATCGCTGGCGCCGGTCGACGGACCGACGTAGAGCGTCTTGCTCCACGATTTTCCGCCGTCGAACGTCACGTAGACGCCGCGTTCGGTCGAATCTTTGAACGGATCGCCGAAGCCGCCGGCAACGACGTGCTTGGGATTCTTCGGATCGACGACGATCCGCGAGATACTCCACACGCCGTTTAATCCGACGCGCGTCCACGTCTTCGCACCGTCGGTCGATTTGTAAAGGCCGTTGCCGTAACTGACGTCGTTACGCGGATTGGCTTCACCGGTGCCGGCCCACACGACGTTTTCGTCGGTGGGATCGATTGCCACGGCACCGATCGCGGAGACGTCTTGTTTTTCGAAGACCGGGTCCCACGTCGCGCCGCCGTTGATCGTTTTCCAAACGCCGCCTCCGGCGCTGCCGATGTAATAGAGCCGGTCGTCTTGCGGCGTACCCGCCACCGCGGCGACTCGACCGCCGGCCAGTGCCGGACCGATCGAGCGCCACGTGAGGTTTTTGAGGGCCGTCGACAGGGTGACTGCTGCGACGACCGGGATCATCGAGCCTGTACCTCTTCGAGAGATACCTTAGGTACGTTCGCCGCTTTGACGGAACGCGCGAACGCGTTATAACGGTCTACGCCGGCACGATATTCGACGCCGACGCGCTTGATATAGTTGAGCACCGGCGGCGTGTTGAGGCCTTGGGCGCTGAAGAACGCCGTCTGCAGGTCTTGGTAGAGCGCGTTCTCTTGCAGCGTACCTTCGCCTTGAGTGTCCGTGCCCAACGTGGCGGATAGCGCGGCTCGCGAAGTCTCCAGGTCGCCAAGCTTCGTCACGAGCGCGTTGTCGTTGGCTTTCTTCGCCGCGTCGCTCGCCGTCGCGAGAGACTTCTTGAGACTGTCGAGATTGTTGAGCATCGTCGCTACGGTCGAGTAATGCCCCATCTGACGCATCGCCTCGTCGTAGCTCTGCTTGTAATCCGCCATCGTGAACTGCGAGCGCGGATCGGGCTTCACGCTAAAGTGCTGCACGTACGTGTGACCGCCCAAGGTCATGCGGACCGAGTACTCGCCGGGGACGGCGCCGGGCCCGTTATTCTGAATGAAATCGGCGAAGAGCTGATTGGTTTGACCGGTCCACGCCACCGGACCGTTGACCGTGAAGTCCCAGACGTAGCGGTTGAGACCAACCTTGTTGGTGATGTACGGGATATCTTTTCCGTGGATCTTATGCGATCCCGAGACGCTGCGAATCACGCGTCCGCGCGAATCGAGAATTTCGAGCGACGGATTCCCCTTCTGCTTCTCCTTTTGATAGAAGAAAATCATCACGCCGTTCGGCGGATTGTCTGCCGCGTAGTTCGTGTAGGTTCCCTCGTCGTTCTCGTGCATCGTCCATTCGTAGCTGGTGCGCGGCGTGAACAGCCACGTACCGCGTCCGATCGCCTGCTGCAGCTCTTGCACCGGACGGATATCGTCCATGATATAGACGGCGCGCCCGTGCGTCGCAATGACCATGTCGTCGGTCTGCGGCTGGATACGGATGTCGTGTACGGAGACGGTCGGCAGATCGTTCTTGAACGACTGCCACGTGCGTCCGCCGTCGAACGAAATCCAGATGCCCTCTTCGGTACCGAGATAGACGAGATTGCGATCGCGCGTATCGGGACGCACCGTACGCGCCCATTGATCGGCCGGCAGCCCGTCGGTGATCTTACTCCAGTGCTTGCCGAAGTCGTGCGTGACGTACACGTACGGCGCGCTGTCTCCGGAGAAGTGCGCGTCGCTGGTCGCGTAGGTGGTGCCGTCGGTAAGCGTCGACGGCGCGACGGTTTCCCAGCGTCCGTCGTGCGGTGCGCCGGCCGGCGTCACGTCGCTCCAGTGTTTGCCACCGTCGAGCGTGACGTGAATCAAGCCGTCGTCGCTGCCGGTCCAGATCTCGCCCTTGTGCAAGGTCGAGCCCTCGATGTCGAGCAGCGTGCCGGTGTATTCGGCGCCGGAGATGTCCTTGGTGATGGGACCGCCCGCGGGAATTTGATGTGACTTTTCGTTGCGCGTTAAATCCGGGCTGATGACGGTCCACGATTTGCCGCGATCGGTCGTTTGGAAGACGACGTTGCCGCCGTAGAGTCCGATGACTTTATTGCCGGGCGCACGCCACGGCGCAAACCCGAACGGCGCTTCCCAGTTGAAGCGATACTTCGCCGACGCGAGCTCGTACGATTCCCTTCCGGTTTGCAGATAGGGATCGGCGGACCAGCCGTCTTGCGTTACGCGATTGTAGATTTGCAGCGATCCGTCTTGCGACGACGACCAAATCCAGTTGGCGTCGTCGGGTTCGGGAATGCCCCACGTACCGTCGCCGCCCGCTGTGACGTACCAGTACTTATTTTGAATGCCCGAGGGATCGAGCGAGTTCGACGGTCCGCACCAGAAGTTGTTGTCTTGGAGGCCGGCGCAGACCGTATACGGATTGTCGTTGCCCAAACCGACGCGATAGACTTCACCGATCGCGACGTTGAGCGAGAAGAACCAGTTGTCGCCGCCGTCGAGCGTAAGGACGTAACCGCCGTCCTCGCCGAGCATGATGCGGTCGGGATCGTTGGGCGCAATCCAGATAGCGTGGAAATCGGAGTGCACCTGTTCGCCGATTGTTTTGAACGTTTTGCCGCCGTCGGTGCTCGCCATCGTCGTAAACGACACGGCGTAGACTTTGTCGGGGTTCTTCGGATCGACCGCGACGTGCGTGAAGTAGAACGCGCGCGCTTGAATGTCGCGATCGTTGCTGACCATCGTCCAGTTCGCGCCGCCGTCATCGGAGCGCCATAAGATGCCTTCGTTCGATTCGATCATCGCGTACACGCGGTTGCCGTTGCTGGGAGCGACCGCGACGCCGATGCGCCCCATCGTTCCCGCCGGTAAACCGTGGCCCGCAAGCTTCGTCCAGGTCGCGCCGCCGTCGGTCGACTTGTACAGTCCGTCGTCGGGTCCGCCGCTGGTCGTCGTATACGGCACGCGGCGGAACTGCCAGAGGCCGGCATACAGCACGTTGGGGTCTTGCGCGCTCATGGCCATGTCGGAGACGCCGGTTTGCGGCCCGACGAAGAGCGTCTGCTTCCACGTCTTGCCGCCGTCGTCGGTGACGTAAACGCCGCGGTCGTGACTGTCGGCGAACGGATCGCCGAGCGCGCCCACGATCACGTGATTGTGGTTGCGGGGGTCGACCACGATGCTCGAAATGTAGCGCGTCTCTTTGAGGCCGACGTTGGTCCACTTGTCGCCGCCGTCGGTCGACTTGTAGACGCCGTCGCCGTAGCTGACGTCGTTACGCGGGTTCGTCTCGCCGGTCGCGACCCAAACGGTTTTATTGTCCGTCGGATCGATGGCGATGGCCCCGATCGAGGCGGTGCCTTCTTTCTGGAAGACCGGATCCCAGGTCTGCGCACCGTTGGTCGATCGCCACACGCCGCCGCCAGCAGCGCCGAAGTAGTAGAGCTTCGGATCGGTCGCCGAACCGACAACCGCCGAGACGCGGCCGCCGCCTGCTGCCGGCCCGATCTCGCGCCAGTGCATGTTCCCAAACGCCGGCCCGGGGGTCGGACTGGCCGTCGGTGAGGGCGTCGGATTGCCCGTCGTCGGTTCTTTCGCCGGCTTAGCCGGCGCGGCGGCCGGGGTCGGCGATGCGGCAGTCTGCGCTAATGCCGGTTGGACAGGGAAAAAGGCAACGGCCGCCAGGGCCGCCGCTACGAGCAGCGAGCGAATTTTCACGAAGTAGCCTCCTGGAAGCGCGGGTCCAATGCCGGTCTGCGCGACTCCTGCGCGCAGGTGCTCAAAGTTCAATCAAACAGCGCGGTGGCGGTTTAGCAATGACGACCCTCGGCAATTTCGCTTTGGCACGCGGGCACGTTTTTGTTGACTGCCCACCACTGCGCGACCGCGATCGAGGCGCACATCAAAAGGAAGAACGCGACGATCCCGATAGCCCAGCGACGCCGTGAGGCCTGTGAGAGGTGCATCGACACAGGGGTTTTACACGCCCGGAGCAGGTCCCCTGAAGGAGGGTCTTGGTGCGGCTCGAACCCCGGCCGCCTATGCGGAAGTTCTTCGCCGGGTTACTGGCGATGGCGCTCTTCACTTCTGGGCTATTTGCTTTTGCGCGCCCCGCCGCGGCCGCGACCCATCGGCTTCCCGTGACGCCCCGGACGATCGCTGCGTACGCGACGGTCATTCGTCACATCAATCCGGAGATGCCCAAGTGGCAGAGCCGCGACTTCGCACGCCGCGTGATCGTCAACGCCGAGCGCTGGCGTCTCGACGCCAACATCCTCGTCGCGATCGTCACCGTCGAGTCGCGCTGGCACACCCACGCGCTGTCGCGTGCGGGAGCCATCGGCCTCGGCCAGCTGATGCCGGGCACCGCCTCGATGCTTGGCGTCAACCCGCACAACTCGGGGGAGAATCTTTCCGGAGCAGCCGAGTATCTGCACGGCTTGATGAAGCGCTTTGGAACGAACTACGATCTCGTCTTCGCGGCGTATAACGCCGGACCGAAGGCGGTCGAAGAGTTCGGCGGCATTCCGCCCTACGACGAAACGCAGCACTACGTCGTCAAGGTCATGAGCGCGTGGCACTCCCTGCAGCACTGGGTGCAGATCTCACCGCAGGCCGAAGAGCTTGCCGCCATTCCGCATGGCGAAGATGTCGACTACTGGCTCGACGGCGCGCAGCGCTAGAACCCCCTTTTAGCTAGAGATCGCTCATTCGCGGTAGGCGCTGCGGATAGGTTCCGTTGGGATAACGTCGATTCCACATCGTCGCGCGCACCGCGAGATATTCGAAATTTTCGAACGTCGACGGCCCCGTTCTCGCCCGGACGACGGCGATAGCCGGCTCGGCAAGTTTCCAGGCGTTGACGATCTGCATCGAGGTGATATCGAGTAGCGTACTTTCGTCGACGAGGTCGCGCTTCACGAACGTACCGATCTGCTCCCAGAGATCGAAGGCAAGGAATTCCTGATAACGCACACGGTCGACCGATCCGGGCGCTTCGAGCATTTTCACGTACGCGGGATCCTGCATTTTTACCGGAATCTGCTTCAACTCGGTGAGAGCCGCTTGCACCCCCGGAAGATTCCATTGATTCATGATCTCGAACACGGCGTTTAATTGATTGCTCGTGCGGAGATGACGCAGCTGAACGATGGCCGCGACCGAGGCCGCTCCCACGACGATAAGAGTTGCCAGCGAGACGGCGATGTTTAACTGATCGTTGCTCATCGCTTCAAGACGGCTTCGACGGCGGCTGCGAACGTGACCGCTGGGCCGACGAGAATGCCGGTCGCCCCGGCGTTTTTTGCGACGTCGACGTCGCTGGTCTTGTCGCCGATCACCACGATCTGCGCCGGATCGAGAGCCCAATCGCGTGCGGCGTCCAAGACCAGCTTTGGCTTGGGCTTGCGGCATTCGCAGTCTTCTTCGGGCGCGTGCGGACAAACGTACCAGCCGTCGAACGGACCGAGCAAGGCGTCGACGCGATCGTTCACCGCTTGCATCTGCGCCTGCGTGATCATGCCGCGACCGATTCCCGACTGATTCGAGAGCACGCCGACTTTGATGCCGCGCGCACGCAGCGCGTCGAGCAGCTCTTTCGCGCGCGGCACCGGATCGACGAGCTCCGGGTCTCCGTTGTACGGAACGTCGTACACGATCGTTCCGTCCCGATCGAAGAGCACACCCTTGACGCTATGCGCCCGCCCTTCGACTTCGCTCACTTCGTTCGCTACGCTCAGGATGACAACAAAGATGTCAGCTTGACAGTGTATAAATTTCGGCGCCCTGTTCGACGAACTCTTTAGATTTTTCTTGCATGCCGCGTTCGGCGTACTCGCGCACCTCTTGAGTGATCTTCATCGAGCAGAAGTGCGGTCCGCACATCGAGCAGAAGTGCGCGATCTTGGCGCCTTCGGCGGGAAGCGTTTCGTCGTGAAACTCGCGCGCGGTGTCGGGATCGAGCGAAAGATCGAACTGATCGCGCCAGCGGAACTCGAAGCGCGCCTTGGAAAGCACGTCGTCCCAATGGTGCGCGCGCGGATGACCCTTGGCGAGATCGGCGGCGTGCGCGGCGATTTTATACGCGATCACACCATCTTTGACGTCCTTCTTATTGGGCAGCCCCAGATGCTCTTTCGGCGTGACGTAACAGAGCATGGCCGTGCCGAACCACCCGATCATGGCGGCACCGATCGCGCTGGTAATGTGATCGTAGCCCGGCGCGACGTCGGTGACGAGCGGTCCGAGCGTATAGAACGGCGCTTCGCTGCAGATCTCGAGCTGCTTGCGCATGTTCTCCTCGATCAAGTGCATCGGCACGTGCCCGGGCCCTTCAATCATCGTCTGCACGTCATGTTTCCACGCAACTTGCGTCAGCTCGCCGAGCGTCTCGAGCTCGGCAAACTGCGCCGCGTCGTTGGCGTCGGCGGTGCAGCCCGGGCGCAGCCCGTCGCCGAGTGAGAACGCGACGTCGTAGGCCTTCATGATCTCGCAGATGTCTTCGAAATGCGTGTAAAGGAAGTTCTCTTGATGATGCGCGAGGCACCACTTGGCCAGAATCGATCCGCCGCGCGACACGATGCCGGTAATGCGGCCGGCCGTCAGCGGAACGTAGCGCAGCAGAACGCCGGCGTGAATCGTAAAGTAGTCGACGCCCTGTTCGGCCTGTTCGATCAGCGTATCGCGGTAGATCTCCCACGTGAGCTCTTCGGCTTTGCCGTTGACCTTTTCGAGCGCCTGGTAGATCGGCACCGTACCGATTGGCACCGGCGAGTTGCGCACGATCCACTCGCGCGTTTCGTGGATGTTTTTGCCGGTCGAGAGATCCATCACCGTATCGGCGCCCCAGCGCGTCGCCCACGTCATCTTCTCGACCTCTTCATCGATCGTCGACGCGACCGCGGAGTTGCCGATGTTGGCATTGATCTTCACCAGGAACTTGCGGCCGATGATCATCGGCTCGGTCTCGGGATGATTGATGTTGTTCGGTAAGATCGCGCGCCCGCGCGCGATCTCGTCACGCACCAACGACGGCTCGACGCCTTCGCGCAGCGCGACGAACTCCATCTCCCGCGTGATCTCGCCGCGACGCGCGTAATGCATTTGCGTCACGTTGGCGCCGGGCTTGGCGCGGCGCGGCTTGCCCACGGTATCCCCGCGCGCGTCGATCCAGGCCGTGCGCAGCGCGGGAAGCCCCGTCTTCAAATCGATCGCGACGGCCGGATCGGTGTGGGGACCGCTCGTGTCATAGAGCGCATGCGTCGTGCCGTCGGTAAGCGAGACTTCTCGCGCCGGAACGCGAATCGACGAATCCGAACCCTGAATATAAACCTTCATTGCGTCCTCCCTTCGCCGGCATTATCCGGATCAGGTACTTGCGGTCGGCGAAGTAGCGCTCGCCCTCTCAGCCCGCTTCCGCGAGCTCCCGCTTCTGCTTAGTTATGCGGTATCGGCGGATATCCCCGGCGGGCGTGCGACCGCGCGCCGCCGCGCGGCGGAGCGCCGCCGTAGTAGATCGAGTCGACTTCGAACGTCACGGGGACCGTCCGTCCGCTGGCGTCGACCACGTCGGCGGTCGTCTCGGCAGCGCCCAGGTTGGTCTCGCTCATGTCAAACGTGATGCCGCGATCGCCCTCGGAAGCCACGTTGCCGATAACGTTCGTGTCGTAGTTCGTCAGCGTAAACGGCCCGGCGGTCGAACCGAACGCTTCCAAGATGCCGAGATAGACGCTCCCGGTATACGGCGAGACCGATCCCCTGAGATTGACCGGTACCACCGTTCCAGGCAGCACGCTCCACGTCGAGGTCGCAACGACGTGATACAACTGGAGCGCGTTCGATGCATTGAGGCAGAGCGCCCACGCCGTATCTTGCGCGTCGAACGCGATGCCTTGGCACACGGTAGCGAACGGAAGCGCTTGGAAGTTCGACGACGGATTGGTGTCGGCCGGATTGAGTAACAGCACCGACGCGGCGTCTGAATACGACGTATTGCTTGCGGTCGCGCCCAACACACCCGACGCCGACGCAGCCTTGGAAGTCGTGCTATATAGGAAGGTTTGGACGGTGGCGTCGTACGTCGCAATGTTGGTATAGGCGCCGGCCGGTGAGACGCTGCCGAGCGATTGGCCGCTGCTGCTCAGCAGCGTGTAAGCCGAACTGGGGCCCGAGAACATCGCCTCCGGCTGCGCACCGAATCCGAGCGAAGCACTGGTAACGTTTGGCGTCGAGGCCGGGCTGGCGACCAATATCGATCCCGTGCTGGTATTGAAGTCGTAGCTTCCAATTGCAACCGAAGCGGTTCCCGGAATCGCGGTCAAATCGTACAAGTCGACCGCATCGGTCGGCGGCTGGGTGATGCTAATCGAAGCCGCCGGAGCGGAGCAAGACGTGGCGTTGATCGGCATGTCGCCGATCGTATAAAAGTAAAAGCCTCCAACCGAGCCGTATAGGGCGAACCAGAGATTGTTGGACGAATCTTCGGCGAAGCCGTCGAAGGCGTACAGCGCGCCGCCATTGGGGAATAGCGACGCCGTCGGGATCGAGCCGGCCGGTGTGGAGTACGCCCCTGCCGCGAAACAATCGATCTGATCGGTATTGTGATCGTACACCCAGAGGTTGCCGAGCGAATCGGCAAAGTTCGCATTGGCGAGATTGCCGACAAAGCTGCCGGAGCTGCCCGGCACGCCCGCAGTCGCCGTCCCCACGAGCGCGTTCACGACGGCTCCCGCATAACCGCTTGCAAAGAACGCCATGGTGTTCGCGCCGGCGTTAACGAGTGAAAGCGGTATCGGCGTCGTCAACGTCGTCGGAATCGTTGCGCCCGGAATCGCGTTGCCGGACAGCACTATCCCGGCGGCATCGGGTGCCGGCGTCGCCGCGCGCGGTGCGAGCAGACGGATCTTCTTGCGCGGATGAGCCGCGAGCGTCGATCCCGTTGCGGCGACGGAAAACGAGGTTGTCGACGAAACGGAGCCGCCCGACGCGGTAAACGTTCCGTCGTAAACGACGTTGACGTCGAGATCGTTGGGACCCGAGATCGTTACGGAGTTTCCGGACCCGGAGTTATTGCTCAACGTGAAGCCCTTACCAGTGGGAGAGAGGCTCAACGTAACGGGCGCCGCGTAAGGTACCGGTGTTCCGGTTGCCGGAACTTGCGACAGAATCTGATAGTTTGCAGCGTCGTAGGGAGTGACGTTCAGCGGGACCGTCGTTGCAACGCCGACCGGAATCGCACCGACTTGTCCTTGCGCGTCGGCCGGCACGACTATGTTGGGATACTGCAGAACGACGCGATCGATCACGCCTTCGAGCGTAAATCCTAGCGGTACGATGGTGCCTTTCGGATTCGGCGTTGGAACGATCGTCGAACCGGACATGTATTCCGACAACACTTTACCCGAAGCGTTAGCACCCGAATACGTTTTGACGATGAACGAATCGCGTCCGGGCATCACGCTGACGGTAAACTTGCATTGCAGTGTGGCGCCGAGTGGAGAAACGGGGCCGCACGGTACCGGCGTCGCGACGTTCATCGTTTGCAACGGCATCGGCGTCGGCTGCGGTCCCGATGCAGCGATCGGCTGCACGGCAAACGAAATCGATGCCGTGCCCGGAGAGACGTAGTTTGGATGCATGTGCCGGCGCCCGCGATGATGGTGACGGGGCGCGGGTATGCGCAGGTACACGACGGCACGCACCGGGTGATGCCGATGCCGCGCGTCGCCGGCGAACGGCGAAAATGCCGGTGATTGAAGCGGCTGGAACCCTTGCGGAACGATCGTGCCGCCCCCGCCGCCGGTGCTGCACGCGGCAAGCACGGCTGCGCCCAAGGCGAGCAACCCAAAGCCGACCCGATTCCGTTGCATCCACACCTCTTCTTTACCGAGAGAACGGCCGCATGCTCGAAGACGCGTCGAACGACGCGTCTTTACCGAGACGATACGCCGGCTGCCGGAGCCCGTTCCTCATCTCCATCCTAGAGGCGGTGCGTCCAGGGAGCGTCCAAGACTTCGTTGCCGAGGGAACGGCAGCATGCTATAAAGAACGCTTCGGACACCGAGCGGCGGCTGCCGCACGAAGGAGAGAGACGCTATGAAGGCCCCAGCCTCTGTCGTGCTCGTCTTAGCCGTTTGCCTCTCGACGGTCGTACCGTCGAGTGCCGCGGCTGATAAGACGCTGTCGAACGTACGCGGCACCGTATCGGTAGATCAAGGACCCGGCACGGCTTCGCAGCCGGTCGCCGTCAACGCCAGCATCGCCATCGCCAACAACGACTACGCCGTCACCGGCGGCGTCGTCAACGGTGTCGCGTCGCAAGGCGCGATTCAGCTTCCCGACAGCACGCAAATCCTCGTCGGTCAGAGCACGCGCGTGCAAATGAAGGCCTTCGATCAGCAGCCGAACCTCACCACGGCGAGTTTCATCATCTTAAGTGGTAAGCTTCGCTTCGCCGTGAAACACCCCGGCGGCGCCAAAGCGAACTACACGTTCCAAACGAACACCGGACAGATCGCGGTGCGTGGAACCGAAGGCGACATCTGGGCACCGCAGCCGGGCGCGCTGCAAGTCAACGTGTATGAGGTGACCGATCCGAATCTTCCGGTCGAAGTGACGCTCAACAACGGAAAAGTGTACAAGCTCAGCGCCGGTCAAACGCTGTCGGTCGGCATCGTCGGCGCCGCCATCGTGGCGGGCGCTTCCGCCGGAGCTTCGTCATCGTCTTCGTCGGCGTCGGTGACGTCCACGTCGCAATCGACGATGAGCAACTTCAGCGAGTTCGGCGCGGTGTCGAATAGCGCGGCCGTCGGCGCCGCGGCCGCTTCCGCAGCTGCCGCGTCGAGCGGCGGCATTCCCGCAATCGCTGCCGTAGCGGCCGGCGTCGCCGCCGTCGGCGGCGTCGTCGTCGGCGTTAGCGGCGGCGGGAAATCCGAGCCTTCACCGTCGCCGGCGAACGTACACATCAGCGTCTCCTCGCTGGCGTTTACCCCGGGCACGGGACCGCAGAGTTTTACGGTGTCGCAAAGCGGATTCGCGGGCGCGTTCCACGCATCGAGCGATCAACCGTCGGTCGCAACCGTAAACGCGACGGCGACCGCCGCTCTCGCGCTTACGCCGAAATCGACCGGCACCTTTACGGTGACGCCGAAGAGCAACGGTAACGCAACGATTACCGTCACGGGAGGCTCCGGCGTGACGTCAAGCATCCCCGTATCGGTGCAAGCGAACAAAATCGTCGTTCCGAGTTCGTTGCCGACGTTCACGACGTTGAATCAAAAGCAGAACTTCACCGCGACGGAGACCTATTACACCGGCGGCTTTACGGCAAAAAGCAGCAACCCGGCCGTCGCCAAGATCACGTCGCCGGGATCGTCCTCATCGTCGGCGGCCGGACAGTTTACGGTAACGTCGATCGCGAACGGCAACGCGACGATCGCGGTGAGCGATGGCCTGGGACACACGTCGCCGGTGAGCGTAACGGTCACCGCAACCGCACCGTCGCCGACGCCGACGAGCATTCCGATTTGCATCGGCGAGACGACCGGCGGCCGCGATCGAGACGCGCGGCACCACATGGATCCCGCAATCGTCATGGCGCCCAACAAGTTGAGTCCCGCCGCGAATCCCACGTGCACGCCGCCGCCGGCTCGAGTGACGAATCCGGTCGTGCGGCCGCCGCAGCCGCAACCGCATCCGATTGGTCCGCAACCGCCGGTGACCATGCCCGGGCGTCTGCCCGGCATGCCGACGCCGCCGCCGATGCCCGGCCCGCCGTAAACCCACGCGTAAACTAACGCCGGTCTTGCTTCTCGGCGCCGCACAGCTCGCTGTCGGCGCCGCGGCAATTTTCGCGCGTTTCGCGCTGTCGGGCGCCGGACCGCTCGCGGTCTCCGCCGCGCGGTTGGCGATCGCCGCGATCGTGCTGCTCGCGATCGCCTTCTTGGGCGCACCGGCATCATTACGCGTAGCACCGCGGCGCGCAGCGATACTCGCGGCGGCCGGAGTCGCGCTCGCCGTGCACTTCGCGACGTGGATTGCGTCGCTGCAATATACCAGCGTTGCGATCTCGACGCTGCTCGTTGCAACGACGCCGATTTGGACGGCCACCTACGACGCCGTGATCTTGCATCGTCCGCTCACGCGCCGCGCCCTGGCAGCGTTCGCCGCGGGAGCGCTCGGCGTGTACGCGGTCGTCGGATTCAATCACACGGCAGCGCCGATCCCGGGTCACGACGTCGCGGGTGCGCTGCTCGCGCTGGCCGGCGGGATAGCGATTGCCGCGTACTTCATTTTGGTGCGCGAGGTGCGCGCCGATCTCGGCACGCGCACGATCGTGACGCACACCTACGGCTGGGCAGCCGTCGTGCTGATCGTCGTCGCGGCCGCATTCCGTCAGCCGTTGCCGCCGCTTGCCGCCGCGACCGCTTGGGGCGGCATCGCCGCCATGGCCCTGATTTCGCAGTTGCTCGGCCACACCGCCATGAACGCGAGCCTTCGCTGGTTCACGCCCAGCGCCGTCGCGTTTTCCACTTTGCTCGAGCCGGTCGTGGCCGCGGCACTGGCGCTCGTCATTTTTGGTGAAGGCGTCGCGCCGATCGCGATCGCCGGCGCGGTCGTGCTGCTCGTATCGATTGCCGTGGTGCTGCGCGAGGAACCGATGACCGCATAGGATTGGAGGCTACCAGGCGAGCGATTGGACCCATCCAATCAGAAGGGATTGGCCCGCAGGATGGAATGGTCGTCGGACTATGACGACGCTACTTGCCGCCGATCCCGATCCCCAAGAGACCAGTGAATGGCTCGACGCGATGCGCGGCGTCCTCCACGTCGAGGGCCCCGATCGCGCGCGCGACCTCATCGGACATCTGGTCGACGAAGCGCAGCGCGGCGGCGCGCACGTTTCGCTCGGACTCGAGACACCCTACGTCAACACGATCCCGGTCGAGCGTCAACCGGCGATGCCCGGCGACCGCGAGATCGAAGCGCGCCTACGTCATTACGTGCGCTGGAACGCCGTGGCGACGGTCGTGCGTTCGAACAAGGTCAGCTCGGAGCTCGGCGGTCACGTCGCGAGTTTTGCGTCGGCGGCAACGCTTTATGACGTCGGTTTCAACCATTTCTTCCGCGCACCGTCGGAGAGTTTCGGCGGCGATCTCGTCTTTTTGCAAGGCCACTCGGCACCGGGCTTCTACGCGCGCGCGTTTCTCGAAGGGCGCATCACCGAAGAGCAGCTCGACCATTTTCGTCAGGAAGCCGGCGGTCACGGATTGTCGTCGTATCCGCATCCGTGGCTGATGCCCGATTTTTGGCAGTTCCCGACCGTATCGATGGGACTCGGTCCCATCATGTCGATCTATCAAGCGCGCTTCATGCGCTACTTGCACGACCGCGGCTTGATCGATGCCGGAAACCGAAAGGTGTGGGCGTTCCATGGCGACGGCGAGATGGACGAGCCCGAGTCGCTCGGCGCTATCTCGCTCGCGGGTCGCGAACATCTCGACAATCTCATTTGGGTGATCAACGCCAACTTGCAACGCCTCGACGGTCCGGTGCGCGGCAACGGCAAGATCATTCAAGAGCTCGAAGGCGTCTTCAAAGGCGCGGGCTGGAACGTCATCAAGGTGATTTGGGGTTCGCGCTGGGACGCGCTCCTGCGGGCCGACACGAGCGGCCGTTTGGTGCAGCTCATGAACGAGTGCGTCGACGGCGACTATCAAACGTTCAAGTCGCGCGACGGCAAATACGTTCGCGATGAGTTCTTCGGCCGCTATCCCGAAACACGGGATTTAGTTGCGAGCTGGAGCGACGATCAAGTCTGGGCGCTCAATCGCGGCGGCCACGATCCGGTCAAAGTGTACGCTGCCTATAAAGCCGCGGTCGAACATCGCGGGCAGCCGACGGTCATTATCGCGAAGACCATCAAGGGCTACGGCATGGGCGAAGCCGGCGAGGCGCGCAACATCGCACACCAAGCCAAGAAGATGGATCACGAGGCGATGCGCGCGTTTCGCGACCGCTTCTCGATTCCGCTCTCCGACGAAACGGTCGAAAAGCTCGAGTTCGTCAAGCCGCCCGAAGACGGTCCGGAGATGCGCTATCTCCGCGATCGTGTCACGGAGCTCGGCCACGTACCGCAGCGGCGGCGTAAATCCGAGTCGCTTGCCGTTCCGGAGCTCTCGGCGTTCGAGCCGCAGATGAAGAGCACCGGCGATCGCGAGATTTCGACCACGATGGCGTTCGTGCGCATTCTCAACACGATCGTGCGCGATCACACGATCGGACCGCGCGTCGTGCCGATCGTCGCCGACGAATCGCGCACCTTCGGCATGGAAGGCATGTTCCGCCAGCTGGGCATCTACTCGTCGGTCGGGCAGCTCTACCATCCGCAAGACGCCGAACAGCTGATGTGGTATCGCGAGGACAAGCTCGGGCAGATTCTGCAGGAAGGGATCAACGAGGCGGGGGCGTTTTCGTCGTGGATCGCCGGCGGGACGTCGTACTCGACGCACAACCTGCCGATGATTCCGTTCTATATCTTCTACTCGATGTTCGGTTTTCAGCGCATCGGCGACCTGGCGTGGGCCGCCGGCGACAGCCGTACGCGCGGCTTCCTGCTGGGCGCGACATCGGGCCGCACCACGCTCAATGGCGAGGGACTGCAGCACGAGGACGGGCAGAGTCAAGTCGCGGCGTCGTTCATTCCCAACTGCCGCAGCTACGATCCGACGTATAGCTACGAGCTCGCCGTGATTATCCACGAAGGCTTGCGGCGGATGCTGGCCGATCAAGAAGACGTCTACTACTACATCACCTTGCTCAACGAGAACTACACGCATCCCGAGATGCCCGCCGGCGCCGAGGAGGGCATCTTACGCGGGATGTACTTGCTGCGCGAAAGTCCGGCCGATGCGAAGACGCCGCACGTGCAGCTCTTCGGATCCGGCGCGATTTTGCGCGAGGTCGTGCACGCTGCCGATCTCCTCGCGAGCGAGTGGAACGTTGCCGCCGACGTGTGGAGCTGTACGAGCTTCAACGAGCTCCAGCGCGACGGCGTCGCAGCGCAGCGGTGGAATCTTCTGCATCCCGAGGAGCCGGAACGGTTGTCGTTCGTCGCTTCGTGTTTGAAGGGGCGCAAGGGTCCCGGCATCGCCGCGACCGACTACATCCGCACGTTCGCCGAACAGATTCACCCGTTCGTCGGGCGGCGCTACGTGACGCTGGGAACCGACGGCTACGGTCGCAGCGACTTCCGGCGCCGGCTGCGTGAGTTCTTCGAGGTAAACCGTCACTTCGTCGTGTTGAGTGCGCTCAAGGCGCTTGCCGACGAAGGCACGATTCCCGCGGCGACCGTGACCAAGGCGATCAAGAAATACAACGTCGATCCGAATAAGCCGAATCCGATTACGGTGTAACGATGAGCACGATCGATATACGGGTTCCCGACATCGGCGACTTCAAGGACGTGCCGGTCATCGAGGTGTTGGTCAAAGCCGGCGATACGATCGCCAAAGAGACGCCGCTCGTCGTTCTCGAGAGCGAAAAGGCGTCGATGGAAGTTCCATCGAGCGCCTCGGGCACCGTCGCCGACGTCAAAGTCAAACCCGGCGACAAAGTCTCGGAGGGCTCGGTAATTGTAACGCTGCAAGGCGACGGCGCTAGCACAAAGAGTGAGGCACCTGCTGCAAAGAGTGAATCACCCTCCGCAAAGAGTGAATCACCCGCCGCAAAGAGTGAATCACCCGCCGCCGATGTCATCCTGAGCGTAGCGCCCGAAGGGCGCAAAGTCGAAGGGCAGGCGCATCCAGCGCCGGGCACCGCGCAAACCGTCGAACTGAAAGTCCCCGACATCGGCGATTTCAAAGACGTTCCGGTGGTCGACGTGCTCGTCAAACCCGGCGATGCGATCGTGAAAGAAGCGCCGCTGGTCGTTCTCGAGAGTGAAAAAGCCTCTATGGAAGTTCCCGCTTCCGCGAGCGGTACGATCGTCGACGTCAAAGTCAAGCCCGGCGACAAAGTTTCGCAAGGCAGCGTGATTGCGACGGTGAGCAGCACGGCAGAGGTTAGTGACGCCCGCCCTTCGACTTCGCTCGCTGACGCTCGCTACGCTCAGGATGACAGTGCTATCGCCCACCCTTCGACTTCGCTCGCTGACGCTCGCTACGCTCAGGATGACAAAAGCGAAACCCAGCGTGAAAGCGGCGCTGTCGTTCACGCGAGTCCGGCGATTCGGCGGTTCGCGCGCGAGCTCGGCGTCCAGCTGCAGCAGCTCAAAGGTTCGGGACCGCATGGCCGCGTCACGCGCGACGACGTTCAAAACTATGTCAAAGACGCGCTAAAGGGCGGCGGCGCACCGAGTGGCGGCACCACGTTCGCCGGACTTCCGCCGTGGCCGAAAGTCGACTTCGCGCAGTACGGCGAGATCGAGCGCAAGCCGCTGCCGCGCCTCAAGAAGATTTCGGGGCCAAACTTGCACCGCAACTGGCTGCAGATTCCGCACATCACCAATCAAGACGAAGCCGACATCACCGATTTGGAAGCGTTCCGCAACGAAGTCAACGCCGAGCAATCCAAACGCAGCGGACCGAAGCTTACGATGCTGGCGTTTTTGGTGAAGGCGTGCGTCGCCGCGCTGCAGCGGTTCCCCGAGTTCAACGCGTCGCTCGACGGCGACGAGCTCGTCTACAAGCGGTATTACAACATCGGCTTTGCCGCCGACACGCCCAACGGGCTCGTCGTGCCCGTGCTCAAGAACGCCGACCGCAAAGGCTTGCTGGAGATTGCGGCCGAGAGCGCCGCGCTCGCGGGGAAAGCGCGCGAAGGCAAGCTCGGCATGGGCGATATGCAGGGCGGCACGTTTACCATTTCGTCGATCGGCGGGATCGGCGGCACCGCGTTCACGCAAATCGTCAACGCGCCCGAAGTCGCGATTCTCGGAGCCGTTCGTTCGTCGACGAAGCCGGTGTGGGACGGAAAAACATTCGTCCCGCGTTTGATGCTCCCGATCAGCGTCAGCTACGATCATCGCGTCGTCGACGGCGCCGGCGCCGCGCGCTTTCTCACCTTCGTAGCGGGACTTTTGGCGGACTTCCGGAGGGTCGCGCTCTAGAATTCCGAACCGCGCCTCGTAAAGCGCGCGGTTTGGCTCGGGCTCGTCTTCTTATTCGCCTGCAGCCGCGCAGGCCTCGTCGCTACGCTTCGCGATAAGGGCGTCAACGACCACGCCATCCAAGAAGTCACCGGCCACAACTCCAATCGGATGCTAGATCAACACACGCACTCGCATAGCATTTGGTCGAACAACCCGCCGGGGGACGTATTCTAATCGCATGACGTCACTCTAGGCTCCGGGGTAGCACCGAAGCCGCCGTGATAGCACGCGCCGTAGGCCGTAAGTCCCGCGCGACAAACCGGAAGCCGCACATCGAACGGCGAACGTAGAGAGCCCACCGCGCCTATCCGAAGGACGGGCTTCGACCTATGCGATTGACCGCGCAACAAGTCGCTCAAATGCGTTCCGAGATCGCGCACGACCAACGTTCGAAACTTTGGATGTTCCCCGCAGGGATAAGCGCCATTGCCTTTCTCGTCCTCGTTAGCAACGTTTTCTTCAATGACGCGACCGGTGAGGGCATTACCATGTTGTTCCTCTTCGGCGGCGGTATCGCGGCCATGCTCGCCTATCGCGCAGGCGGAAGCGACCCGCAGGCAGTGCGCAACACGCTACAAGCCTACGATACCGCGCAACGTCGCTGGGAATGGATTCTCGAACGGTGCGACCCAAACACCGTTCTGGAGACCCCATTACGGCTCAAGCCACGAGAAACCGTGTACTATGCCGAGCCGGGCTTTCGCCTCGAGGAACGCTGGACACATCAAGATATCGACACGAAGACGACGACACCAAATGGTTTTGGCGCCGCCGTCGTGGGCGATCTCGTCGCCGGTCCAGCCGGCGCGGTCATCGGTGCAAGCATCGCCAGTCGAAAGACCACGGGAACCGCGACGAACGTTTTTAACAGCGTGCCGGTGGACACCGGCCTCGTCATCGTAACCTCGCTACGCTTCGTCTTCATTGGGTCACGGAATACGGTCGAGGTCGCGGACGACTCACTACTTCAAGAGCTTGAACCTGGCGACGACGATCTTCTCGAAGTCCATTATGCACAACGTGCTCCCGGCGAAGCGTACACGGTTGACGGTGATCTGTTCTACGCCTGTATGGCGCGTCGGGCAAACCTCGATTACGAAATGCCCGACCCGCCCGAACCGCTAGCCGAAGATTACCGCCAGGCAATGCCTGCACCGCCCACGGCCCTGCCGAAGTAGATGGTTAACCCACCGTTGGAGCCGCTGGAATACACGATTGGACGAGCCATGGGCCGCGGTCTTCTTATAATTGTCGGTCTCTATCTTCTCGCAACAGCGTTAGAAGGATGGAGTGTCGGCAACGCCATTTATAACGCCAAAACCAATCCATTCGCCGGAATGGCGTCAGCGATCGCCGGACGAGAAGCAACCGAACACTTCGCAATATCGCAGATGCAAGTTCCACCGATAGTTACCGTGTCACCCACGTTTTGGCTTGCTCTACGTCTAACGGAATGAGACACCCGGCCGGGGACTTCTTGTAGTGACAGACCGATGACCGAAGACTCCAGAAGTTTCTCGCGCTCGTGCGACGCGTGACGAAAAGCGGCGAGCCGATTATAAACATGCCGTTCGAGTTCTCCAACAGCAGCGACGGGGACGTCGTGCGCTAACCCGCCGGCAAGGGTGCGGTCAGCGCGCACTCGGCCGCGGGACGCGGATGCCCGATATAGTAGCCCTGCGCGTAGGTACAGCCCAGCGACCGCAGCACGTCGAGCTGATCTTTCGTTTCGACGCCTTCGGCGATCGTAGAGAGCTCGAGCGAGCGTCCGAGCCTGACGATGGCTTCGACGATCGCCGCGTCTTCTTGATTGCTCGGTAGGCCGCTGACGAACGAACGATCGATCTTGAGGAAGCGCACCGGGAAGCGCTTCAAGTAGAGCAGCGACGAATACCCCGTGCCGAAATCGTCGATACCGAGCTGCACGCCCAATCGCGCGATCGAGTTCAGGTGACCGGCAGCCGCTTTCTTCATATCGAGAAAAACCGTCTCGGTAATCTCGATCAAGAGCAGCCGCGGCTCAAGTGCGTATTCCTTGAGCGCATCGTCGACGACGGCGGCGATGCCCGTATCGAGCTGCGACGGCGAGAAGTTCACCGCCATGGAAAGCTCGGGCGCGAGCTCTTGCCAGCGGGCTAATTGTTTGCAAGCTTTGCGAAGGATCGCCGTACCGAGCTGGCCGATGAGGTGGCCCTCCTCGGCAATCGTGAGAAACTCGCCGGGCAAGAGCAAGCCGCGTTGGGGGTGATTCCAGCGCGCCAGCGCCTCAAATCCGCCGACTGCCCCGGTCGCGATGTCGACGATCGGCTGATAGTACGGTTCGATCTCGCCGTTCTTGAGCGCGCTGCGCAGGTCGCGTTTGGTCTCCACGCTCGCCATCGCTCGCCGGCGCAGCGCTTCGTCGAAGAGTTCGATCGCATTCTTGCCGCGCTGTTTCGCGTGATACATCGCGAGGTCGGCGTCGCGCAGGAGCTGCTCGGGATCCACCTCGCGGCCCAGTGCGATGCCGATGCTTGCAGTCGTGATCACTTCTTCACCGCCGATGGTCATCGACGCGGCAACGACGCTCGCGATGCGTCGCGCGAGCGTGGTGAGCTCGTCGTCGTGCGCGACGCTCTCGCAAACCACGACGAACTCGTCGCCGCCGACGCGCGCTGCCGTGTCGCCGCCGCGGCCCGCCGCAATCAAACGGTTTGCAACGGTGCGCAGGATCTCGTCTCCGGCAACGTGTCCGCGCGTGTCGTTAAAAATCTTGAAGTTGTCGAGGTTGAGGAAGAGCACGCCCACCAGCGAACCGGCGCGGCTCGCGCGCGCCAGCGCGCCGTTGAGGCGATCGAGCAGGAGCTCGCGATTCGGAAGACCCGTTAGCGGGTCGTGCAGCGCGCGATGGCGGAGCTGATCCTCCGCGTGCTTGCGCAAGGTGACGTCTTCGAGATGAACGATGAGCGACGACCGGTTTCCCTCGGCGCCGATCAACGAAACGGCGACGACGGCGATCGGGCGCGAACCGTTCTTCGTCCGCAGACGAATCTCGAGCTCGGGCGGCAGCGCGTTGCGGTCGAGGGTCGCGCGCATCAAGGTCGCGCGCAACAGCGGCCAATCGGGCGGGTCGACGACGTGCGAGAGCCGCATCTGCACGAGCTCGGCGGTGCTGAATCCGAGCAGATAGCTTACCGCCTTGTTCGTGCGGGTCACGAACGCGTCGCCTTGCGAGACTTCGACGAGCAGCATGCCGATGGGCGCGTCGTCGAAGATGCGCCGAAAGCGCGCTTCGCTGGCTTCGAGTTGCTCCTCGGCACGCCGCTGCTCGGTCACGTCGTGGCAGATGCCGACGAGCCGCGAAATCGCTCCCTGCGCGTTCTTCAACGCCTTTACGCGCGAAGAGAGAATGCGCTGTTCTCCGTCGTCGGCGCGAATGATGCGCTCGTCCATCGACCAGGCCGATCCGGTTGCCAGCGCGTTGCGAATGTTGTTTTGCAGGCCTTCACGATCGTCGGGATGGATACGCTCGACGAACTCGTCGAGCTTCTTGGGATGCTCGCCGGGCTCGTAGCCGTAGATGCGCGCGAGCTGATCGCTCCACGAGATTTCGTCGGAACCGACGTTCCACTCGAAGCTGCCCATCCCGGCGAGCTGCTCGGCGTCCCGAAGCTGGCGCGCGCTGTCGCGCAGGAGCGCGAGCTTGCGAAAACGCTCGCCGATCTTGCGCACGATTCCGACGGCGATGGCTTCACTTCCCGTACCGGCGATCGAGACCGCAGCCTCCACGGGATACTCCGTACCGTCGGCACTGCGAGCGACCGTCGTCAAATGGGACACGGCGGGACGCCCGGCCGCGAACGCCGCGGCAACGCCCTTTTCGTACTCGCGCAGGAATCGCTCGGGGATCAGCTTCGCGACGGTGCCGCCCAGCATCGAGGCGCGCGTGTAGCCGAAGAGTTCCTCGGCAGCGTCGTTCCAGAGCACGATCCGGCCCGAGGTATCCGCCGCGACAATAGCGTCGCCGGCGCCTTCTAGGACCTCTTTGAACGTCGCACTCAATCCGGCGCGTTCGGCCCAGGTGTCTTCCATCGTCTCCTACCGGTGCTAATACGCCACCGGCGCCGACAAACCTGACGGCGCCTGTCAGGTATGCATTGCTAGGCTAGGCAAAAGGACCCAAATCCGCATGAGGAGCTCGAAAATGACCGTGACCGATTCCAAGAAAACCGCGACGATCACCGGCATCGACATCGCCGGTTATCTCGTAGAAGATCCATCTAAGGCGATCGCCTTTTATCGCGACGTGCTCGGCATGGAACCGACCGCCGTCGATCCCGACGGCCGCGGCGCGGAGTTCACGCTCGCGGACGGGACGACGTTCGGCGTCTGGCGCGAGCCGGGTGCAAAAACCGGCGGGTTCGTCATGCTCGCCGTGGACGACATCCACGCCGCCGTCCCCCAATACAGGGCCAAGGGTCTCACCATCAGCGACGTCGATGAGACGCCCGTTTGCTTCATGGCCTTCACGCAAGATAACGAAGGCAACGGACTGATCGTCCATCAGCGGAAGGCATAACGGCGATGGTTACCGGGATGGACATCGTGGGCTTTCGCGTCGGAGATCCGGTGAAATCAATCGCCTTCTACCGCGACGTGCTCGGGATGGTCCCGACACACGTTGACGAGCAAGGTCGCGGGGCGGAGTTCACGCTATCGGACGGCTCGACGTTCGGCGTGGTTCGCATGCCCGAGACGCCGCCCGGGTTCGGCTTCTTGCTCGCCGTCGACGACATCAACGCCGCCGTCACGGAATACCGTTCCAAAGGGTTAGAAATAAGCGACGTCAATGAAACGCCGGTTTGCTTCATGGCCTTCACGCAAGACCTCGAAGGCAACCGCCTGATCGTGCATCAACGGAAAGCGAGCTAAGCGATTCTGCTACCCTTCAATACGTTGAGCGTCACACGCGTACCGTTCCAGTATCTGCCGCGCGCGCGCGATCGCCGCATCGCGCAGCGCGGCAGGTTCCACTATCCGCGCAACGTCGGCCCACGCAACGGCTTGGAAAACCGCGATTTCCTGACCGGGAAAGAGAATGCGAACGAGCCACTCCGGGCCGTTCGTCTCGAGTACCTCCACCGGCCAGTAGCTCTGGACGCGATCGACGGCACCGGCGGCGACCGCGAACGTCACGGCGATTTCTTCGGTGCGCGAGCTTTCGGAGAATCGCAAGATCGACTCGCGCCAGTACCGCTCGAGATCGAATTCGTCTGGGCGCTCGAAATGTTCCTCGAGCTCTTCGACGTGCGCGATCCGCTCGACGCGAAACGTGCGGAACTCCTCTTTGGAGCGAGCGACGAGGTACCAGACCCCGGCTTTTGAGACCAACCCGAGCGGATCGATTTCGCGTGTCGATGCGACGCGGTTGCGGTCGTGATACGTCATGCGCACGCGCCGGTCGTCCCACACCGCGCGCCGCAGGACGACGAGGAACTCGCGCGGCGGCTCGGGCTGATTCCAGCGCCGTCCGTCGAGATGAATGCGCGAGCGCGACTTCTCGGCGGCGCGACGGTGCACGTCGGCCAGACCGCCTTGCAGCTTCTCGAGCGCGAGGTCGTAGCCGCGATCGTAACCCAAATCGGCCAGTGGGCTGGCGCCCGAAACGAACAGCGCGCGAATTTCGTCTTCGCTGAAATGCGTCAAGGTGCGGCGGTAACCGTCGGCCAAGGCGATGCCGCCGGTCGAGCCGCGTTCGGCGTACACCGGCACGCCGGCAGCGCTGAGCGCGTCGACGTCACGATAGATCGTGCGCTCCGAGACTTCGAGCATCCCGGCGAGCATCGGCGCCGAGCACTGACGTCGCGACTGCAGCACCAGCAGCAGCGAGATAAGGCGATCGGCCTTCATCCGCGGAGACCTCCCAGTCGCGCGACGGCGCGATACAGTATGGATGCGGCGAGAATCACCCAAAACGTCGTCTCGACGGGTTGGTGAAACGCCCACAGCGCGACGGTCGATCCTACCGTCGCGACCCCGATCGTCGTGATTCGTCCGGTCTTGAACAGACCCGATTTACGCTCCGCGTCCGCCAACGCGTTCCACCGCAGTCGCAAGCACAACCCGTAGAGCAGACCCAATAGCAGCCACGTGACGGCAAACGTCGTCAGGTAGGATAACAAGGCTAGTTGACCGTCCGGGGTCGGCGCAAAGTGCAGAAACAACTGAAACTGATAGACCAGCCAAACCAGCGACGCCAGCGTGGCGAAGTTCACGACGATCGTCGAGGCCGTTGGAACGAAGAGATAATCGAACAGCCAATGGTGCGAATACCAGGTCGACGCAACGATCAAAAACGTCGCGAAAAACGCGAATAGTGCGACCGGCTTCGAGTACACGTCGGCGGCGTGTGCCGGCACGACCAGATTGAGGCTCATCTGGGCTAGGCTGAAGCCCATCACGATATCGGAAAACGCCTCTAGCCGGTGCGTCAGCCGCTCGGCGTGCGCGTCCGCGAAGCGGGTGCTTACGACTTCTTCAACTGCCGCAGTACGTATTGCAGGATACCACCGTGGCGATAGTACTCGGCTTCGTCGGGCGTATCGATGCGCACCCGCACCTTGAACTCGATCGACTTCTTGGTTTTCGGATCGGTTGCCGTCACCATTGCGTGCATTCTCGGTGTGATACCGCCAGCGATGCCGGTGACGTCGTACACTTCTTCACCCGTTAAGCCGAACGTCGAGCGGTTGGCGCGGTCGACGAACTCGAGCGGCAAGACGCCCATGCCGATGAGGTTGCTGCGGTGGATGCGTTCGAACGATTCGGCGATGACCGCCTTAATGCCGAGCAGATATGGGCCTTTCGCCGCCCAGTCGCGCGATGAGCCCGAGCCGTATTCCCGTCCCGCGAGCACGATCAGCGGCGTCTGGGTCGACTGATACTTCATCGCAGCGTCGAAAATCGACATCTGTTCGCCGGTGGGCAAGTGCCGCGTGACGCCGCCTTCGACGCCCGGGACCAAGTGGTTGCGCAGCCGCACGTTGGCGAAAGTACCGCGTGCCATCACCTCGTGATTGCCGCGCCGCGCGCCGTACGAGTTGAAATCTTTCGGCTCGATTCCGTGGTCCATCAGATACTTTGCCGCCGGGCTGGTGCGCGAAATGCTTCCGGCGGGCGAAATGTGATCGGTCGTGACGGAATCGCCGAGCACGGCCAGCGCGCGGGCGCCGGCGACATCGCTAAGCGCCGCCGGCTGCTCCGGCATGCCGTCGAAGTACGGTGGATTCTTGATGTACTCCGACTTGGGATCCCACGCGTAGCGCTCGCTCGGCGTGATCTGCAGCTTCGCCCAGTTGTCGTCGCCGTGGAACACGTCGGAGTAGCGCGACTTGAACATTTCGTCGCTAATACACGCCGCGATCGTCTTTTCAATCTCGTCGTCGGTGGGCCAGATATCCTTGAGGTAGACGGGTTTACCGTCGCTTCCCGTGCCGAGCGGCTCGGTGGTGAGGTCGACGTCCATGCTGCCGGCAAGCGCGTATGCGACGACCAGCGGCGGCGACGCAAGGTAGTTCGCGTGCACCTGCGGATGGATGCGCCCTTCGAAGTTGCGGTTGCCCGAGAGCACGGCCGCAACGATCAAGTGCTGTTCGGCGATCGTCTCGGCGACATCCGACGGAAGCGGGCCGGAGTTGCCGATGCACGTCGTGCATCCGTATCCGACGAGATTGAATCCGAGCTTGTCGAGATAGGTCTGCAAGCCGGCCTTGGCAAGGTAATCCGTTACGACTTTGGATCCCGGCGCGAGCGACGTCTTCACCCACGGCTGGGTTGCGAGCCCACGTGCAACCGCATTGCGCGCGAGCAACCCGGCGCCGACGAGCACCGACGGGTTCGACGTGTTCGTGCACGACGTGATCGCCGCAATGACGACCGAACCATCGGCAACGTTCTTCGAGGTCTGGGCGATCGTCGCCGTGCCCCCGCCGCCCTCGCCTTCGAAGCGCGCGACCGCGTTATTGGCTTTGTCGCGCGCCGCCGTCCATTCTTCCATCGCGGCGCCGAACGAGCGCTTCACGTCGTGAAGCGGGACGCGATCCTGCGGACGCTTCGGTCCGGCCAGGCTCGGCTCGACGGTCGAAAGATCGAGCGACAAGACGTCGCTGTATTGCGGATCGGGCGTTTCATCGGTACGGAACAAATCTTGCGCGCGCGCGTACGCTTCGACGAGCGCGACGTGCTCGGCACTGCGTCCCGTCAGACGTAAATACTCGAGCGTCCGGTCGTCGATCGGGAAGATCGCGACCGTCGATCCGAACTCGGGCGACATGTTGCCGATCGTCGTGCGATCGGCGACCGGCAGCGCGGAGAGCCCGCGGCCGAAGAACTCGACGAACTTGCCGACGACGCCTTTCTTGCGCAGCATCTCGGTCACGGTGAGCACGAGATCGGTGGCGGTAACGCCTTCGCGCAGCTTGCCGTCCAAACGGAAGCCGATGACTTCGGGAATGAGCATCGTGACCGGCTGTCCGAGCATCGCGGCTTCGGCTTCGATGCCGCCGACGCCCCACGCGAGCACGCCGAGACCGTCGACCATCGTCGTGTGCGAATCGGTTCCCACGCACGTGTCGGGATACGCCAGCGGTTTGCCCTCGAGCTGCGCCGAGTCGCCGCTTCGCGCGCCGAAGATCACGCGCGCGAGATACTCGATGTTGACTTGGTGGACGATGCCCGTATCGGGCGGCACCGCGCGGAAATCCGACAGCGCCTCCTGTCCCCATTTCAAAAACGCGTAGCGCTCGCGATTGCGCTCGAACTCGATCTCGGCATTTTTCGCCAGCGCGTCGCTGCTTCCGAAGAAATCGATCTGCACCGAGTGGTCGATGACCAGCTCCACCGGCTGCAGCGGATTGATCTTCTTGGGATCGCCGCCCATTGTGGCCATCGCGTCGCGCATCGCCGCGAGATCGACCACGCAGGGAACGCCCGTAAAATCTTGCAACAGCACGCGCGCGGGTCGAAACGCGATTTCCTTCTCGTGGTGCGCTTGCGGGTTCCACTTCGCCAGCGCTTCGATATCGTGACGGGTCACCGAACGCCCGTCTTCGAACCGCAGCAAGTTCTCGAGCAGAATCTTGATCGAGAACGGCAGGCGCGCGAGCTTCGTCAGTCCGGCGCGTTCGAGCGCGTCGAGGCGATAATACTTGTAGGAGCGCTCGCCGGCGCTCAGCGTATCGACGGCGTTGAAACTATTCGTGTGCTGTTCCATCGGACAGGCGTATTTTGGGGTCGCCTTCGGCGTAGCCTTCGATGCGCAGTCCGGACTCGCCGGACAAAAGTCGCCAGAGCGGTTCGCCGACGAGTTCGAGGCGCCAAGGCGTCAGCGCGAGCGCCGCTTCGAAGGCGGCGCGGTCGCGTGGAAGCTCGCGCGCCAGGCGCTCGAGCACCGAGCGCGGCACGACCAGACTGGCCGGCAGATCGGCTTCCCGCGCCATCTCGCCGGCCACCACGCTCAGCAGCGCGACGAGGGTATCGCGCGACGGGCCAAGCGGCCGCTGCGGCTTCTCGGGCAGGCTGGCTTCGTCGAGTGCCTGACCGCGTGCGACCGCGTCGAGAATCGCCGGTCCCAGCTGCCGCCGCGTTCCCGCGTCGAGCCGCCGAAGCTGTGCCAGATCGTCGAGCGTCTTCGGACGCAACGACGCCAAACCGGCGACGACGTCGTCGGGAATCACGTATTTCACCGGAACGTCTCGCTCGCGTGCGATACGATCCCGCAGCTTGACGATCTCGCTGAGCGTGCCGAGCTCGCGCCGGTTCATGCGCATTGCGCCCGGTATTCGAAGGTAGGCGCGCCGCTCGTCGATACGATATCGTTCGATCTCGCCGAGCTCCTCGCACTCCTCGCGCGCCCACTCGAGCCGGCCCTTTTTCTCCAGGCGCTCGCGCAGCACGTCGAACATCGGCAGCAAGTGCGCGACGTCGTCGACGAGATATTCGATCTGGCGCTCCGAAAACGGACGCGACGACCAATCGCTGACGGTCTGCGATTTTGCCAGACGCACGTGCTGCAGGTCGCGCACTAAATCGACGAGCGATATCTGCATGCCGTAACCCAGAAACGCCGCCATGATCTGCGTATCGAAAACCTCCGGCGGTACGCGGTCGAAGCGATCGGCGAAGATCTTCAGGTCCGACGAGAGCGCGTGTCCGATGACGGTCGTCTCGCACAGCGCCTGCGCGAGCGGACCGATATCGGCGATCGCGAGCGGATCGACGATGGCCGCGCCGTCGTCGAACGCGAGCTGCACCACCATCAATCGCGGCGAATACGTACGCTCCGCGTGGAACTCCGTGTCGATCGCCACGCGGCCGGCGGCGCGCACGCGCGTGCAGAGCGTCTCGAGCTCGCGCCCGTTCGAGACGATCGTGGGAACGATCACGGCGACGGCCTCGGCGCCGGGTGGAACCGGCGGAAATGGAAATGCGGACAGCGATGCGTCTGGCAGTAGTGCGTCGCGCGCCACTCGGTGCGGTGGATGAAGACCGTCACGCGATCGCCGAAGATCGCAAGCAACGTGCAGATCGGTATCGCGATCGCGCACATCGTCCACACGTGCACCCAAATCGGAACCTTGAACGCCGCAGCCGTTGCCGTTGCGACCGTTCCGCCGAAGCCGGGAATCACGCGGACCGCGAGCAAGAACGCCGGCGACCCGACCGGGAAGCGTTTGACCCACGCCGGTAACCGCTCGAGATACTGGTGCACGTCGAGCATTTGCGTCGCGCGGGTATTGATCCAATAGCCGAGCAGGGCGGCAAAAATCAGTCCAACCGCATTGACGATGGAGCCCTCAACCGGTCCGAAGATCGCGCCGTTCATGATGGCCAGCGCGTCGGTGACCGAGAACGGCGCCGAAGCGACCAGCGCGAAAACGGCGGTCGCCAGCGGCAGTGCCATGAAGCCGATAGTGCGAATTTCGTGCTCGACCCGCGGCTGATAGCGGATGACGAAGAACGCCAGTAAGAACGAAGCGATCAGCAGCGCGAGGGCGGCCAAGCGGCGAACGAGGCGGTTCAATCCCAGATGGTCACGATACTAGAAGTAGCGATCACGGTGCTGTGCGGAGTTGGGCTCTACGCCTCGCTTTTCATGCTTGCCAAGACCCGGCGGGCCGAGCGGGGCCGGCTGGCGGAGCCCAGCGTCGTCCAAACCCCCCGCGCCCGGCTCTACGGCGGCGTCCCCAACGCCGCCCTCGGAGCGGTCTATTATCTCGCGCTCGCGGCGGCCGTCTGGCTGGTGCGCTCCCCGGCCGGAACGGCGGTCGTACTCGTTGCCGTCGGATTCGCCGCGATAACGTCGGTAGTGCTTGCCTACTCGCTGCTGTTGGTTACGCGGCGATCGTGTCCGTACTGTTGGACGGGACATGCGATCAACTGGTCGCTCGCAATCCTCACCCCATGGTTATTCAAAACGATCATATTGAGTGCGACCACTGTCTTTTGGTAGAATCACCGTCTCCGGGTTGAAAAGGTCTCTATGACCGGTTCGCCGGAGTGAAAAGTAGCCGGAGCGCAGCGCCAGATTCTGCGACCTGGTGAATGGCAGAAAAAACCTGGGGGTGGTGCGATTGCACCACCCCCACTGCTTTACCGTTCGGGATTACATGCTGGACGGCTGGCTGAAGCCGTACACCGTCGCCAGATCGTGCATCGCCTGGTTGAGGACGGCGTGATAGTCTGCATCCTTCGCGACGCCGTACTTGGCATCGATGTCGGTCATGACCTGATCGTGGATACCGTGCGACACGGCGCGATCGAGCATCACTTCTGCGTTGAAGCTGTGGCCGGTCTGGCCCGCATCCCACAACGCCTTGGAGAGCGCCTTACCATCTTTGGGATCGGGACTGGGGGCCGACGGCAGCGCGACGCCCTTTGCCTTCGCGATCTTGAGCGAGTCGGAGACGACGAAGGGGAAGATGGTCACGAAGTTGGTGACTTTGTCGGCACCGAATTTCGCTTTGAGCGACGCCACTTCGGCGTCGGCTTTGCTGCCCGCGAGCGCCTTGACGAGCGTTACGGTTTGAAAGTTCGACGGCCCGCCGCCCGCGATAACCATCGAGAGCGTCACCGGAAGCGCCGGCGCCCCGGTGTACACGCCGGGTCCCGAGAACCGTGACGGCTGATCGACGACGTTTGGCATCCAAGTCATTGCGGCAATCACCGCTGCGATAATGAGTTTCATGCCCTACCAACGGCCAAGGTGGCGGCTTGGATTTACGCGTTCGTGATTTCGTCGATCATCGCGCGATAGGCCGGATCTTTGGTAGGTTCCGCCGAGAACCAAGCGGCGAGAATCTCCTCGCCGATCGCCGGCGCGGTCGCGCGCAAGCTCAAACAGAGCACGTTGGCGTCGTTCCACTCGCGCGCGCCGGCGGCGGTCGCAGCGTCTGCGCAGAGCGCGGCGCGCACGCCCCGAACCTTGTTGGCGACAATGCTCACGCCGGTCCCCGTCCAGCAGCACAGAATTCCGTAATCGGCCTGTCCGCGCGCCACCGCCTCGCCAACGTCGCGGGCAACCCCCGGCCACGGGCCTTGTGCGCCGGTTTTCAGCGCGCCAAAGCGCACGATCGTATGACCGTGGCGGTCGAGCCAGCGCCCGAGCGCTTCGGGCAGCTCGCCGGGCATGTCGGTTCCGACGGCGATGTTCATGAGTGAAGGAGATTCGCGCCGCAGCGAACGCATCCATGGATCGTGAGCGCTCCGCGTTTGGCAGCGACCGTCATTCTTGCGCGCCCGGCTGCCGGCGGCTTCGAACTCTACCTGACGCGACGCTCGTCGCGCAGTGGGTTCGCGCCCGACGCGTACGTCTTTCCGGGCGGTACCGTCGATCCGCAAGACGGCGAGCTGCCCGGCGCGCTGCGCAACGCTGCGGTACGCGAGCTCTTCGAAGAGGCGGGGGTGCGTTTGGATCCGGCGGCGATCGCCCCGTTCTCGCACTGGGTCACGCCGCCGAGCGAGCCGCGGCGCTACGACACGCACTTCTTCTTCGCACTAGCGCCTGCCGATCAAATCGCGCGCGCCGACGCGTTCGAAACCCACGACGGCATTTGGATCGCGCCGGCGGACGCGCTGCAGCGTTTCCGCGAAGGCAGCCTGCACCTCGTCTATCCCACGATCAAACATCTCGAGCGTTTACGCGCGTTTGCGTCGGTCGAGGACGTCGCGGCGTTCGCGCGCACCAAAACCATTCATACGATCTGCCCGGACGATGCCGGCGACTCGTTCGAAATTCCCGCGGAGCTGGAAGACGCGTGGTAACCCTGGTGCGCGCTCCCAATCCATCGGCGATGACCTTGACCGGGACGAACTCCTACGTGATCGATTGCGGCGGCGGCGCCGCACTCGCGATCGATCCGGGGCCGCCGATCGTGCGTCACGTCGAAGCCATCGCGCAGACGGCACGCGAACGCGGCTTGACGATTCGAGCCATCGCGCTCACGCACGGCCATCCCGATCACGCGCCCGGAGCGCGTCCGCTGGCGCAGCTCACCGGCGCGCCGATCTACGCCCATCCGCGCAGCAGTGCCGATCGCGACGCCGATCTCACCCTCGAAGGCGCGCTATCCGTCGGCGCCGTCGCGCTGCGCGTGATCGACGCTCCCGGTCACACGTTCGATCACGTCGTCTTCTATCTGCCGCAACAACGCGCGTTATTTACGGGCGACGTCATTTTAGGTGAAGGTACCGTCGTGATCGCGCCGCCCGGCGGCGCGATGCGACCGTATCAGGCGACGCTCCGTCGTCTCGCTGACGAGTTTCCCGACGCACGAACGATTTACGGCGGTCACGGCCCGATCGTTGAGAGCGCGCAAGCAAAAATCTCCGAGTACATCGAGCACCGCGAAATGCGCGAGCGCGAACTCACGCAGGCGCTGGCGCGCGGCGAAAAGACCGTTCCCGAACTCGTTTTGGAGATCTATGGCGAGCATCGCCCGGTATTATGGCCGGCGATGGCCCGCCAAATGCTGGCGTATTTGATCGCGCTCGAGCAGGAAGGCCGCGTCGCGTCGCGCCGGCTCGATCGCGCGATGACCGATCGCGAGCGCTGGATTCTCAATCCGCCCCTCGAGGAGCTCGTCGGCACCGAACAGGCCGAAGTGATCGCCGCCGAGCTGGGGGCAGAGCTCTACTTGAACGAGCTCTACGTGTATAATCTGATCTAATCCGATGTCGCGTTTGGTCGTCCAGCTCTTCGGAACGCCGTCGATACAGTTCGACGGGCAGCCCATCAAGCTGCCCACGCCCGCACGTTGCGTCGCCGTACTCGCAACGATCGCGCTGCGCCGCGGCGAGCCGCCGACGCGTTCCACCTTGGCGGCAGCAATTTGGCCCGACGAACTGGATTCGAACGCGCGTGCGAATCTTCGCCGGCACCTGCATCTCGTCGCGCAGGCGCTGCCCGCGATCGACGATATCGAATGGCTCGACACGACCGCGCGCACGATCGCGTGGAACGTAGGCGCTCCGGCGTGGTTCGACGTGCTCGAGTTCGAAGATCGTGCGAACGATCCGAAGCGGCGCGAAGAAGCCATCGCTTTATATAACGGCGATCTTTTGGCGGATTGGCCTGACGAATTTCTCATTGCCGACCGCGAGCGTCTGCGCACGCTGTATCTGACCGCGTGCTTCGAAGCCGCCATCGGCGCGCGGCGCGATTCGCGTTTGAGCGAAGCGCTCGCCTACGCCGAGCGTATTCTTACCGCCGACGAGTTTCGCGAAGACGCGCTGCGTCTAGCGATGACCGTCGAGTACGAATCGGGCGACCGGTTGGGAGCGGTGGGGCGCTTTCAACGTTTCGTCGATCGATTGCACGCGGCGATGGGCGTCGATCCCATGCCCGAAACGTTAGCGTTGCGCGACGCCCTTCTCAGCGGGGTCCCGGCCTCGACACGCACGCCGTTCGTGGGACGCCGCGCCGAAATGCAGGTCCTGGAGGCCGCGTGGCGACATGCCGCGCGCGGACGTGGAACCGTCGTCTTTGTCGGCGGCGACGCGGGCGCCGGCAAAACGCGCTTGATCGGCGAGATTTGCGCGACGGTCGGCGCACAGGGCGGCCGCGCACTCTACGGCGAGACGTCCAATCCTCAGGCCTATCCGTACGAACCGATCGTCGAGGCACTTCGGCGCGGCATCTCGATGATCGCCGACTCGCCGCCGGCTATGCCGTGGCTGAGCGCTTTGAGCGAGCTGCTTCCCGAGCTGCACGCGCGCATAGCCGGTATCCCGCCTCCCAAACCGCTCGAACCCGGCGACGCGCAAAAGCGCCTATTCGAAGCGATCGAACGAACCATCGAGCGGCTGTCGCGATCGCGCCCGCTCGTGCTGGTCCTCGAAGATCTCCACTGGGCGCAAGCGGCCACGCTGCAAGCGCTCGAAGCGCTGGCGGCGCGCATCGCCGCCGTTCCCGTGGCGATCGTAGCGACGTACCGCACCGGCGAGGTGACGCCCGGCCACGAGCTGCATTCGCTGCGCCGGCGTTTGCACAATCAGCGGCTTGCGACGTCGATCGACGTTCCTCCCTTGCTGGCCGGCGAAGTGGCCGAGCTCGTTGCAAAGATCGGCGCCTCGTCGAGCGACGAAGCGTTGAGCGCTGCCGTGTATCGGGGCAGCGAAGGGAACGCGCTGTTCGCATCGCTGCTGCTGCGCAACTATGCGGAAACCGGCACGCTGCCGTCGCCGGGCAGCGCGCCGCGTAATATCGCCGAAACGATTCTCGAGCGGACGTCGTCGCTCGACGCATCGAGTCACGCGCTGCTCGACGCCGCGGCCGTCGCCGGACGAACGTTTACGGCCGGCGTCTTGGCAGGCGCCCTAAACTGGAATGAAAGCGCGCTTTTCGACGCGCTCGGCGTCCTGCTCGATCGCGGTTTTATTCGCACGTCGGGCAGTTCGGCGTACGCGTACGCGTTCTCGCACGCGCTCATCGAAGCGGCGATCTATTCGAACATACCGGCTTGCGAACGCACCGCGCGCCATCGCCGTATCGCCGAGCTGCTCGAGAGCGACGACGCCGGAACCGGTACGCTGCATTCGATCGCTCGCCACTGGAAGGCCGCGGGAGAGCGCGCACGTGCGGCGCACGCCTTTGCCGGCGCGGCCGAGGCATCGCTCGAGGTGTACGCACGCGACGAAGCAATCGGTTACGCCCGCGAAGCGATCGAACTCCAAGACGATCCACAGCGCAAGTTCGAAGCGCTCAGCGTGCTCGTGCGCGCCGACGAGCACTACGTGTCGGTGGAACGCTGGAACGACGACCTCGTACACCTCGAGACCGTCGCGACCTGCCTCGGCGACGCCGAGCGCTACGGTGCGATGGAGGCGCGAGCCCGCTTCTACGCCCAAACCGGAGAACGCGAACGCGAGCGGACGCTCATCGACAAGATGCTCGACCTGGCCGGTCGCATGCGCTGGAGCGACCGGATCGCCGATGCGCTGTGCTCTCTGGGAAGCGTTCACGTCGGCATCGGCGATTTTCGCGGAGCGGTAGCCGAATTCGAACAAGCGCTCGTGCTCGCCGAAGCACTGCGCGATAAGCGGCGCATTTTGCACGTTCGTCAACGGCTCATCTTGACGCTCATGCGCTGCGGCGACGTGGCCACTGCATCGCGTCAGCTCGACCTCTTGCGCGCCGAACGCACCGGTGACGAACCGATCTCCGAGCGTATGGATATGTTGTGGGCCGAGAGTTCGGTCGGCACCGCGACGGAAGATCCGGTTATCCTCGGACGCGTCGGAGCGGAACTGCTCGACCTAGCCACCACTATCAACGACCGTGAAACCGAAGCCAAAGCGCACTGGCTGTTGGGCTGGGCGGCGATGGTCGGCGGCGATCCCGCGAGCGTACGGCAAGAGTACGAAGCGGCGGCCGCCCTCTTCGAGCAACTCGAACAACCTCAGTCGCTTGCCGCCACGTACACGAACCTCGGCGTTCACTACTTCGAGGTCGGGCTCTTCGCGCAAGCAGTTGAATTCTACCGGCAAGCCGCTGCATGTGCCGAGCGCGCCGGGGCGCGCAATCTGGTCGCATTCGCATGGACGAACATCGGCGACGCACGGTATGCCGCCGGCGACGTTGCCGGTGCTCGCGAAGATGCCGCGCGCGGGCTCGAACTTGCCGGGCCGACCGCGGACCAACGCTGCATTGCCGGAGCGCTTAGCGTCCTAGGAACGATCGAGTGCGGTGCCGGCGACACCGATTCCGGACTCCGCCGCTTACGCGCCGCGGTCGACATCCGGCGAACGCTCCTCAATACCGATTCGCTCATGGAAGATCTTTGCCGATTCGCCGAGGCGCTGTTCCGTGCCGGAAGACTCGAAGACGCCGCTGGGGCGGCCGCCGAGCTCGAAACGTTGCTCGCCGGCGCAAGCCCTCTGCGAACGCCGCCGCGTCTCTATGCCACGATCGCGCAGATCGAGCGCGCAATCGGCAACGGCAAGAGCGCCGGCGAGTATTTAGCTCGAGCGGAAGCGATTTTTCAAGACCAGCTGGCCGCGCTTCCCGATGAGGAAAGTCGTGAAGCTTTTCGGGCGCTGCCGCATCACCGCGATTTCGCGGGCCGAGCGATCGTTTCGTAGATCGCGCCCGCTCCGACGATAATCGCCATCACGAGCAGCGTCACCCAGCCGTAATTGAACACGGCGCGCCCGCTGCCGAGCGCGCTCGGCCACACGATGTTGAGCAGCATGAGCAGCAGGTAAAGTCCCCCCGCGACCGTCACCGGAACGCCCCACGCGCCGAGGGTAAAGACGCCGCTGGGCTTCCAACCGCGGCGGCGTGCCACGAGCGCTCCAACGACCGTCAAGAAAAACGCCAGATAAATACCCGACGTTGCAAACGACACGAGTGCGTAGAGCGCGTTGACGTTGGCCGGGTAGTCGAACCACAGCACGTGCACCGGCTTACTTGGATTGACCAGCACCAGCAGCAAGAAGAGGAACGGAACGATGGTGCCGACCAGGATGGCATTGACCGGCGTGTGGTGGCGCGGTGAGATGCTCGCGATCTTTTGGCCGGCGGGCAACGCGCCGTCACGCGCCAGCGCGAAGGCGACGCGCGCGCCGGCGCCCTGTACGGCCGTCCCGCAGCTAAAGAACGCCACGATCACCATGACGAGAAAAAAATCTTGCAGCCACGGCGGCAACTGCGCGAGAACGGTGTTGACGCTTCCGTTGACGATCGGCGCGATGCCCCCGTGCGGCGTTGCGAGCAGGAGTCCGAGTACCAAGACGAACGACGCGATCCCGCCGTAGAGCAGCGCGCTGCGCATCGCGCGCGGCACTTGGCGTTGGGCGTCGAGCGTCTCTTCCGAAATGTCGCCAGCCGATTCAAATCCGTAAAAGATGTAGACGTTGGCCAGCACGGCAACGAGCGCGGCGGCCGCCCAGCTCCCGCCGAAGTCCAGGCTCATCGGATTGGTCTTGACGTGCTCGACGCCTTGCGTCGTGAAAATGAACCCGAGGTTCTGATGAAACGCAAAGATCGCCAGCGCCAAGAAGACGCCGAACGTTCCGATGGTTTCGACGTAAACGCCGTAACGTGCGACGCGACCCATGATCTTGGCGCCGACCGAGTTGAGAATCGCCGACAACACGATGATGCCGCCCGCGATGACGAAGATCGTTGCGTGATCGTCGGGCTTCAAATTCGTCTTGAACAGCAGGTTGCAGAGCGCCGTCACGTAGCCCACGGCGCCGGAATCCACCGACGCGACGGTCGCGAGCAGCGCGAAGCCGTAGATCCAGCCGATGTACCAGCCGAAACGCGGGCCGACGTTGTACTTTCCGTATTGGTAGAGCGCGCCCGAGAGGGGATACTCGCTCGCCAACTCGCCGAAGACGAGCGCGACGAGCAGCATGCATCCGACGACGATCGGAATGGTCCAGATGTAGCGCGGGCCGCCCGTTCCCAAACCAAGCGTGTAAAGCGAGTAGATCCCGACCATCGGGCTGAGGTAGCTGAAGGCAACGGAAAAGTTGTCGAAGAGCGAGAGTACCCTCGATAACTGCTGCTTGTATCCGAGCGCGGCGAGCCGCGCGTCGTCGGCGGTTACCTGCCCGCGCCCCAAGCCCACGCCGTGATGCGCCAGCCGGCCGAGGTATTCTTCAGCACCAGCGTCCAGGTCGCTCCGTTTTGCTTAACGGTCGATCCTTTGTGCTGGTACGAAAACGTCGTTGGAACGACGACGTACGCGAGATTTCCCGTCACATCGACGTGGACGGGCGGCCCGAGCGTGACCAATCCGTCGCTGTCACCGTCTTGCTTGGAGAAGGCGAGATAGGCTTTCCACCAATCGCCGCACGACATCCAAGCGTGGGGCGGAAAGTCGTCGATGATTCCGGCCTGCGGCGCGCAGGTCGCCAGCATGCCTTTGCCGTCGGCCTTGTTGAACGCGTCGACGAACGCCTTGACGGTACCCATCGGACTGACCGGCGTCGCTCCAAGCGTAAACGCCGCGAGAGCAAGGGCTGAAACGAAGGTTCTCAAACGTACTGCGTACATGCGCTTTCCTCCGAGGCTGGCACCTTACGTCGTCCTGATGTTGACGGCCTGCGGCCAGCACGTCGTGCCGGCCGTTGCGCCGCCCTTGCCGTCGGCGCTTGGGCCGACGTCGTGTTACACGACCACCGTCGCGCCGAAAAACGCCAAGGCGACGATTACGTTTTACGGTTATCCCGACAATACGCCGCCGGGTAAAGCGATCGCCCATCCCGTGATCCACCAGCACGCGGGAGGCGACGGCACCTACTGCAATCCGACGACGTTTGCGACCGAAAAAGCCAACGACGCAACGATTCCCTACGGAACGAAGATCTACGTTCCGTTCATTAAGAAATATTTCGTGCGCGAAGACTTGTGCGCCGCGTCGGGGCCGCCGGTGGGCAGCGGCAGCAACGGCTGTTATCGGCTGTGGTTCGATCTATGGATCGGCGGCAACGCGCATAGCAACGTCAAAGCACTCGTCGCGTGCGAGCGCCGCCTTACGCCCAACGGTAAGGTTCGCGTCGTCCTCGACCCGGGACCGAACTTACCGGTCGCAAACGCGGGATCGATTTACCGCAACCACCCGGCGCCCAACGGTACGTGTAACTAATCGACGTCGAGGACGATCTTTCCGAAGTGATTCGACGAGGCCATGCGCTCCGCGGCCTTGACGACGTCGCCCATCCCGAACGACTCGTCGATCGCCGGTTTCATGCCGCTTTCTTCGAACAGCGCGAGCATCGCCTGAAAATCCCCAGGGCTGCCCATCGACGTACCCACGATCGTCACGTGCTTCCAGAATAGCGGAAACATCTTGATCGTCGCATCGCCGTTGGTGCCGCCGTAGACGGCAATCCGTCCGCCCGGACGAACCGCGTCGAGCGCTTTGGCCAACGTGTCGCCACCCGACGAATCGACGACGAGATCGATCGCTCCCATCGAGCGCAGCGCTTTGTGCCAATCGGGATTCGTACGGTAGTTGAGGCCTTCATCGGCGCCGAGCTCCTTCGCACGTTCCAGCTTCTCGTCGCTTCCCGACGTAACGATGACGCGCGCCCCCACGCGCTTGGCAAAGAGCAGGACGAACGTTTGCACGCCGCCGCCGACGCCCGTGATCAGCACCGTTTGTCCCGGCTCGAGCTCGCCGCGCGTGAACGTCGCACGGTACGCGGTGAGTCCGGCCAGCGGAATCGCGGCCGCTTCCTGCATCGATAGGTGCTTGGGTTTGGGGTACGCGTTGACCGCCGGTACCGCGACGTACTGCGCGAACGTTCCGGGATGCGGCATCCCGAGAATCGAGCTGGAGCGCGCATCCCACACGTTTGGATCGTCGCCCCAGCCGAGCATCGGATCGACGACGACGGCATCGCCCGCCTTTACGTGCGACACGCCGTCGCCAACCGCCGCGATTTCGCCGGCTCCGTCGGAGCCGAGAATCACGGGCAGCGCGATCTTCGGATAGAGTCCCTGCGTAATGAAGACGTCGCGCCGGTTGAAGGCCGCGGCGCGCACGCGCACCACGACCTCGCCGGATGCCGGCTGCGGCACCTCCACGTCGTCGATTCGCAGGTTCTGCGGTCCGCCGATTTCGTGCAGGCGGACCGCGCGCATGGTTTGGGTCATTACTGTTTTATGGTGATGGCGAAGTGCACCGCCGCGGGCTGTACGAAGAGCTGGTCGGTCTGGAGCGGAGCGAGGTAAGACGTTCCGTTTTTCCCTGCGTATAACCCTTGGTACGGCACGCCCGCACCGTAATAGGTGAACGGGCCCGAGACGGAGTTGAACAGGTTCGTGCCGGCGATCGTAAAGTCGACGTTACCGAACGACTTACCGACGGCGGCGTCGGTGAAAGTATAGGGCGCCTGCCCGAGCGGATTGTTGCGACCCGTAAACGTGAAGGCGGTGGCGGCGTGCCAGCCCTTATCCGCCCACAGCAGCGTTGCCGACGCCTGCTGCTGGGGAACGCCCAAAAACTGCTGGTACGCAACGAGATTGCCGCCGGACGTGGGGTTGGACACGTTGGGTCCCAGTGAATACGGGAACGCGACGTTCAACCCGTACCCCAGCTGCATGGTGAGATGCTGTTGCGGGAAACGCTGCTTGAACTGCACTTCGGCACCCTCGTAGACGGCGTTACCGATGTTGATCGGAATCTCGTACGCGAAGCCGTTGGGCGTGTTGCACGAGAATCCGGGATAGAAGTTTTCGATCGTGTCGCGCAGATTTGAACGGTAGAGCGAAACGTCGAGGTTCGAACTGCTCGAGAACAGATGCGAGAATCCGGCCTCGTATTCGGTCGCGTGCTCGGCCTTTTCGCTCGGATTTCCCTGGCCCCCAACGACGCAGTTTGAGTCGGCCGGCGGCAGACCGGGGTTGGGTTGCACCTTCCCGCTTTCGACAACTTGCGGAAAGTAGTACTGCTCGATCAGAAGGGGCGGCCGGAAACCCGTACCCGCCGACGCACGGACGACGTCGGAACTACCGAGATCGTAGCTCGCTCCTAAACGCCAATCGGCGGAACTTCCAAACGTGGTGTAGTTTGCGTCGTAGATGCCGCTCGACAGCCGAAGCCTGCCGAAACGCTGCGCTCCGCGCGCGAAGTAGGAATGAACGCTGTTGTAAAGCGTTCCAGCAATGCCTTGTCCGCCCAATGACTCTTGCCGCGTGTATCCGCCGAACGCAAACTCGCCGTCGTCGAAGGTCCGTCCCCACGAGAGCGACTCGTCATACCGTTGGTCGGTGTGCGAGACGTCGTACGGCGTGACGCCCGTCGAGCCGCCGGAAAAGTTGACGCCGTTGTCGTCTGCGAAGAAATCCGCCAAGAGCGTGCCGGACCCCAGCACCGAGCGCGAGTAGACGTCGTAAGCGCGGATGTTTTGCGCGAAGGTCGCGGTGCCGGCGCCGAAGTGCACGCCGTACACGGGATTCGGCACGTTGGTATTTCCGCTGGGACAGTAGCTGCTCGCGTCGGTTGGATCGCACGGCTCGTATCGATTTCCGATGATGCCGTTGAGTGCGCTGCTCTCGTCGCGCACGTCCCCCAGATTAAAGACACGAACACCGGCGTCGGCACGCTGCGAGAAATTATAGTCGAGGTTGAGTAGCCCCAGTCGTGCCGAGATCGTCGATCCCAGATGCGTGAGTACCGGACAGTTTGCCGCCCCGCTGCCGGCCGACGACGCGCAGTCGATGGGAGCGTTGTTCTGAGGAACGACGTAGGCGAATTGGTTCGTTTGGCCGGCCGATTGATAGTCGTCGGCTGCGACCGCGTACCCAAGTTTGCCCGCCGTACCGGTCGCATTCAGCCACGTCTGCGTCGTTCCGAACGAGCCGACCGATCCCGAGATCGCAGCGTGCTGATCTTGCGTCGGCCGCAGCGAAACGAAGTTGACCGCACCGCCGAACGTGTTGCTGCCCTCGCTGTCGAAAGGACCGAGGCCTTCGGTCACACTCAACGCGCTAAATGCCGGCACCGCAAACTGCGAGAGATCGAGATCGCCCGTGTTCGCATCGTTGAGCAGATGCCCGTCGAGCGTCACCATCGCTTCCGAGGGATCCGGACCGCGCAGTGAAACGACGTCGGGTGCGGTCGGCGCGCCCGAGTCGGGCCGCTGGATGACGACCGACGGAACCGCTTGCAGCGCTTCCGTGACGGTGGTGTATCCCAATGCGTCCATCTGCGCGCGAGAGACGTCGACTTCGGGGATGGCGTTGCGCACGAGAGCGTATCCGCCGTTGACGGTCACCGTACCGATGGTACGCAGCCTGGGCGAGTTTACGGGCTCGAGCACGACGTCGACGTTAGAGTCTCGGTTGATGTCGCCGGTGTTCACGGTCACCGTCGCGTAGCCGCTCGCGCTCGCCGTAAGGTCGTAGCGCCCCGGCGGCAACGACGCGGAGAAGCTGCCCTTTGCGTCGGTTTGGCTGTGGAGTGTCTTAGGACCCGAAAAAAAGAGAGAAGCCTGAGCGATTCCCGCTCCGGCCGGCGTACGAACGCTGCCTGTAACGAGACAGCACGCCGCAACGAGTATGTGTAGCATGTAAATCCTCGTATGCCCTGTGTGCAACTACGGTTGAAGACACGGCAAGACGAGGAGGTCCGCGCTTCCCGCGCCGCATCGATGCGATGCTGCGGCGGCGCACCGGCGCGGTAGCGAACGTACGCAACTCTGCCGCAGACGGCAGAGTTGCGTAATCCTTGGAAATGATTGCGACGATCGCGGCGATGATTCGATCGCGGTGCGAGAGCAGCCAGCGCACCAACGCGAACGTCGCAAGCGCGATCGAGCCGGCGCAAATCGCGATCGTGATGAGTCCCAGCAAGACGGATCCGCCGAACGCGTCGTCGAGGTCACCGAGCGGCCGCCCGGCCAACAGCGTGTCGATCCATTCCATCGCGGGCACGAGCAGCGACGCCAACGCGACGGTTGCCAGCACGAACGCCGCGCCGAACGACCAACGCGGAGCTTCGCTCGCACGCATGCCGCGGCGAGCAGCCGCTTCGCAAATGAGGCGAAAGCCGCGCACGGCGATGAGTGCGGCGGCGGCAACGGCGACCGCGACGATGATTTCGCGCGAATCGTGGCTGCCGACGTCGTCGAACGACGCATGTGGTACCAAGTAATCGGCGACGACGTCGATGACGACGTGCGCGACCGCCGCGGAAGCCGCAGCGGCGGCGACCACGAGCAAGACGAGCCAGCGGGGGAAGGCGCGCACGAGACCGCCTATTCTGCAGAGGCCCGGGCTCCTCCGGTGCCGTACAGAGTTCGGTCTATGAATAAGAGAGCAGCTTTTGTCCGCGCGTTTTTTCGAGGCGTCTCGCGGGTGACGAAAACGTTCACGCTAGAGGTCGGCCCCTTGCGGGCGACCGGCGTTCCGGCGCTGTTGCTGGGCGTGTCCGGAGTCGTGCTCGCTTCCGGCGTCACCGCGGCCTTAGCCAAGGGAGCGACGCGCTTGCCCGAAACCCTCAGCGAAGCCCGCGGGTTAACCGAAGCGCTAAACGCTCGCTCGCGCCTAAACGCATGATCGACGACATCGCACTGACCGATCTGATCCGCGCCCAGCTTCCCGACGCCGACGTCACCGTCGTCGACCGGACGGGAACGATGGACCATTTCAACGTGACGGTGCGCTCGGCGGGGTTCAAAGGCAAAACGCTGATCGAGCAGCATCGGCTCGTATACAACGCGCTCAAGGCGGCGCACAAAGACGGACGCATTCACGCCGTCGAGCTCAAAACCATCATACCGGAGAACTAACCATGGCAGAGGACTTCAAAGAAGAGATCGCGCGCGAGGTCGCGGCGAATACGATCTGCGTTTACGGCAAGGGCACCAAGACCGCGCCGCGCTGCGGATTCACGCTCGAGACGATCGAGTTTTTCAATCACTTCGGCTATCCGTTCGAAGTCATCGACGTGCTGGAGAACGTTCCCAAGCGCGAGGCGCTTTCCGAGATAACCGATTGGCCGACCTTGCCGAAAATCTTCATCAGCGGTAAGTTCTACGGCGACACCGACATTCTGGGACCGATGGCGCAGAACGGCGAGCTGCAAACCGTCCTCAAGGACGCGTTCGGCGGACAAGAGCCGGCGCCGAAACAGACGATCAACCTTCGCTAGTGTTTACGACGATCGTCTCGGTTGACGAGCTGCGCGATCTCATCCTGAGCTTGTCGAAGGGCGATCCCAAGGTCGTCACGATCGACTGCCGGCATGCGCTGGCGGATTTTAGTTTGGGAAAGCGCCTCTACGACGAGGGGCACATTCCCGGCGCGTTCTTCGCGGCGGTTGAAGACGATCTCGCCGGGCCGAAGACGGGCCGCAACGGCCGTCATCCAATGCCCGATCCCGAGGTCTTTGCGCGCTTCTTGCGAGGACTCGGCGTCGACGACGACACGCAAATCGTCGCCTACGACGCAGGCGCCGATATGTTCGCAGCGCGCTGCTGGTCGCTGGTTCGCTGGATCGGACACGATGCGGTCGCGGTTCTCGACGGCGGTTACGCAAAGTGGGTGCAGACCGGATGTCCGGTCAGCGCGGCGCCGGCCGAGCCGCGGCGCGAAGGCAACATTCGAGCGCGCGTACGGCCCGGCCTCATCGTCGACGTGGAACACGTGCGCGCGCATCTGGGTTCCGACGAGCTGCAAATCCTCGACGCGCGCGCGGCCGACCGCTTCGCCGGGCAAAACGAAACGGTCGATCCGGTTGCCGGACATATTCCCGGCGCGCGCAATCGGTGGTTCAAGCAAAACTTCAACGACGACGGTTCGCTCAAATCGCCGGCGGACTTAGTCGCGGAGTTTTCTTCCGTCGATCCGCAGCGCGTCGTCCATCAGTGCGGATCGGGCGTTTCCGCCGCCGTGAATCAATTGGCGATGATGCACGCGGGCCTGGGCGAAACGCCGGTCTACGGCGGTTCGTGGAGCGAATGGATCGCCGATCCGTCGCGACCTATCGCGACCGGGGCGGATTAACACTTACAGCCTCTCGAACAGTTCTGTCACGCCGTTGCGCCCGCTAGAAAGGGGAGCTCGTTGCGGTACTGGCTTTTCAAAACCGAACCGAGCGCGTTCTCGTTCGAGCAGTTGCAAAAAGATCGAACGACGCCGTGGTCCGGCGTGCGCAACTTTCAAGCGCGTAACAACATGATGGAGATGAAACTCGGCGACTTAGGACTCTTCTACCATTCGAGTATAGCCGAGCCGGGCGCGGTCGGCGTTTGCCGCGTCGTGAAAGAAGCGTATCCCGATTTCACGCAGTTCGAAAAGGGCGGCGAGTATTACGACGGCCGCGCGAAACCCGATAAACCGATTTGGATGATGGTCGACGTCGAGTTCGTCGAAACGTTCGCGCAGCCGGTCACGCTGTCACGAATGCGCGAGGATCCGCGCTTAGTCGGGATGGCATTGCTCAAGCGCGGGCAGCGGCTTTCCGTGCAGCCGGTCATGCCGCACGAATGGAACATCGTGCGAGAGCTCGCTAAGGGGGGCGCGTGATGAAGAAAACCTGGCAGACCAAACTCATTCACTCCGATGCGAAGATCCCCGAAGGCTACCGTTCGCTGGTGCCGCCGGTGTACCGCGGGTCCACGACGATCTTTCCTTCGGCCGCATCGGTCGACGACGACTGGAACCAGCATCGCGCCGGTTACACGTACGGCTTATACGGAACGCCGACGGCGCTCGAACTGGCCGCGCGCGTTTGCGAGCTCGAGGACGGCGAATGGACCGTAATCGTGCCGGGCGGGCAGGCGGCCATCGCGCTCATCTCGTTTGCGCTTCTCGAGAGCGGCGCCCACATGCTGATGCCGACGAGTGCGTATTCGCCCAATCGCAAGCTCGCCTATTCGCTGTTGTCGCGCTTCGGCGTCGAGGCGACGTTCTACGATCCGCTGATCGGAAGCGGCATCGGCGAGCTCATGCGCGAGAACACGCGCCTGGTTTGGGTCGAGAGCCCGGGATCGATCACGATGGAGGTGCAGGACGTTCCGGCGATCGTCGCCGCGGCGCACGCGCGCGGCGTCATCGTCGCGCTGGATAACACGTGGGCCGCGGGCGTACTGCTCGATGCGTTCGCGCAGGGCGTCGACGTGACGATGCAAGCGCTCACGAAATACGTCGGAGGTCACAGCGATCTGCTGCTCGGAA